>CAIMUS010000214.1 GCA_903844665.1 uncultured Pseudomonadota bacterium
GATAAACCCCCGCCTGAAACGCTTCGCAGGCGGATTGAACCGCCGCCTGAAGACGCGACGTCTAAAGACGGTGGTTTGCACCACGGGCTGCCGCCTTCGAGGCTAAAGCGGCGGACTAAAGTCGCAGCCGTGGAAATCAATGAGTTGGAGGATAATCAGACTGAACCAGTACCAATAACCAAGGACGAGCGGGAAGCAATGAAGTGGTATCGCAAAGCCGCTGAGCAAGGTAATGCCGGGGCTCAATTTAGTCTGAGCTTGATGTATGGGCAAGGTCGGGGTGTAACCCAGGACGTTCGGGAGGCAGTGGAGTGGTTGCACAAGGCTGCTGAAGGAGGTATGGCTGAGGCTCAATGCATTCTGGGCATGATGTATCATAAAGGCGAGCCTGTGTCGAAAGATTTAGTTCAAGCTTACATATGGATTAGTTTAGCTGCATCACAACGCCATAAGAGTGTCATAATAGACCATGAATGGTCGGAAGTTATAGAGATCAAAAATAATCTTAAAAAAGGTATGAATCGCTCGCAGATTCAAGAAGCCAACCGTCTAATAAAAGCCTGGAAGTCAGAACATCCAGGTTGAGAGAAGCTGCATTGAGGCTAAGTAATTCGACTGGGTGCTGGAATTGCCGAAAGACCTGGAAATCCGTTTTGAGGCTGAACTTGAACAGTCGGAAGAGGAGCGACGTATGCGCTATGTGACCAGTATTGAACGGCATGGTATCCAGAAGGGCCGCCAGCAGAGCCACCAGGAAGGGTTTCAGGAGGGCCTCCAGCAGGAGGCGGGGTTGCTCTGCTGCGAAAGCTGCTTACCCGGCGCTTTGGCACACTGCCAGCATGGGTGGACGAGCGGTTAGCGGGCGCCGGCCGGGAGCAATTGGAGCAGTGGGTGGAGCAGGTGTTAGAGGCCCGACGTTTGGAGGAGGTGTTCACGGTGGAGTAGGGTTTGCGGGTATGTACCCTCTACCGCTCCAAGCGCCGCAGCAACTCCGTCAGCGCCCGCCCCCGATGGCTCAGCCGGTTCTTGACCGCCGGCTCCAGTTCCGCCGCCGTCTTCCCTTCGGACGGCACGAAGAAGACGGGATCATAGCCGAATCCGCCCGCACCTTTCGGCGTCTGAGCGATGATCCCCTCCCATGCCCCCTCGCAAAGCAGCGGCATGGGATCTTCGACATGGCGCAGGTAAACCAGCGCACAGTAAAATCGGGCGCTCCGCGCCGCCGCCGGCACGGTCCGCAGTTCGTGCAGCAGTTTCTCCACATTATCCCGATCCCCGGCGCCGGGACCGGCATAGCGGGCCGAGTAAATCCCCGGCGCGCCGTGCAGCGCGTCTACCACCAGCCCGGAATCGTCGGCTATCGCCGGCAGCCCGCTGTAATAGGCGGCGTTGCGGGCCTTGAGCAGGGCATTTTCCACGAAACTCAAGCCGGTTTCTTCGACCTCCGGCACGGTAAAAGCCGACTGCGGCAGGATTTCCACTTCCAGCGCCGCCAGCAGCGCTTGCAGTTCCCGCACCTTACCGGGATTGCCGGTAGCCAGAACGATGCTTCGCACCTCGATCCCCCCAATCTCAGTTCAGTCCCAGGGTTTCCCGCTGCTTCTTCAACACCTGTTCGATGCCGACCCGGCTCAATGCCAGCATGGCCAGCAGTTCTTCCTGATGAAAGGCATGACCCTCGGCCGTGCCCTGCAACTCGACAAAGGCGCCGGCGTCGTTCATCACCACATTCATATCGGTTTCCGCCTCTGAGTCTTCGGCATAATCCAGATCCAGGATCGGAATCCCCCGATAGATGCCCACCGAAACCGACGCCACCTGACCATAGAGGGGATTTTTCCGGATCGCCCCCTTGCCGGCCAGATGGCGCACCGCATCGGCCAGGGCCACGAAACCGCCGGAGATGGCCGCCGTCCGGGTGCTGCCGTCGGCCTGGATGACATCGCAGTCGATGGTAATAGTGCGTTCCCCCAGGGCTTCCAAATCCACCACCGCTCGCAGGGCGCGGCCGATCAGCCGCTGAATCTCCATGGTGCGGCCATCCTGCCGACCGCGCGCCGCCTCGCGCTGCATCCGGGTATGGGTGGAGCGCGGCAGCATGCCGTATTCCGCCGTCACCCAACCCCGCCCCTTACCCTTGAGAAACGGCGGCACCCGGTCTTCCACGCTGGCGGTACAGATCACCCGGGTCGTGCCGAATTCCACCAGCACCGAGCCTTCGGCATGCTGGACAAAGTGACGGGACATACTTATCGGGCGCATTTCATCGGCGGCTCTGGTGCTGGGACGCATGCTGGACTCCTCAGAATTTATCGAACCGGGAGTATAACAAATGCGCTCCTCCAGGTTGGCACATTGCGCCCAATCCGCTTAAGCGTTAAGGTGAGTTAACTGGCAACGATCGAGGATTTGCAATGCTCCGCAGCATGACCGCTTTCGCTCGCAGCGAGCAACTTCGCGAGGACTGGACGATGATCTGGGAACTGCGTTCCGTCAATCATCGCTATCTGGAACTCGCCGTACGTCTGCCCGAAACCGTACGGGCGCTGGAAGCGGGTGTGCGCGAGCGGATCGGCAATGCGCTGAGCCGTGGCAAGGTGGAAGCCAATCTTAAATTGCAATCCGCCGCCGGCAGCGCGGTGACGGTTTCCCTGAACCGGCCGCTGGCGGAAGGTTTGTTCGGCGCGGCGGCGGAACTGGAGGCGCTGATGGGACCGGGCACCGGCTTGCGCCTGGGTGAATTGTTTCGTTGGCCCGGCGTGGTGAGTGAGATGGAGCCTGCGCTGGAGACCATTCAGCAGGGCATGTTAGCCTGCCTGGACAGCGCCCTGGCGGAACTGGTGGCCACCCGCGAACGGGAGGGCGAGCGCATCGGCGGGATGATTCTGCAGCGCTGCGAGGCCATGCGAACCCAGCTTCAGAAAATCCGTGCCCGGCGTCCTGAAGTGCTGGTCCGGCAGCGGGAGAAATTACTGTCCCGGCTGGCGGAATTGCCGGTGGAGCCGGACCATCACCGCCTGGAGCAGGAATTGGTGATTATCGCCCAGCGCCTGGACGTGGAAGAGGAACTGGATCGCCTGGAGGCCCATCTGGATGAAATCGGTGATGTCTTAAGGCGTCCCGAGGCCGTCGGCCGGCGCCTGGATTTTCTGATGCAGGAATTGAATCGCGAAGCCAACACGCTTTCTTCCAAATCCGCCGATACCGAGACCACCCGCGCCGCGGTGGAACTCAAGGTGCTCATCGAACAGATGCGCGAACAGGTGCAGAATCTCGAATAGCTGTTCAGGCCGTTGCGCAGATTTTTAGGATGGGCTACCAACTTAAGGCGGGACAATCCGACCCTGGGAGCGCCGGCGTCCTCGCCGGCCCCAGGGCATCGACGCCAGTCAACAGCCGGCAAAATGCCGGCGCTCCCAGGGAAACCCCGTAGGGGCGGTTCGCGAACCGCCCCTACCGGCTCAGCCTGTAAAGCGTCCCGACTTAAGTGGATACCCCAGAATAAAAAATCGTTCAGTCTCGTAAAATGAGACTGTGATAAACCAAGAAAATGTATGAAAGTGAAGCAGATATTAACTGTCGGACTGGTCCAGCAAAGCTGCAGCCAGAGCCGTGCCGCCAACCTGACCGCCTCCATCGCCGGCATCCGCGAAGCCGCCGCTCGGGGCGCCCGGCTGGTGCTGTTGCAGGAGTTGCACACCGGGCCGTATTTCTGCCAGACGGAAGATACCGATTGCTTCGATCTGGCCGAGCCGATTCCGGGCCCGTCCACCGGGCAGCTGGGCGCCGTGGCCAGGGAACTCGACGTCGTGCTGGTCGCCTCGCTGTTCGAGCGGCGGGCGGCAGGGCTTTACCATAACACCGCCGTAGTGCTGGAAAGCGACGGCCACATCGCCGGTATTTATCGTAAGATGCACATTCCCGACGATCCGGGCTACTACGAAAAATTCTATTTCACCCCCGGCGATACAGGTTTCATGTCCATCACCACCTCGGTGGGGAAGCTGGGTGTGCTGGTCTGCTGGGATCAATGGTTCCCGGAAGCGGCCCGACTGATGGCCCTGGCCGGGGCGGAAATATTGCTCTATCCCACCGCCATCGGCTGGGACCCCAACGACGATGCCGCCGAACAGCAGCGCCAGCGGGACGCCTGGATTACCATCCAGCGCGCCCATGCCATCGCCAACGGGATTCCGGTGCTGGTCTGCAACCGCGTCGGCTTCGAGCCGGACCCCTCCGGCCATACCGCCGGCGCCTTGTTCTGGGGCGGCAGTTTCGTCGCCGGTCCGCAGGGTGAAATCCTGGCCAGCGCGCCGGCGGATGCCGCCACCGTATTGACCGCCCAAGTGGATTTGAACCGTTCCGAGACGGTACGGCGCCTGTGGCCCTATCTGCGCGATCGGCGGATCGATGCCTATCAGGGATTGTTAAAACGGTATCTGGATTGAGCGCCGGCAAGATGCCGGCGTCACCAACCCGCCGGCAAGATGCCGGCGCCACCAATGGCTTGGGGAAAGCGGTCTCAAGCGGTTAAGATAACTGTAAGCGTTCACCCCCCTCCCCCTAACCCCCTCCCACAAGGGGAGGGGGAATACGCTAAGTAGCTGTTTTGCAATAACTCCCTCCCCCCTTGTGGGGGAGGGTCGGGGAGAGGGGTCTGAACGGTTAAGATAACTCGCCATGACAACCCGCACATTCGGCCTTTCCC
>CAIMUS010000215.1 GCA_903844665.1 uncultured Pseudomonadota bacterium
GCATCTTCGCCGGCCTCAGGGCATCGACGCCAGTCAACAGCCGGCAAAATGCCGGCGCTCCCAGGGAATCCCCGTAGGGGCGGTTCGCGAACCGCCCCTACGGGCTCAGCCTGCAAAGTGTCCCGACTTAAGTGGATACCCCGAATACGCCAGGTTCAGATTTTAGCAACCAGTAATTCATCGCGTTTTATTCCACCAGATGGCCACCGGAGCCGGGATAGAGCGCTTGTTCGGTAACGATGCCGTCCAGAGGAATATCCCAGGGCTGCCGGGGCAATTCCGTCACGTTTTGCAATTCATAAGCCAATCCCAGTAACAGCGGTCTCGGCAAATGCGCCGGGTTGCCGCGAAAGGCAAAGCTGCGGTCATAGAAACCGCCACCCATGCCGAGTCGCGTGCCGCTGGCGTCGAAGGCGACCAGTGGTGTCAGCACCAGATCCAGTCGTTGCGGCGGTAACAGTTCCCCGACCGGCACGACCGGTTCCATGATACCGAAACGGTTGGCCTGCATTGCACTGTGCGGATGATAGGGCGCAAACAGCAGGTGCGCCGCCGGAGTGCCGGCCAACACCGGCAGATAGACCTGCTTGCCCAGCACCCAGGCCCGTTCCAGCAACGGAGCCGGATCCATCTCAGCGTCGACCGCCAGGTAAGCGGCGAGATGATGGGCATGGCTGAATGCCTTCAGCGCCGCCACCCGCCTGGCCAGTTGCCGGGCGCACCTATGGCGTTCAGCCGCAGGCAACGCGCGGCGCAAGGCGCGCATCTGCTTACGCAAGGCAACGGTGGCTGACATGAGGGGAGATGGTCCGACAACCGGGCGCGGCAGGAAAGCGCACTGCCAAGCGGGGGAAGTAAAAAAGGACACCCTCCACCATTGTGCCGTCGCGGGCTTTTGCCCTTGAACCGAAGCGTTCAAGTGGGGAAGCAGGATAATGTCTCAGGCTTTCCACGGCCAGGGTGGACATGCACACCGACATCATTGACCTGGTACCCCTGGCAGACTATATGGGTCAAGGGGTATCTCAGCCCTTATCACGAACACTGCAGAGGATGCCCATGACGCTACTATACCGCGATTCAAGCGCGTTTGCTAAGGGCGGTTTCAATCGTGTTCGACAATTCCTGTACACGGCCGTTGACAAAATCGCTCAGCTCGGCCACCTCCTGCCGACAGGTCAGCAGTTCATGACATATATTCAGGGCGGCCATGATCGCGATCCGCTCTATATTGCTCAAGCGGCCGGTATTGCGGATTTCCAGCATCTTGGAGTTGAGATAGTCCGCCGCCGCCAGTAGCGATTCGCGGGACTCCGGCGGGCAGGCGATCCGATATTCATACTCCAGCAGTTGAATGGTCGTGGTCGGCGCCGTTTTACTGTTCATTGGAATTCTCCAGGTTTTTCAGGCGCATGACCATGGCGTCGATCCGGGTGCGCGCCTGCTCGTTGTTTTGGATCAAGCCGTCCCGCTCGGCCAGCAGCTCGTGCTCGCGGGCGTGTAGCGACTGGTTCTCCAACCGCAGTTGCTCACAGTAGGCAAGCAGAGCGGCCAGCCGGGTGTCAAGGGTCGCCAGATGGTTGGCGCAGAGCTGTTTTAACTTATCGATATTCATGGACGTAAGGAGTGGCTGGATGGTGATAGTCATTCTCGCTATTTCTACGCTCTCGGGCTAGTGCTAGGATGAGTCGGGGCAACGCCGCCACCACACTGGAGCACCCGGGTGAACCCTCGAACTGATCTCTTCGACTTCGAAAGCCTTGAATGCGTCCTGGATCATAACGATCCCGCCGAGCTGCATGGTCTGCTGTGCGGAATGTTATGCGCTGACAGCACAATAAGCAACGAACTCTGCCTGAAACGGATCGAGGCTGAACTCGACGCCGGTCCACTCAGCGGGCAGGCGCAGGACCTGGTCGAGGAGCTCTTCTACCTGAGCGCCGCTCAATTGGACGATGCCGACCTGGGCTTTGCCCTGCTGCTGCCTGCCGATCAGGATACGCTGAACCAACGGTTCGACGCCTTGGGACAGTGGTGCCAGGGCTTTCTGACGGGCCTGGTGCTGGCCGGTCTGCATCAGGAGCGGTTGTTATCGCCGGAGGTAAAGGAATTCCTGGCCGATGTGGTGGAAATCTGCCGGTTGGGTTCCGTCGCCGGGGACGGTTCCGAGGAAGAGGAAGCGGCCTATATGGAAATCGCCGAATACGTAAGAATGGGCGTGTTGCTGGTCAATGAGGAATTGAACACGCGCCCGCCAACCTACCGCCACTGAGTGCGCCGAGCGATGTTCGCCAAGATTATACCCCCGCAAGAATTCGCCTGGCGCCGCCAGGTTCTGCTGGAACGGATCGGAGAGGGCGCCATTGCCCTGGTTCCGGCCGCGCCGCAAGCGCCACGTAACCGCGATGTCCATTATCCTTTTCGGCAGGACAGCGATTTCTATTATCTGACGGGCTTTCCCGAACCGGAAGCCGTCGCCGTATTGGCGCCGGGCAATGAACAGGAATTCTTGCTGTTCTGTCGGGAGCGCGATCCCTTGATGGAAACCTGGCATGGCCGCCGCGCCGGTCCGCAGGGGGCGGTGGAGCGCTACGGCGCGGATCATGCCCAGCCGGTCGGCGAGATCGACAAGCGCCTGCCGGAGCTGCTGGAAAACCGCCAGCGGGTCTATTACTCCATCGGTTATAACCCCGCCTTCGACCGTCGGGTCATGGACTGGCTCAACCAGGTACGGGCCAAGTCCCGCTCCGGGGTGCGCGCCCCGGTCGAGTTTATCGCCCTGGAGCATGTACTGCACGAGATGCGGCTGCGCAAGAGCGCGGCGGAACTCGCGGTGATGCGGGAAGCGGGACGGGTGTCCGCCGAAGCCCATGTTCGCGCCATGCAAACCTGCAAGCCGGGAGTGATGGAGCACGAGCTCGAGGCCGAGATTCTCTATACTTTTATGCGTCACGGCGCCGGTTGGGCCTATCCCTCGATCGTGGGCGGCGGCGCTAACGCCTGTATCCTGCATTACACCGAAAACAATGCTCCTTTGCTGGACGGCGATCTGTTGTTGATCGACGCCGCGGCGGAGATGGACGGTTATGCCGCCGACATCACCCGCACGTTTCCGGTTACCGGTCGCTTTTCGCCGGAGCAGCGGATGCTGTACGGGCTGGTGCTGGCCGCGCAGCAGGCCGCCATCGCCCAGGTACGGCCCGGCAAGCGCTGGAACGATATGCACGATGCCGCCGTGCGGACCCTGACCGAGGGCTTGGTGGAACTGGGGTTGTTGATCGGCGAGGTGGACAAGCTGATCGAGGAGGAGGGGTACAAGCGCTTCTATATGCACAGAACCGGGCACTGGCTGGGTATGGATGTGCATGATGTGGGTGATTACAAGGTGGGTGGTGACTGGCGGGCGTTCGAGCCGGGTATGGTGACTACCGTGGAGCCGGGCTTATATATCCCCTTCGGTAGCGAGGGTGTGGCTGAACGCTGGTGGAATATAGCCGTCCGCATCGAGGATGATGTACTGGTAACGGAAAGCGGACATGAGATCTTAAGCGCCGCCGTTCCCAAGACGGTGGACGCGATTGAAGCTTTAATGGGGGGCGGATGAATACTGACTATGATCTGTTGATTAGCGGCGGCGGACTGGTGGGGGCCAGCCTGGCCTGCGCCCTGGCCGGGCAGGAGTTGCGCATCGGTTTGGTGGAGGCGCTGCCATTCGCCGTGACCTCGCAGCCGGGTTATGACGACCGCAGCCTGGCATTGGCTTATGGCGCCCGCCTGATCTTCGAGAGTCTGGGCGTGTGGGACAGTCTGGCCGCGGTCGCCACGCCAATCCTGAAGATTCATATTTCGGAGCGCGGCAGACCGGGCTTTGCCCGGCTGGATCAGCACGAGGAAGGGGTGGAGGCGCTGGGTTATGTGGTGGAGGCGCGCGTGCTCGGCGAGTTGTTGGCGGCGCGGCTGCGTCGCCTGGAGAATGTCAAGCTGCTCTGTCCGGCCAGCCTGGAGGATTTCCGTATCGACAGCGACGCCGTTCGCGCCACGGTGCGGCTGGCGGAAGGAACGGTGGATCTGGGGGCGAAATTGCTGGTCGCGGCGGATGGCGCCCGTTCACTAATACGGCGGCAACTGGGAATCGACGCCATCGAATGGGATTATGGCCAGACCGCGATCATCGCCAATCTGACGCCGGAATATCCGCATCAAAATGTCGCCTACGAGCGCTTCACCGATTCCGGGCCGCTGGCCTTGTTGCCGATGAGCCAGGGCCGTTGCGCGGTGGTATGCACGGTCGATAACGCCGATGCAGATAGGTTGTTGCATCTGGATGACGAGGCTTTCCTCGCTTTGCTACAGGTCCGTTTCGGGGAGCGGCTGGGACGCTTCCAGCGGATCGGCAGGCGTCAGGCCTATCCGCTGCGATTGATCAAAGCCCGCGAGCATGTGCGCCCGCGCGTCGCCCTGATCGGCAATGCGGCGCATACTCTGCATCCGGTCTCCGCCCAGGGTTTCAACGTCGGCATCCGCGATGTGGCGGCGCTGGCCGAGGTGATCGCCGAGGCCTGCCAGATGGGTCAGGATATCGGTGAGCTGGCGGTGCTGGAAAAGTATGCCGACTGGCGCCGCTGGGATCAGCGGCGGGCGGTGGCCTTTACCGACGGTCTGACCCGCTTGTTTACCAATCCTTTGCTGGTTCCGGCCCGCCATCTGGGTTTACTGGCCTTCGATCTGTTTCCACCGGCCAAACACGCGCTGGCCCGTCAGGCGATGGGCCTGGACGGACGCCTGCCGCGACTGGCCCGCGGTCTGCCTTTAGTCAGCAGGAAAGCCTCATGAGCGAGCGACTGGACTATGACATCGTGATTGCCGGCGGCGGCATGGTGGGCGCCGCCCTGGCCTGCGCTCTGGGCGACAGCCCGCTGCAGGTCGCCTTGCTGGAGGAGTCGTCGCTGGAGCGGATCCGGCCGGGAGCCGATATCGATCTGCGGGTATCGGCCATCTCGCGGGCCTCGCAGCGGATTTTTGCGGCGGTCGGCGCCTGGGAAGGGATACTGGCCTGGCGGGTCAGCCCGTATCGGGAGATGCGGGTCTGGGACGCCGCCGGTTCCGGCCAGATCCATTTCGACGGCGCCGCGCTGGGCGAGCCGCTACTGGGCTGGATCATCGAAAACCGAGTGATTCAGACCGCGCTGCTGGAGCGGGTCGAGCAACTGGACAATGTGGACCTGCTCTGTCCGGCCACGCTGGCTTTGGCCAGCATCCTGGAGCCGGAGGCGCATCTGCGGCTCCAGGATGGGCGGGAGTTGCGCGCCCGCTTGCTGGTAGGCGCCGACGGCGCCGATTCCAGAGTCCGGCACTGGGCCAAGGTGGATGTGGTCGGTTGGGGTTACGGGCAAAAGGCCGTGGTGGCGCCGGTCCGCACCGAAAAGCCGCACCAGGAGACGGCCTGGCAACGGTTTCTACCGACCGGTCCTCTGGCTTTCTTACCGCTGCACGACGGTCGCTGTTCCATCGTCTGGTCCACCACGTCGGAGCAGGCCGAGCAGTTGCTGCAACTGGATGAAGCCGCTTTTGCGCGGGCGCTGGGCGAGGCTTTCGAGCATCGCCTGGGGGAAATCGTCGAAGTCGGTCCAAGAGGCGCTTTTCCGTTGCGGCTGCAACATGCGCAGGACTATATCAAACCGCATATCGCCCTGGTCGGTGATGCCGCCCATGTGATACATCCGCTGGCGGGGCAGGGGGTGAATCTGGGGGTGCTGGATGCGGCGGCTCTGGCGGAAGTGGTGCTGGAGGCCGCTGCGGCCGGCAAGGATATCGGTTCTCTCAAGGTATTGCGGCGCTACGAACGCTGGCGCAAAGGGGAGAACCTGCTGATGCTGGGAGTCATGGACAGCTTCAAGCGGCTGTTCGGCAGTTCCCTGCCGCCGGTGCAGTGGTTGCGCAATCTGGGGCTGAATCTGACCGATGCGGTCGAGCCGGTCAAGAATCTCATCGCCCGGCGGGCGATGGGATTGGAAGGGGATTTGCCGAAACTGGCGCGGAGGTGGCGGTGATTAAGAAGTCGGAGAAATCGCTATGACAATACTGCATTATGGCGAACAGGAGACGATAACGGCAAGGCGGACGCCGGAATTACGAGCCGGCGATCGTTTGACACGCGCCGAATTTGAACGACGCTACGAGGCTATGCCGCACCTCAAGAAGGCTGAATTGATCGAAGGGGTAGTTTACATGCCTTCACCGGTATCGACTGAAGAACACGGTGGTCCTCATTTTGATTTGATTACCTGGATGGGCGTTTATCGGGCGCAAACCTTAGGGGTTCAAGGTGGCGATAACGCTACTCTACGATTGGATTTGAATAATGAACCGCAACCGGATGCGTTCCTGCGCATTCTGCCAGAATTCGGCGGCCAGTCTTATACCCTTAATGGTTATGTCGAAGGAGCACCGGAACTGGTCGCCGAAGTCGCAGCCAGCAGCGCCAGCTATGATCTGCATGACAAACTCAACGCCTATCGTCGCAACGGCGTCCGCGAGTATGTGGTGTGGCGGGTTTGGGACCGGGCTATCGACTGGTTTATGCTGCGCAACGGCCAGTACCAAAAGCTTCGGCCAACAGCCGCAGGTTGGTATCAAAGTGAGGTTTTTCCAGGGTTATGGCTGGATCCCACCGCCCTCATCGCGGGTAACCTGCGGCAGGTGCTTCAGGTGCTGCAAGAGGGTCTGGCCAGCCCGGAACATGCGGATTTTGTGCGCCGGTTGCAGGATATGAAAAAGTAGTCCTGGGAGCGCCGGCGTCCCCGCCGGCCCCATAAAATAAGGCCGGCGGGGACGCCGGCGCTCCCAGGGTAGCCCCTTTGAACTTTTTGCTTTTCCCTTTTACGGGAACCAAGTTAATATGCGTACCATATCGACAGCCGATTTAGCCTATAATCTTGAACAGATCCTGGATAGCGTTGAGTGCCAGGGTGATTCTGTCCTGGTTACGCGCAATAACCGCACAATCGCTCGAATTCTTCCTGGTGTAGCTAGGATGACTGCACTGGAAGCTATGTCCGATCTGTACGGCATTGTTGCGGAAGAAGCTGCTCAGGAATGGCTCAACGACAGCCGTATCGGTGGAACCTTGGCTGAGGAAATGCGAAACTCATGGGATTCCTGATTGATACGTCCGTATGGATCGATATCGAGCGGGCAAGGATCAGCCCCGCTGAGGTTGCAGCGATTACTGGCCAGGAACCCATCTATGTTTCACCCGTGACGATTGCTGAACTGCAATACGGAGCCGAAATCGCCAAATCTCCAGAGTTACGTCTGAAACGGTTTGCCGGTGTCGCACAATTGAAAAGAAAAGCAGTATTGCCGATTGATGAGACGACAGGAGAAATTTTCGGGAAACTGGCAGCACACCTAAAAAGCACAGGCCGGGGTCACGATTTCCGCATTCAGGATCTTTGGCTTTCCAGCCAGGCTATCCAGCATGCTCTAACACTGCTGACACACAATGAGAAAGATTTCAAAGATATTCCAGGGATCAAATTAGCGGTCCTGATCGGTCCCCCAACCTAGACGGTATTATTCGCTGCGCGGGATCGACCATGCCTATACCTTAATATCCTCTGCCGTCTGGAAGACCTCCCCGAAGGCGCCAGCAAAGGCTTTGCCGCCGACCCCAAGGCGTTTTATACCGATATCCTGGTGGTGCGCACCGCTGACGGCGTGTACGCCTATCGCAACAGTTGCCCCCACACCGGCGCGCCGATGGAATGGGAAACCGACCGATTTCTGGATTACAGCGGCGCCCTGATCCAATGCGGCCTGCACGGTGCCCAGTTCCGCATCGAAGACGACTATTGCTTTGCCGGTCCCTGCGCCGGTCGTTATCTTCGTAAAGTACCGATAGCAATACGGGATGGCATGATCATCGCTCTGGAAGAGATCACACGACGTTATGACTGAAACCGTGATTCAGGTCGAGAATCTGTACAAGCATTATGGCCCGATCAAGGCCGTGGACGGCATCAGCTTTCAAGTACAGCGGGGCAGCACCTGCGCCCTGCTGGGCGGCAACGGTGCCGGCAAGACCACGACCATCGCCATGCTGCTGGGTCTGCTGTTGCCCAGTGACGGACGGATCCGCATTCTCGGCGAAGATATGCTCAAGCACCGCTACCGGGTGCTGCCGCGGATGAACTTCTCCTCGCCCTATGTGGACCTGCCCCATCGCCTGACGGTGGCGCAGAATCTGGGCGTTTACGCCCGCCTCTATGGTGTCCGTAAAGTACGCCAGCGGCTGGCCGAACTGGGCCGGGAACTGGATATCGAAGCCTTCTTCAAGCGTCCCTATGGCAAACTGTCCGCCGGCCAGAAGACCCGGGTTGCCCTGGCCAAAGCTTTGCTGAACAAGCCCGAGGTGCTGTTGTTGGACGAACCGACCGCCTCACTCGATCCCGATACCGCCGACCGGGCGCGCAATACCTTGAAAGACTACCAGACCCACAGCGGCGCCACCCTGTTCATGGCGTCCCATAACATGAGCGAGGTCGAACGCCTGTGCGATCAGGTGATCATGCTGCGCAGCGGTCGGATCGTCGACACCGGGCCGCCGCACGAACTGATCCGCCGCTATGGCCGGCAGGACATGGAAGAGGTGTTTCTGGATATCGCCCGTGGCATTCAGAGCGGCGAGGTGACGGTATGAGCCTCTCTTTAGGGCGCCTCGGCGCCATGGTGCTGCGCTATGTCTATCTGCTGCGCAGTTCCTGGCTGCGGGTGGTGGAACTGGCGTACTGGCCCACGGTGCAGATGATCCTGTGGGGTTTTATCACCCAGTTTTTCATGACCAACAGCACCTTGTTGAGCCGCGCCGCCGGCCTGTTCCTGGCCGCCGTGTTGCTGTGGGATGTGCTGTTTCGCAGTCAACTGGGTGTCTCCGTCGTCTTTTTCGAGGAACTCCACTCCCGCAATCTGGGCCATTTGTTCGTCAGTCCGCTGCGGCCTTATGAGTTGGTCTGCGCCCTGTTGACGATCAGTATGATCCGTACCCTGATCGGGGTGGGGGCGGCGGCGGCACTGGCCATTCCTTTTTATGGCTACTCCATCTTCACCCTGGGACTGCCCTTGATCGGCTTTTTCGTCAATCTGATGGTCATGGGCTGGTCGGTCGGTCTGCTGGTGTCGGCGCTGGTGCTGCGCCATGGCCTGGGGGCGGAGAGCATCGCCTGGATCGCGGTCTTTGCATTGGCCCCGCTGTGCGGGGTTTACTATCCGGTCTCCGTTCTGCCTCACTGGTTGCAGCCGGTGGCCTGGTGCCTGCCCGCCAGCCATGTATTCGAAGGGATGCGGGCGGTATTGCTGGAACACACGTTTCGAGTCGATCAAATGGTCTACGCCGTGCTGTTGAATGCCGTTTATCTGGCGGCGGGGGTGGGCGTGTTCCTGCTCAGTTTCCACAGCGCGCGGCAGCGGGGTCTGTTATTGCAAATGGGGGAATGAACCTTGTCGACGCTGGAGCGGGTTGACTGTGTCGTTATCGGCGCCGGCGTTATCGGTCTGGCGGTGGCGCGGGCATTAGTCTTGGCCGGCCGGGAAGTGATCGTGGTAGAGGCGGCCCATGCCATCGGCACGGAGACCTCCTCGCGCAACAGCGAGGTGATTCATGCCGGAATCTACTATCCGGCGGGCAGCCTGAAAGCCCGCTTTTGCGTGGCGGGCCGGCGGGCGCTGTATCGCTATTGCCAGGAACGGCGTATTCCTCACCGGGCCTGCGGCAAATTGATCATCGCCACCGGGCCGGCGCAATTGATTGAACTGGAACGCCTGCTTGCCCAGGCAACCCGCAACGGCGTCGATGATCTGCAGTGGCTGGATGCCGGGCAGGTGTATGCCATCGAACCGGCGATCCGCTGTATAAAAGCGCTGCGCTCACCCTCCACCGGCATCATCGACAGTCATGCCCTGATGCTGGCTTTGCAGGGCGATGCCGAGCGCGCCGGCGCCCTGTTTGCCTTTCTCAGCCCGGTGACAGGCGGCGAGCGGCGGGAAGAGGGGATTGTTCTGGACGTGGGCGGTTCTGACCCCATCCGGCTGCTGGCGACCCGCGTGATCAACTGCGCCGGTCTTCACGCCGCACGGGTGGCCGGAAGCCTGCGCGGTTTCCCGGCGGAGCACGTGCCGGCTTATTATTTTGCCAAAGGTAATTACTTCATTCTGTCCGGCCGGGCTCCCTTTAACAGCCTGATCTATCCCGTACCCGAGCAGGCCGGACTGGGCGTTCATATCACCCTGGATCTGGCCGGACAGACCCGGTTCGGGCCGGATGTGGAATGGGTGGACCGGATCGATTATCGGGTCGATCCCCGTCGGGCGGATGGGTTCTATGCCGCTGTGCGCCGTTACTGGCCGGACTTGCAGGATGGCGCGTTGCAACCGGGTTATGCCGGCATCCGGCCCAAGCTGCAAGGGCCGGGACAGCCGGTGGTGGACTTTATGATTCAGGGTCCGGCGGAGCATGGCGTCAGGGGTCTGGTGAATTTATTCGGCATCGAATCGCCGGGGTTGACGAGCTGCCTGGCCATCGCGGATTACGTGGTCGGTGTCCTGGGAGCGCCGGCGTCCCCGCCGGCCCTCTAAGCGGCGGACGCCGGAAACGCTCCGCCCGCTCCGCTTATTCCGGCGTCT
Organism: uncultured Pseudomonadota bacterium; assembly: GCA_903844665.1. Taxonomy (GTDB): domain Bacteria; phylum Pseudomonadota; class Gammaproteobacteria; order Competibacterales; family Competibacteraceae; genus CAIMUS01. The sequence goes on from CAIMUS010000215.1 coordinate 10,681, forward strand.
CATAAGTCTTCAGACTTAACCGAACTTTCGCAACCGTGGCAGGTTGAAATCGGCCGTGTTGCCTGCCAATCACCTTTCGTTTATCCCGAAGGTAAAGTAGATGCCCGCAAAACCGGCGTGGTCGCGGCCGCATTCAAGTTTGTGGATTGCCGTGGGTTCAAGCCATAAGGCAGGGGGTTAAAACCATGATGACCCAAAGTCACGCATCGATTCCACCGGACTCAAAAGTCTTGCCGGGGAGGAAAACCATGCCTAAGAAAGGAAAACCAAAACCCAATACCGTTCTGTACCGTCTGGCGCAAGATTTGCTGACTATTTTTAAAGACACCCTGACGGCGGAAGCCTTCGATCCGACTGACCCCGCCGATCGTGAGGGGCTGCATTTGCGTATTCTGGCGCAACTCAGCCAGCCTTACTATGTCAGCAAATTGTTATTCCATGACTTCAGTAAATCGCGCCAGGAGAGTTTCCATTTCTTGAAAGACCTCTCGGGCAAGCCCCTCCTGGGGCCCGATGGCAAACCTGTGCGGATTGCCGATCAGGCGATCACTTATCTCTATGAGGTATTGCACCGCCGCCTGGGCTTAGCCAAGGTGAATGTGAGCAGGGGTAAACCCACCAATATGCACGAACTGTTAACCCATCTTTGCCGCCGGGGTCCCGGTGGATGGCACTGGCGGCAGGCGGAAATCCAACGTTCCCTGGCCGGTAAAGAGAGCCGCGTGGAAAATCTGGCCTTTGCCCGCACGAAAAAGGCGTTGAAAAACCAAATTAATCGACTTGGCAAGAATTACAGCGCCGAGTCACGGTCGGCACGTGAGCAGCATGGACCTTATTGGTTACGCGCCGGTGATTGCGTGGCCGAGGCGCCGGAAGAATTAAGCTTATTCCATGATGTATTGGAGGCCGTGCCCAAGCCGCTGCAAGCCGGCTTTGCCGATGATTGGGATATTCGCCTGTATCTGCTCAAGGTGTTGGAATCTTTAAACGAGCGCTATAAGCTGCTACGTTCCTGTGGCTTCGAACCCACCGCTTGGCTGGATCGGGAGTCCTTTTCCATTGCCGTGCTTAGAGAAATGACCCAGCTGAAAACCAAGGCCAGGCGATTCCTGCAAAGCCACCCCATGAGTACCGAGGTGGCCGCCTTCGAGAAAACTTTCGAGGTCTTACGAAACGATCGGCCGCACTATTGTGGTCACCGGCCGTTTGCCGATTTTCTGGCTACCGAAGAGGGTTCCATTTTGATCGGGCTGCCCGCAAGAGGACAATACTCAAGACCTGACAGCGAGGAAAGCAGTCCGGAAGGCGAAGATTGGCCGACCGATGGACCGGATGATGTTGCGGATGATGGGGCCAGGCTGGACGGAATTGATGAGGACGCCGTGGATGACCTGGATCCGCTGGCGGCTCTAATCGATTCCATGAGCGACAAGCTAAAGCTAAAGGAACAGCTTAAGCAGTTGATCATCACTCAACCTGCTATTGACCAGGACCCCTTGAGACGGTTCTTTTTCCTTGAAGTAATTCCCGAACGTATCGGGGATCGAAGCCTTCTTGAGAATGCCCAATTTCTCAAGCTGATCGCGGCCCATCCCGAATTCGCCGGGCTCTCCGCCGAGCAATCCTACTCGAAACTGATTCGGGAGTTTGTGAAGCTGGCGCAGCGGGCAATTGATGAATTGTACAAGCGAGGTAAAGCATGAACAAACAGGATTTGAGTCGAGACGAGCAATTAGCGCTGTGGAAATTGGTATTGCAGCGCCTGGAATTGATGAGTGTTCCCGCGCCGCTTTCCCAGGAAGCCGCCCGCGAAATACTGGCGTCGTGGTTGCCACGGTGGGGCCATGAAACCCTGGGAGAACGAATCCGCTGGGCGGAAGGCGTGGGGTTCGAACCCCTGACCGAGATCGTGCGGCTGGCGGCGGATAGCGGACCGGAGCTGCCGTTACCGGATCCAGGGCGTCCTCTGGAAACGGTGGATGGCTGCTTTCGCTTGACCGTCACGGCCGAGGCGGATCAACTGCTGCTCCAGGTGGAAGCCCTGGGGTTTGCCATGGATGAGTTCGCCAATCGGCACATCGGCATTGCCCGCCGGGGTGAGTGGTATACGTCGGCAGCCACCCCGGTGACATTAGCTGCGGAAGCCCTGGTTGCCATCATTGCCCTGAACGCGGACGGCGAAGGTGAATGCTGGATAGCGGATCGACCGGAGGTGCGGGCGGCCTTGCTCAGGCCGGTCATTGGCCTGGTCAAGGACTGAGTGTCATCATGTCGAGGAAAACGGTACTGATACCGGCGGTGGAGCTGGCCGAGCCCGAGCACGGTGAGTTATTGGAATTGCTGATCGAACCCGCCGGCCTCGGCGCGGGCGCCGAGCCTCAACTGGAACTGCTGTATGCGCATGGGCTTGGGGTGGCGGTCGCCGCAGCGCAAGCCGCCTTGAGCACCGCCCGGTTGCCGCCGCCGGCCCGATCATTAATCTCGCCGGCCACCTGGCTGGGACCGCCGGTTCTCTACCTGGCCAATCCTCGAGCCAACTTGAGCAATGCGGCCGGCGCCGCTTTGGGGATTGCGCTCGGCTTATTGCTGTATGCGCAGCGGTGTCCAGGGCAGCGGCTGCTCGCGACCGGTGCGTTGACGATATCGGTGGCGAGTCCGGTTAAGATTGGACCGGATCGGTGGCTGGCGGACAAACTCAAGCTGGCGCTGGCCCTGGGATCCCAAGAGCAACCGTTGCCTTTTTTGGTTCCGGCCCAGGTGACCCCGGGAGTACCGACCCAGACGCGCTGTGCGGTTCTGATCGCCGCTCTCGCCAGGTTGAACATCCACGTAGTCCCGGTGAACTCCCTGGAAGAAGCTGTAGCCGCCTGCAGGCGGCTGGTGGACGGATAAGACCCGGCTGGCGGGCAAAGCGCCTTAGCCGTAAACTCGCTTTGCACGGTATTTGCGGCTTGCGGTAAAAGCAGCAATGATGAGAGCCGTTATGAGCCGCCGTAGGAGCGGCGCCCCGCCGCGATGAGCGCTTGCGGTAAAAGCAAGAATGATGAGAACCGTTATGAGCCAACAAAGCTTAGTTTGTATCCCAGTGCTTACCAAGGAAGGAACCCATTCAGGCCAGTTGGTGGAAGTGTATGCCAAACCCTACGGATCGGGTGATGATGTGGAGGACGCGAAAGCCATTAAAAGAGAATTGGATCGTGTCGCCGCTCCTTTGCGCCCCGCCGGGCTTTACAATGCAGGCTGTCAAGCCGCCAATTCGGTACGCAAGTTGGGACTGAAGCCCCCGTGGTTGGCGCTCTATCAATGGTGGTATCGGCAGGCCTCCGTGGAGCAGCAACGGTTACATCTGGTCCAGGGGCAACTACCCAAGGAGTGGTGTCAATCTTTAGGAGGGAGCAATATCGAAGGCCGTAGCGCCGAACTGGGCTTGGCGCTGGCGTTGTTGCTGTCAGCCAGCAACGCCCGGCAGCAATGCCTGATTGCAACCGGCCAATTGGGTGGACAGCCTGGCGGCCCTTTCGAATCTCGCGAGGTGCAGATTGAACCCATCAACAGTTTGCCGGAAAAATTGCGATTGGTCGCCCGCCTGGCGGAACAAGAGCAATTGCCTTCCCATGATCGGAATAAACCTTTGCTGTTTCTCACCCCAGCCCGGTGCGAGGTGGACGGTAAGTGGGTCGACACGAAGACCCTGCCCGAGGTGGCGGAGCTCAAACGATGGGGTGTAGAGGTAGAGCCGTGTTCGAGGTTAAGTGATGCCGCCCGCTTGATTGGCGCCCGGCGGGCCCGCTGGCTGCCGTGGGATACGTTCGTGGGCGGCCTTGCCCTGCTGCTGTCGATACTCATCATAGTATGGATATGGCCTTGTCAAATCCTTGGTAAGGGTTGTCAGCGGCCCCTGCTGAAAGGTTTTATCAGCCTCAATGTGGAGCCTTACTTCAAGGATCCGCGGGTACAACAGATTCTGGTGGACCATCGCTTCAAGATTGAAGTCCTGCGGATCGATTCTCAAGACATGGTCGCCAAGGTATCCACAGCGCCGGACGCCTACCGGTTTTTCATCCCAGCCGGGGTACTGGTGGCGCAGAGGATCAACGAGGTGGCCAAGAAGCTTAACCTCACGGCGACCACCTATAACCCCTTTTATTCACCGCTGGTGGTGGCTTCCCGGGAACCGGTGGCGCAAGTCCTGGTGGCTAACGGGTTGGCCGTAAAGTCCGACGACCGGGTCTACGATCTCGATCTGGGCAAGCTCATCGACTTGATGCTCCAGAAGATACACTGGAATGAGTTGCGAGAACATCAAAACTACGACGTCACCCGCCGCGTGCTGATCGCCACGGCCGATCCACGCACTGCCAATTCCGGCGTCATGTACCTGGCGCTGGTCAGCCAGTCCTTGAATGACAATGAGGTGGTGACCAACCGGGAAACGGCGCGACGACTTGCCTGCGAGAGTGCCGACCTCTTCACGGGGCAAGGGGTCCTGGAACCCCATGTCGACGGCGTTTTCAAAGACTACCTGATGAGCAAAGTGCCGCTCGCCTTCCTGTATGAGCACCAACTGGTGCATTACGCGCTGGAGAAGAAGACAATTCCGGCTGGCGCCTTGTTGCTGTATCCCAAGCCCACTCTGTTCGGCAAGGAAATCTTTATAGCGCTGAGTGAGGAGGCTAAGGAGCTTGGTGAACTGCTGTCGACGAATCCGGAGTTACAGCAGATAGCGGTCGAGTACGGCTTTCGCAGCACCAACTCGACGCTGTTCAAAGCGATGACCAGGCCGCTCGGGTTCGCTAAGGAAACCGTGGTTGACGTCGTGGATCCACCGGTCAACGAAATCATGGACGAGATGGTTCAAGTCGTTACCGAGGCCATGAAGGCGAGTGGCCAGAATCAATGCACAGGCAAGCTAGAAAAGTAAGGTGATTTCCGAAAAAGATCATACCTGTGGGTCCAGTCTTTATTCCCCCCCCCCCCTGCCAAGGGGGGGTGCCCGAAGGGCAGGGGGGTCAGTCCGCCAGGTCGAACCACCCCGGCGCTGCGCGCCACCCCTCCTTAGCCAAGGAGGGGAGTCCATACCCACCCATACCTGACTTTCCGGTATGACCTTTGCCAGAAATCACCTAACAGTAATGCTGTTTCTCCATAAGTTGCGGCATTCAAGGGTGCGTACGGCGCCCACTACCACTGCTCTGTACTCAGCGTTGGTAGGGTGCGCACGGCGCACCCTTGAAATTGGCTCGCGAACGGGTGTTGTTCGCGAGCCGGCTCGCTCCTACCAGCGTCTTGAAACCACATAGCCGAATATCAGACCCGGTTTTATCCCGAAACTAAGGTTAAGCATGTTCACTTGTTTGGAGGGCTGGATGAATAAGAAATGGGGGTTGATGGCGACGCTGCTGTTTGCAGTCGCACTGGCTGGGACGATGATCTACTCGGTAATCGAGGTCAATCGGGGCTCTCAACTGCGGACCCTGAAGGGTTTTATCAACCTCAATGTGGAGGCTTTCTTCAAAGATCCGCGGGTACAACAGATTCTGGCGGACCATCGCTTCAAGGTCGACGTCACGCGGATCGGTTCTCGGGACATGGCCGCCAAGGTATCCACGGCGCCGGGCGCTGCCCAGTTTTTCATCCCGTCCGGGGTACTGGTGGCGCAGATGATTAAGGAGGCGGCCAAGAAACTTAACCTCACGGCGACGACCTATAACCCCTTTTATTCGCCCCTGGTGGTGGCTTCCTGGGAACCGGTGGCGCAAATCCTGGTGGCTAACGGGTTGGCCGTAAAGTCCGGCGACCGGGTCTACGATCTCGATCTGGGCAAGCTCATCGAATTGATGTTCCAGAAGAAACGCTGGAACGAGTTGCGAGAACATCAAAACTACGACGTCACCCGCAGCGTGCTGGTCGCTACGACCGATCCACGCACTGCCAGTTCCGGCGCCATGTACCTGGCGCTGGTCAGCCAGTCCTTGAATAATAATGAGGTGGTGACCGACCGGGAGACGGCGCGGAAACTTGCCGGCAGGATTGCCGAACTCTTCACACGCCAAGGGTTCAAGGAAAACTACGTCAACAGCGTGTTCGACGACTACCTGTCCATCGGCATGGGCAAGGTGCCGCTCGGCCTCCTGTATGAGTATCAACCGGTGTCTCACGCCATGGCGAAGAAGGCGTTTCCGGCTGAAGCTGTGTTGCTGTATCCCAAGCCCACCCTGTTCGGCAAGGAAGTCTTTGTAGCGCTGAATGAGGATACTAAGGAGCTCGGTGAACTGCTGTCCACGAATCCGGAGTTACAGCGGATAGCGGTCGAGTACGGCTTTCGCGGCACCAACTCGACGCTTTTCAAAGAGATGACCGGGCAGGTCGGGTTCGCCGTCAAGGAAATCGTGGTTGACGTCGTGGATCCACCGGCCAGCGAAATCATGGACGAGATGATTACCGTCGTTACCGATGCCATGAAGTAAGGCGAAAGGCGAAAGGCGAAAGGCGAAAGGCGAAAAACAACCGCAAGTATTTGTAGGGTGCGCACGGCGCACCATTGGGCTTTAACAACCGAATTCAGGAGAATTGCTGTGATCGATAATAAAGTGAATGAGGCGTTACAGGAAATGACAGGGGTGTCGATCCAAACAATTTCGCTGGATGCAGGAATCTCGTTGCAGGTCGCGGACGTTAAACCGCCCACGCCGATCCGCCCGCTGACCGAAGAGGAGCAATTGGCGGCGGTCAAGATCGACCCGTATATTCCGGCACTCGATCAGCAGGTCGAGGCCAAGGTCGAGCGCTTCACCATGGCCGATTTGCAGGAAGGCGAGTTTCAGCAGGAGTTGCGCGGCGTCCAGAACCTGGGCAACGAACTGCTGGCCCGGATATCCGCTTCCTCTTCCGATCTGGCCAGAATGCCGCTTCGCCAGATGGAGGCCGCCGGCTTTGGCGATGGCTCGGAAGTGGCGGACGTCCTGCTGCAACTTGAAAAGACAGCGCGTGACCTCAACCCGCAGACCAATCTGAGGGACAGCGGCGGCCTTGTGGCGTCGCTGTTGGATAAACTTCCCCTGTTCGGCGACCGGATGTCCAGGTACATCCGCAAATTCCAATCGGCCGATACCTTGATGCGCTCGATTGCCGAGAGCCTGGTGGCGCATATCGACCGGCTTAGCCGCGACACGATTGCCGTCGAGCAGGAGAAAAAACGGTCCTACGAAGCGCTGCTCGGTCTGCGGCAGTTCATCTATGCCGCCGATCGCATGGATCAGCGCCTGGAGGAAATCCTGCCGACCCTGAGCACCCAGGAACCGGAGCGGGCCAAGGCCATTCGCGAGCATGTGCTCCTCGAAGTCCGGCAAAAGCGCATTATGCTGCGTAAGTCGCTCGGCGTGTTCATGATGGGGTTCATGGTGTTCGACAATGTCTTACACAACAACCGTGACCTTGTCCGAGTGCTCGAAACCGCCCGCCACAACACCATGGCCATGATCAACATCGGCTTTGCGGCGGCGGTGGCCTTGGTCAATCAGAAGAAAGCGCTCGATTTCCAGGTGGCGGTGGATGAGGCCACTGATGAACTGATGAGCAGTGTGGCCGATATGAACAAGACCCAGAGTCGGCGGGTCCAGAAAAAGCTGATCGAATCCTCCGTGTCCATTAAAACCCTGCAGCAAGCGCTGGAGACCGTAGTGGCGACGGCGGAGGCGGCCAGCCGGTTCCGCCTCGAAGCGCTCGGCGTGATGCAGCAGAATATCCAGACACTGCAACGCACGATCGCCACCGCCAACAAGGCCGTGGAACAGATTGCCGCCCGGGACACCGGTTCGCTGGTGGCCGGGTTCCCCGCCAGCCCGTCGTCACCGACGGTATCGCATTGAGGAGGTCGGCCATGTTCAAACGTGCCTTCTGGATTTTCCTGGCGGTGCTCGTTATCTTCCTATGGGCAAAGCACGATCCGTCGCCCACGCCCGGCTCCAATCGGATCGAGGCCCCGGATCCGGCGGCCCTCTCGATCCTGGCGACCTCCGATTTACGGGATGCCGAGCCCCTGGCCGGCCTGATTCAACAGGCGACCGGCGTCAAGGTTCAATTTTTCTTTGGCGGCACCATGGAAAGCGCCGATAAAGTTATCAATGGCAAGGCCGGCGCCGATGCAGCCTGGTTTGCTAATGCCAAATATGTATTGTCCGACCCGCGCGGCCGGTCGCAAGTGAAGCTGCAGGATAAGATCATGTTCTCGCCCTTGGTCATCGGCGTCTCCCAGAGCGAGGCCCAAAAACTCGGCTGGACGGGCGACACCAAGGTGACCTGGCGGGCGATTGCCGAAGCCGCCAAGGCCGGCCGCTTGCGCTATGCCATGAACAATCCGGCGTCCTCGAACCAGGGCTTTATGGCCTTGATGGGCGTGGCCGCCGCCTTCGCCGACAAACCCGAAGCCTTGACGCTGGCGGATATCCGCAAACAACCGATTCGCGATTTTCTGGTGGGTTACAAGCTGGTGGGTGACAACTCGAGCTATCTCACGGCGAAATTCATCGAGCAACAGGGCGCCGCGGTCAATGCTTTTATCAATTACGAGTCCTGGCTGCTGTCCTTGAATCGGAGCGGCAAGCTGCGCGAGCCGCTGACGCTGATTTATCCCTACGAAGGCGTGGCGACCGCCGACTATCCCCTGCTCCTGCTCAATGACGCCAAACGCGCCGATTACGTCAAGGTGGTCGATTATTTGAAAGGGCCGGAAGCGCAGCGCTGGCTGGCGGAGAATACCTTGCGCCGTCCCTTCAACCCGGATGTCGCCGGCCAGGTGGCCAAGCTGTTTCCTACCGGCCAACTCCTGGTCGAGTTACCCTTTACCGCCGATCGCGCGGTCGCGGACGCCTTGCTGGCGGCGTATATGAACGAATACCGAATCCCGATCGCGTCGGTCTTCGTCTTGGATACCAGCGGGTCGATGGCCGAAGCCGGACGGGGCAAAAGTCTGATCGAGTCCCTGTATTTCCTGGCGGGGGCAGACGACTCACCGACCGGCCGGTTGACACGGCTTGCCGGCCGGGAACAGGTGATGCTGCTACCGTTTTCCTCGGAGATATACCCGCCGGTCAGGTTCGACATTCCGGCGGACGACCAGGCCAGAGCCACGGTATTTGCCGACATCCGCCGCTATGCGGATCGACTGAAGATGGGCGGTGCTACCCGCCTGTACGATGCGACCCTGGCGGCGCTTAAGTTGCTCGCCGGCGAAAAAGAGAAACGGCCGGGATATATGTATTCCGTCGTGTTGTTTACCGATGGTGAGTCCAACACCGGGCTCGACTGGGCCGGGTTCCAGCAAGCCTACACCCAGTTGCCCCGACTGGCGCAGGAGATTCCGGTGTTCACCATCCTCTACGGGGAAGGTAACGTCCGGGAGTTGGAGAAAGTGGCCGAGTTGACCCATGGTAAAACCTTCGATGCCCGCCAGGTGAATCTGGCGACCGTATTCAAGGAAATCCGGGCCTATCAATAATGAAACCCATCGGCCGAACTGAAATGTTGTTCGATTTGCTCTCGTCTCCCGCCAATCTGCTGGGCCTGGGATTGGGTTCGCTGGCGCTGCTGGCGCGGCTGGCGGGAGTCATCGATGCCTTCTGGCTGCCGATCGTGCTGGGAAGCTACGGTTTGGGCGCCCAGATCGGTTGGCTGCTGTTTCCCCGCCGCCGGGAGAGGTCGGAGGACGGAGTGGTGCCGCCGCTCCCGCTGGTGCGCACCAAGGCCGAGCGCGCCGCAATCGAGCGGAGCCTCGAGCGAGTCCTGCGGGTGGTGAATAAAGACCACGGCGAGGTCTTCGATCCCGTCCTCAAGCAGCCCATCCTGCAACTGCACGGGCAGATCAAGATTCTGCTCGAGCGGATGGAAGCTTCCGCCGGCTTCATTCCGGTCGAGGCCGCCTTCAGCGCCAAACGGCTTGCACTCGATTACCTGCCCAATCTGCTCGAGGGTTACGTGGCGATCCCAACCGAGTTTGCCGCCCGGGAGCACCTGATTGACGGCAAGACGGCCAGGGAATTACTACAAGACAACCTGGCCGTGCTGCAGCGCGAGGTGGCGAAACTGGCGGATGATCTGGCGGCCCGTGACGCCCGCTCGTTCGTGGCTCATATCAGCTTCCTGCAAGATCGGTTCGAGCGGAATTCAGAGTTCATCGTGCCCGCTTCCCATTTTGAGACCTGAAGTTTTTGGGAATCGAACCGGTCCTTGCGCTGTGGGAGCGGCGCCCCCGCCGCGATCAACCCGGTGACGCCACGGGTGCAGCCAGTAATCGCGGCGAGGGCGCCGCTCCCACAGGTTATGTTTCCGGCGTCCGGCTATGACGCCGGACCCGACGCCAGCCGATGGGCCTGCCGGGTGGTCTCAGGCAGGCGGTAGCGGGTACAGCAGCCCATGACATACTCAATCGCCGTGGCCAGACCGATCCGATGCCCTGGCGAAATGAACAGCGGTTTTATCCCAACCCGCGTGCGCAGCACAGCGCCGATAATCTCCGCACCGTCCCGCAGTGGAGTCCAGCGGCCCCGCGCTTCGGGCACAGGCCCATGGGTTCCCCACAAGCGGCTCTTGGCGACGCCGATAGAGGGGATATCGGTGACCAATCCCAGATGGCTGGCAATACCCAGGCGGCGGGGATGGGCAATACCCTGGCCGTCACATAACAATAAATCCGGGGTGATGCGCAGTTGCGCCAGGGCATCCAGCACGGCCGGAATTTCCCGGAAGGAAAGCAGACCGGGGATATAGGGAAAACCGGTGGGACGATGGGCAATGGCGGTATCCAGCAGCGCCAATTGGGGATAGCTCAATACCGCCACCGCCGCCCGGGTGATGGCGCCATCCTGCTCGAATCCCACATCGACCCCGGCCACTGTCCCGACCACGCCCAGCCGGTTTGCGGTAATGACCTGCCGCCGCAGTTCCTGCTGCAAGGCGATGGCCTCGGAAGGAGTGAGATTCCAGGGGTGTTCCAGTTTCGCTGCCATTGCTTATCGTGCCTGTAAACTAAACTCCTCACTCCTCACTCCTCACTCCTCACTCCTCACTCCTCACTCCTCACTCCTCACTCCTCACTCCTTAGGCCGTGGCGTCCTGAGTGAAGACGATCTGATCGGTTTTATGGAAATGGGGGGCCGGTTTGGCGAAATAATAACCCTGACCCAGGGAAACGCCCAAGCCTCTGAGGGTTTCGACGATAGGGTAGTTTTCCACGAATTCCGCTATCGTTTTTACGCCCAGACCATTGGCCATATCGGCGATCGCTTTGACAAAAATCTGATCGACTTTGTCATTATGCAGATTACGTACAAAACTGCCGTCGATTTTTACATAGTCTACCGGAATTTTCTTAAGATAATCGAAGGAGGAAAAGCCGGCGCCAAAGTCATCCAGGGCAAAACGGTAACGCATTTCCCGCAGAGCCTGAATAAAATCGCGGGCTTCGGTGAAATTCTCCACGGCGGCCGTTTCGGTCACCTCGAACACGATACTGCTGGGGTCGGCATTGTAATGCCGGGTGGTTTCCTGGATCAGCTCCAGAATCTTGGGGCTGCCAAAATGCCGCCCGGAAAGATTGAGCGTCAAGGCGACCGGCCTGCCGGATTGCTTGCTTTCACCCTGAGTGCGGATGGCGTTGGCCACCACCCAGCGGTCGATCTCGCGGATCAGGCCAAAACGCTCGGCAATGCCGATAAAGGCGCCGGGAGGAATCACTTTGCCGTCTTCCCCGATCATCCGCAGCAGGCTTTCATAATGGCTGATGACGCCGGTGTGAATATCGACGATCGGCTGAAAATAGAGTTGAAAATGGTTTTCTTTCAAGGCATGGCGGATACGTTCTTCCCAGTGCATTTTTTCCTGCATATGCGCCACGCCGCCGCCTTCCTGAAAGGTGTAAAACGTGTTGCGTCCCTGCTCCTTGGCGGTATACATGGCGGAGTCCGCCTTGGCGAGCAATTCACTGGCGGTATCGCCGTGCTTCGGAAACTGGACGATGCCGATGCTGGCGTTGAAGGGGGTGCGCCGGCCTTCATGAATGAATTCCTTGCCGTTAAGCGTCTTCAGCAGCGCGTTGCCGAGCATGCTGGCCTGGCCGCCGATCACATTGGGCAGGATGATACCGAACTCATCACCGCCCAGACGGCCGATAATATCCGTATCCCGTAGAGAAGATCGCAAATGATGGGCAACCTGTCGCAAGTACTCGTCACCGGTATGGTGGCCATAGGTATCGTTGATGTATTTGAACTGATCGAGATCCATAAATAACAAAGCGCCGCTGACATTGTAACGGCGGTTGTAAGCAATCTGCTCTTCCAGTCTTTCCTGAAACCGCCGACGGTTGATCAAGCCGGTCAATGGATCATGGTCGGCCAGGTAGGCGATGCGCTCCTCGCTCAGCTTCTCCTCGGTCACATCCAGCAACAGTCCCGCCAGAACCATGCCCTGGCCACGGATTTCCACGAAGCTGATCATCCGAACCCAGCGACATTCGTTATCTTTTTTGTAAATACGAAAATCCAGCTTGTGATTATCCGGCGTCTTGGGAGAATGAGTCAGAAAACCCTGTACCCAGTCCAGATCGCTGCGATGCACATGGTTTTTGCAGAAATCAGCTTCCAGCCATTCTTTAATCGAGTAGCCGAGTAAATTGACCGCCTGATCGCTGACATAACGGAAGCGTCCGGTATCCGGGTCCACTTCCCAGACGACCGCATTGATGCCATACAACAGGTTGTTGAGGCGACGTGATTCCTGCCGCAGTTGTTCGTGTTGCCCGCGCAGTTCCAGCCGGCTGGCCTGTAACTGGGCCGCCAGCGCATTGAAGGCACGGCCGATATCGCCTGTTACGCCGCTGCTGTCAGGGGGAATGTGGTATTCCAGTTCCCCTTGTTGTAAGGCATTGATACCCGTCTTGATACGAAACAGGCCGCGTTCGAGTGAACGGCCCAGGGTCAGGATGAATCCCCCCGACAGCAGCAAGCTGATGAGAGCAAGACCTGAGCCCAGGGCGATAACCTTGGCGAGCAGTTCCTGGAAGATTCTGTCGGAATAACCTAACTGTGCAATGCCCAGGGTCCGACCGCCGGCATCGAGCGGTTGCTCGATACTGAGCAGATCCCCACTCATAGTGGAATGGTATTGAAAACCGCCGGCCAGCGGCTGGGTCAAGGGAGGTGGCGTTTCGCCTACGGCCGCCAGTAATTGGCGTTGGGTGTTGAGTACCGCCGCATAACGCAGAAAAGGATTGTTCCTGGTCAGTTCCAGGGCGCCCAGCAGAGCCGAACGATCCTTGAAGATGGAATCGGCTGTCAGCGTCCGGGCCAGCAAAGTACTGTGCTCCTGAACCGCACGCCGCCATAATTCCTGGTAGCCATCGCCGAACAAACGGATGCCGCTCCAGGCCATAAGCCCGAAGGTTATCATTTGTATAGTAAGCACACCGCAAATCAGGCGAACCATAAGGCGCGATCTAGGCATGGCTTACTCCACAAGAATTCGGCAAAGACGCTGGCGATTCCAACAGACTGTCGCTCTGCTTGCTAGCATTTGGCAAGTATCGGCCATGCCGGGACGGGAATCATGGACGCCCCAGGTGGTACAACGCCACTTCTCCCAATAAATTGGGAAAGAGTTGCAACCCCGGACTGAGGCGATGCGCATGATCCAGCACTAAGCATTTTAGCAGTTGAATGCCTTTGTCCCGACAAAGTTGCTCGAAGTCACGGATAGTGAATAAATGGATATTGGGGGTATTGTACCAGGCATGAGGTAAAGTCTTTACCACGGGCATGCGCCCTCCCAGAGCCAGTTGCAGCCGGCATCTCCAGTGGCCGAAATTAGGAAAAGTGACTACCCCTTCGCGGCCCACCCGCAGCATCTCATCCAACAGCCGCTCGGTATGCCGTACGGTTTGCAGAGTCTGGGTCATGAGGACGTAATCGAAGCTGTCATCGTCGAAGTCCGATAGACCCGCCTCCAGGTCGGTATGGATCACATTGATTCCGGCCTGGATACAGCGGGTGATTTTATCCGCATCGATTTCCAGACCATAACCGCTTACCTGGCGCTGTTCGCGCAGATAGGCCAGCAGGGCGCCGTCGCCACACCCCAGATCCAATATCCTTGAACCCGGCCGGATCCAGTCGCCGATAATCTTGAGATCAGGTCTTAGCAAGGATGGCATCGTGGCTAACCTCGCCGGCTACTCGCTGCATATAGGCGGTGAAGGTCTCGAAATAGCGGGGAATAGGCATGAGAAAGGCGTCATGACCCTGGGTGGATGGAATCTCCGCGTAACTGACATCGCGTTTGGCGGCTACCAGCGCTTTGACGATTTCGCGGGAACGGGCCGAGGAGAAACGCCAATCGCTGGTGAAAGAAATGATCAGACAACGCGCCTGGGCCTGCCGGAAGGCAGCCGCCAGGTCGTTGTCGAAGTCGGCGGCAGGATCGAAGTAATCCAGAGCCTTGGTCATCAACAGATAGGTATTGGCGTCGAACCGGCCGACGAAGCTATGACCCTGATAACGCAGATAACTTTCTATCTCGAATTCCGACTCGAAGTGAAAATTCAATTTGCCTTCCCGCAATTCGCGGCCGAACTTGGTGCGCATGCCCTCGTCGGACAGATAGGTGATATGGCCCAACATACGCGCCACCATCAAACCACGGCGGGGGATGACGCCCCGCTCGTAGTAATGGCCCTCGTGAAAATCCGGATCGGAGAGAATGGCCTGGCGCGCGACTTCGTTGAAGGCGATATTCTGGGTCGACAGCCGGGGCGCGGCGGCGATGACCACCGCGTGGCGGATGCGGTCGGGAAAGTCGATAGTCCATTGCATGGCCTGCATCCCGCCCAGGCTGCCGCCGATGACGGCCGCCCAGTCGGTAATTCCCAGATGATCGGCCAGCCGCGCCTGACTGCGTACCCAGTCCTTGACGGTGACAATAGGGAAGTCCGGCCCATAGGGTTTGCCGGTGTCCGGATTGATCGATACCGGGCCGGTGGAACCATTGCAACCCCCCAGGTTGTTACAGCAGACCACGAAAAAATGCCGCGTGTCGATCGGCTTGCCAGGTCCGATACTGGTGTCCCACCAGCCGGGTTTGCTGTCATCGGCCTGGTGGTAACCGGCGGCATGGTGATCGCCGGAGAGGGCATGACAGATCAGGATCGCATTACTGCGGTCGGCGTTCAAGGCGCCATAGGTCTCGTAGATCAATTCGAAGCCAGGCAGTGTGCGGCCACAATCCAGCGGCAACGGCTCATCGAAACGCAGCATCCGGGGTGTTACCAGACCGACAGAGTCGGGAGGAAAAGAAGATATCATGCTGTTCCAGCGGCGGATAGCGATTGCCTGAGGCGCCGGTATGGCTGGGTTGAGTCAATGGCCAGGGACATTTTTAGTGCTTATGGCAGTCGGTGAAAAAGTCGCACAAGTCTAATGAGTGCTTAGCGTTCAGGCAACTGTGCCGGCAGGTCCAGGGGTTGGATATCCCAGGGCAGGTGGCGGGGAGCACTGATGCGTAAGCGCTTGTCGCGGCTGGTTGCGCCGGCAATCAAGGTAACCCTGGACGGGGGGACGGCGAAAGCTTCGGCCAGAAACCGGCACAGGTGGAGATTGGCTTTGCCGTCTACGGGTGGCGCCGTCAGCCGCACGCGCAACCGTCCCGCCTGCAAACCGGTGATTTCGTCACGACCGGCACGGGGCTGAACCCGCACCTGGAGGATCAGATCGGTCCCCTCCCAATAATACCAGCCGGTTGCCGCCATCAGCTTCGCAACAACGCCAGGCCGATATCCTGCAGGGGGGCCAATAATAAAATCCTGCCAAGCTGCAGGACGATGATGACCAGCAGAGGGGATAAATCCAGACCTGAGAACGGTGGCAGCAGCCGCCGGGCGGGCCGCAGTACCGGCTCGGTCAGTTGATTGAGCAGGCGCACCACCGGTTGCCGAACATCCGGGTTGAACCAGCTTAGAATCGCCTGGATGATCACCGCCCAGAGCAGGACGGTCAGCAGCAGATCGAGCAACTCGGCCAGTGTCCGCACCAGCAGTCCGGACACGGTGACAGGCTGACCGAACAACCAGGCGATAAGCAGCAGTTCCAGCAACTGTAACAGCAGCATCAGTACGACCGCCGCCATATCCAGCCCCCGGTAACCGGGAATATAGCGCCGCAGCGGCAGCAGGGGTGGATTGGTCAGTTTGACCAGCACGTGCACCAGGGGATTGTAGAAATCCGCCCGTGCCCATTGCAACAGAAAGCGCAGCAGCACGGCCAAAATATAACTGCCGAACACGATCTGAATCAGGAACTGCCCGGCGTGGTTGAAATACGGCGCTCCGTTCACGTTGGGTTTCCGAGTAATTCGCCCAGTTCCCTGGCGCGTTGACGGGCGGCCTCCAGCGCCCGGGTGAAGAGGGTTTCCAGTTCGCCCGCTTGCAGCACGGCAAGGGCTTTTTCGGTAGTGCCGCCGGGCGAGGTCACGCGCGCCCGCAGAACGGCCGGGCTGTCGGCGCTTTCCAGCGCCATTTTGGCGGCGCCGAAAGCGGTTTGCAGCGTCAGCAGACGGGCCTGCCCGGGTTCCAACCCCAGGCCGATGCCGGCCTGTTCCAGCGCTTCCATCACCAAAAAGAAATAGGCGGGGCCACTGCCAGAGATGGCGGTGACGCTATCCAACAGGCGCTCGTCATCCACCCAAATGGTAAGCCCCACCGCGCGGAGAATGGACTCTGCCAATTGCTTTTGCGCCGGCGAGACCCAGGCATTGGCAAACAGCGCGGTAGCGCCACAGCGCACCAGAGCCGGCGTGTTGGGCATGCTGCGCACCACCGCCACCGTACCGCCCAGCCAGCGACACAAATCGGACTCACGCACGCCGGCGGCGATGGAGATGATCAGGGGTTTATAACGCTGCACGGCAACCGCCAGTTGCAAGGCGACCTCCCGCAGCACCTGCGGTTTTACCGCCAGAACCACCACCCTGACCTGTTCAGCCACCACGCCATTATCGCTGCTGGTGTGGACCCCGAAACGCTGGCGTAGGCTGTCGAGCTGTTCCGGGCGGGGCTCGGCCACCCACAGGGTATGAGGATCACAGCCATCGGCAAGCAAGCCTCCAATCAGGCTATGCGCCATGTTGCCGCCGCCGATGAAGCCTATCGAGGTCGTTTTCATAGTGCTGGTGTTGCAGTTGCTATCGGAAATAGGAAGAACGCTACAGCGAGTTCCCGCTTTTGGCAAGTGCAATGCACGGAAGTGCCGCCTGGCGGATACGTGGCGAATCCAATGGGCGGCGTCAATTACGGCGCGCCGCTGAGCAGTTTGAGGGTGAGTTCGCGGATCGTGCCGACGCGGGCATCCTGCTGGTAGCTAGCGAAGACCTTGGCCCTGTCTTCGGGCTTTAAGCGCTGATAAAACAGGTAAGTACTCATAAACTGGTCATGCAGAGCCTGTTCGAAAGTGTCCTGCTGTAATCCGGAAGGCAACCGCCCGGTTGCGTCCGGCGAGCCGGGTTCCGCCGTGGCCCGGCTGGTGATAGGCGTCGTCGCCAGCCGTTTGGCATCCGCTTCGAGCTGGCGTAGAGAATCCTCTGCGCCGGCTGCCTGACCTACCAGCAGCAGGAGCGGCAGCAGGCCGCGCGGATGGAACAGCCGCGGTAGGCAGCCGGTGCCGCTTGAGAGGCAGTAGCGACGATTGTCGGGCTTGACCGGGAGCTTTCGGGGAAGAGGTATCGACATACCAAGATGAGGGAGTAAGGTTAGCTTAAAAACCAGGTTTTGCCTGGCGACTGTGGCCTTTGTCAAGACCGTTAAACTACTCGAAAACCAGGCGGTTGAGCAAGCACCGGGAAAATAAAGCCAAGCTCCTCGGGTGCGCGGGCCTCCTCAGGTGCGCGGGCCGAAGATGGCGGTGCCCACCCTGACCAGAGTCGCGCCTTCGGCAATGGCGGCCTCCAAGTCCGCCGACATGCCCATCGACAGCGTGTCCAGATCGAGACCGGCGGCAATAAGTTCCTCTTGGAGTGCCCGCAACCGCGCCAACTGGCGACGCTGCGCCGTAAACTCTTCGCAGGGAGCGGGAACAGCCATCAGGCCGCGCAGCCGCAGACGGGGCAGGCCGGCCACCGCGCCGGCTACCGCTTGCAGTTCCGCCGGGCTCAGGCCATGCTTACTGGACTCCTGACTGATGTTGACTTCCAGGCAAACATTCAAAGGAGGAAGCTGAGGCGGACGCTGTTCGCTGAGCCGCTGGGCGATCTTGAGCCGATCCACACTGTGCACCCAGTTGAAATGGGTGGCGATGCCCCGGGTTTTATTGGCTTGAATCGGGCCGATAAAGTGCCACTCCAAGTCGAACTGCCGCAGGGACTCCTGCTTGGGCAGGGCTTCTTGGAGATAGCTTTCGCCAAAACAGCGCTGTCCGGCGGCGGCGATCGCCGCGATCGATTCGGTGGGTTGGCCCTTGCTGACCGCCAGCAGGGTAACCGAACCGGGCGGACGTTGGAACCGGCCCTCGGCCTGCCGGATGCGGGCGAGCACGGTAGTCAGGTTTTCGGCGGGACTGGACATGACGAATGACTCCCTAAACGAAGGATGGACTTGGGGGTTAAGCCGTCCTGGTGTATATATTTGGCAGGATGGCAGCCTTTGCCTGGCTTGTTGTAGAGACCTGAGGAATCTGCTATGCATCTTGATGATCTGTTGAATTTCACCGTTAAAAATAACGCCTCGGACCTGCATCTGTCGGCCGGACTGCCGCCCATGATCCGCGTGGATGGCGATATTCGCCGTATCAACCTGCCGCCACTGGAGCACAAGGAAGTGCATGCGCTGATTTATGACATCATGAGCGACCGTCAGCGCAAAGAATACGATGAATTTATGGAATGCGATTTTTCCTTCGAAATTCCCAGACTGGCGCGGTTTCGGGTCAATGCCTTTAGCCAGAGCCGAGGGGCGGGCGCAGTATTCAGAACCGTTCCCAACAAGGTGCTGACCCTTGAGGATTTGAGTTGTCCCAATATTTTCAAGGATATGATCAGTGTACCGCGCGGCTTGATTCTGGTGACGGGTCCTACCGGTTCAGGTAAATCCACCACCCTGGCGGCCATGGTCGACTATAAGAACAAAACCGAATACGGCCATGTTCTGACCATCGAGGATCCGATTGAGTTTGTCCATGAGAGCTACCGCTGTCTGATCAACCAGCGTGAAGTCCATCGCGATACCTTGGGATTCAATGAGGCGCTGCGCTCCGCCTTACGGGAAGACCCGGATATCATTTTGGTTGGTGAAATGCGGGATCTGGAGACCATTCGCCTGGCGCTGACCGCTGCCGAAACGGGCCATCTGGTGTTCGGCACCCTGCATACCAGTTCCGCGCCTAAGACTATCGACCGCATCATCGACGTTTTTCCCGCCGGGGAGAAATCCCTGGTGCGTTCCATGCTGTCCGAATCGCTGCAGGCGGTGGTTTCCCAGGCTTTGCTGAAGAAGACTGGCGGTGGTCGGGTCGCCGCCTGGGAAATTATGATCGGGACACCCGCCATCCGCAACCTGATTCGGGAAGATAAGGTGGCCCAGATGTATTCGTCGGTCCAGACCGGCAGCGCTCACGGGATGCAGACCCTGGATCAGCATCTGGCGCAGTTGGTCAAGGCGGGTACAGTCAGCCGCCAGGAGGCGATGATCAAGGCGAAAAATCCGGAGTCGATCCGCTAAACCGCGTCCATTTTGAGACCTGAAGTTTTTGGGGCTGCGCGACGAATCCGGGCGGCTGTTGCTCGACCACGGC
This sequence comes from uncultured Pseudomonadota bacterium, assembly GCA_903844665.1. Taxonomy (GTDB): domain Bacteria; phylum Pseudomonadota; class Gammaproteobacteria; order Competibacterales; family Competibacteraceae; genus CAIMUS01. The sequence goes on from CAIMUS010000215.1 coordinate 30,504, forward strand.
GGCATCTGGCTGCTGGAGTTGAACAAGTTCGTGGCCGAGCGGGTCGAAACCGAACAGCAACGCTGGCTGAAATTCTTCAAGGAAGGCGAACGCCTGGATGAGACCCACCTGCCCGATTGGATGCAGACCGACGAAATGAGGCAAGCCATGAGCACCCTGAAAGCCTTTTCCGAGAAAGAGCGCGCCTACCATGCCTATCAGGCGCGGCAGAATTACCTGCGCGAGCAGCGCAGCATCCAACGCCATCTGGAAACAACGTTCGTTCCCCACTTCCAACCTACGATCACATCCCCCAGACGATAATCCGGGTTCCGTCCACCTGTTCTTCTTCCCGCTTGAGCCGCGTTTCCCACGGTATCCCGGCGCGAATCTCAAACAGCACCAGATGCCCTTCCGACAAACCCAGGCGGCTGGCGTAACGGGCGCACTGTTCCAAGCCATCTTCGCGGCTCCACTGGTCACGGTTAAGCTTGAGTTCGATCAGGTGGCGTTCGCCGCCGTAGTCCACTACTAAATCACAGCGGCCGTTGCCGACCGCCATCTCCCGTTCGATCTGGCCGCCGGCATTGATTATCCGCTGCAAGAAAGCCATCAGCAGCAATTGGCGGCCGACTTCCCGGAAATCGTATTTCTCCAGCCAGGCTTCCGAGTGCCGGCGATAGAATTTCTGAAAGGCGCGCAACAGGGCGTCCAGGTCGAGTTTGCCGTTGTCGATGTACCACAGCGGCTCCACCAGATCGCTGTTGAACGATAGCTGCCAGGCGTAGCTCAACACCCGTGGAATGATCTCGGCGTAAATCGGATTGGCGAAGCGGATCGGTGGCTGGTGCGTGATCAGACCCAAATCCTGGATGTATGCCAAATCGTCGTTCAGCCGGTCGGATTCGAGCGTAGAACCGTTCATGATCGCCATGATGATGGGACGCACCCGGTCTTCCCGCAGCTTGTCGATCAGACTATCCAAATGGGTATCGCGGCGTTCGATCAAGTCTTCTTTTGCCTGCGTGACGTGGGCCAGGGTGATGGGTTGGCTGTAATCGTTATGCAGGATTTCGGCGACGATTTGATTGGCGATGGCGTTGGTCAACCACGGCTGACCCTGGCTCAGCCGGTAGATTTCCTGCTGTACGTCGGGCGGAAAGGCCTGGCCGGTATCGGCAGTATGTTGCTGCAACAGGTCCTGCACTTCGGCGATACTGAAATTGTCGAAGGTGAGCGATTTGGTCTTGATGTTGAACGGCGAGCCGGCGCCGAGACTGGCCACATCGGGGCGCAGGCGGATTTTGTAATCGCGCACATCCCGCAAACCGACCAGGGCGATGCTTTGCGGAAAATGAGTGGGGCGGGCCTCGAAGCCGGCGCGCAGTTGCCGCAGCAGGGCCAGAAACAGGTCATCTAACAGCGAATCGGCCTCGTCAATGAATAGCACGAGGGGTTTGGGACAGGTGCGCGCCCAAGCCGTCAGGTAGCTGCGCAAACCGTCCTCCTGGGTCCAGTCGAGCGGACGCGGATTGGGCGGTTGCTCGGCCGGTGGCAGAAAACGCAGGGCCTGATCGTACATTGCCATTGCCGCAATGCGCATGGCATCCTGCGGGTGGCGTCCGCTCGCCGCGCTTTGGATGTTGACCTGCAACGCGGTGTAACATCCTTCGCGGTTGAGCGCGTGCATCAGAGCGTACAAGTAAGTGGTCTTGCCGGTTTGGCGCGGAGCGTGGATAACGAAGTAGTGCTGGCCGTCAATCAGTTCACGGATGCCGGAAAGACGTGGTAGTGGGTCAACGGTGTAATGAATTTCAGGCCGGCAGGGACCGGCGGTGTTGAAAAAGCGGGGCATCGGTGACTCCCAGGTTTCAAGACATCAGTAGTTAAACCGCATCCATTTTGAGACCTGGAGCTTGGGGGAAGCAACCGGTTCTTGCGCTGTGGGAGCGGCGCGGGCGCCGCTCCCACAGGTTGTTCCCGTTCAAGAAGTCGGCGGGGACGCCAGCGCTCTCAGGGGGACCTGCGCCGTGATCCGACATGGCAACTGGCTCAACGAGTTGAGTTTGTGCCGGAGGGCTACCAACTTAAGGCGGGACAGTTCTCTTACTATAGCTCCGCTAATGATTATCCAGACATTGCAGGGTGGTGGGTAGCCGCGCAAATACCACCCCTGGGAGCTATTCCAACCAGCCGGAGGAATCGACCACATTCACACCCGATCCTCCCGCTCGCGGGGAACATTCGTATCGATGCCTTTCAGGAACCCACGCAGTTGTTCGATCGGCACTACCGGAACGAGATGAATGCTGCCGTTGTAGGTAAGCACTTGCAACTTCTGCCCGGACTGGATGTTGAGAGCCTTGCGTACCGATCGCGGAATAACGATTTGAAATTTGGAGGATACGGTCACTACGTCCATCGCCTACCTCATCGATAAAGAGAACGTAAAGCGATTATAATCGATTCTCCAGATTGTTTGTTTGCGTTTATATCAAGAGGGCCGCCGACCACACGGTGTTGAGCGCAGTAGCACAGCGGCGGTTGAAGTGCGAGTTGATGAGCATCCACCGGCGCAACCTCCAGCGTTTGAAGGTGTTCCTGCCATCCCAGCTTTGCACTGGAAAGCCACAACATATGATGTTATTGTCTCGCCAGTATTCCAGTTTTGCGGAGAAGTCACCATGGCACAAGTGCTCATTCAGGATGTGGCCGAGGATACCGTAGCCAGGCTCAAAGATCGGGCCAGCCATCATGGCCGCTCCTTGCAGCAGGAACTGAGGCTCATTCTTGAAGAAGCCGCCAGACAAAATTCTGCGGAATCCTGGGAAGCCATCCACCAGTTTCGACGGCGTCTACAGGAATCAGGGCGGGTCTTCAGTGATAGCGCTGACCTGCTGCGGGAAGATCGGGAGCGATGAGCCTCTATATTGTCGATGCGAGCGTGGCTGTCAAATGGTTCTTACCGGAACCGTATACGGATGCGGCATTACGACTCTGTCATCCTGATTATCAACTTCATGTCCCGGCATTATTCGATCTTGAATTCAGCAATATCGTGTGCAAGAAAATCAGACGTGGTGAACTCACCCTGGAAGAAGGCTATCAAATGCGTCGGGATATTGCCAAAGTGCCGATCCAGCGACATCGAGACGACAGCTTGCTTACAGCAGCATTCGACCTAGCCAATCAGACTTACCGGAGTTTGTATGATTGCATGTACCTGGCGCTGGCCATAAAACTTGAAGGACAATTGGTAACAGCCGACCAAAAACTCTATTCAGAAATCAATAAACAGGTGTTACGGAAATATCTTATTTGGGTGGAGGAGATTTAGATGCTGAAGTGGTTCTCATCGATTCTAACAGGCGTGACCAGTCGTCAGCTCTCGCGTAGGAGAGGGCTTGCTCGCGAAGGGATTGGCAAAACACATCAAAAGCTACCCATTGTCTTTCGGCATTCTTTGCTTTGAGACCACGAAGAATCTCATATCGTGTGATGAGTGAAAAGGTATATTGTGGATAAAGCGAAAGGTATTGGGTTGCACGGTTTACCACTGCGGCTTGCTGCCGAAGCAGGGCCGAGAGGATGTCCGTATCAAGCAAGGTTTTCGGCATCATGAATCCGCCGTCTGTCGATTAAAAAAGCGACTTCGATCAAGAGCAATTTGTTCAATTTCATCGATCTCTTGTGCAGATAGTCCTTCGTAAACACGTGCAGCAAGGCGAAGCGGCTCAGGCAAGAATCTATCATCCACAACCAGGGCGACAAGCTGCCCCTCGGGGAGGTGGACCTGGTCGGGATGAACGGGTTTGAACGTCCCATTTTCGTAAATAGCATCAATAGCTTGTTTCATACGATATATTACTCTGAAAGCACCAACCAACGGTGAAGCCCGGTAGAGTACGTTAGGTGTCCCCTAACTCCGATTTCGATCTGGATTGATTGAACCAGCTTTCCAGGATCAGCATGGCGGCCACGGCATCGACGCCGATGCCATCGGACCGTTTGCGTTTAGGCCAGCAGGTGGCTGCCGAGATCAGCCCGTTGGCTTCATGGGAGGAAAGGCGCTCATCGATGGTGGCCACTTCCCGCCGATAGCGATGCTGCAGTTGCCGACTGAAATCTAAAGCGGCGGTGGTGACGGCATTGGCAGTACCGTCGGCGTGACGGGGCGCGCCTACTACCAGCACGGCGGGCTGCCATTCCTGGATAAGCCGGGTAATGCCATCCCAATCCGGTTGTCCCTTGTGTGCCTTCAAGGTAGCCAGGGGGGTGGCCGTGGCAGTCAATTCCTGACCGATGGCCACGCCGATCCGGGCTGTACCGAAATCGAAGCCCATCACGGTGCTGGGACGACGCGCCGAGGGGGTGATCATGAGCGGACGCTACGCGTGGCCGGCATCGCCGGACAGGAGATTCAAATCCACGCCCAGCAGAGCCGCCGCCGCCGCCCAGCGCCGGTCGCTGGGGGTGTGAAACAGAATGAGGGGGTCGATAGGGACGCACAACCAGGCATTTTCCGCCATTTCCCGTTCCAATTGACCCGGACCCCAGCCGGCATAGCCCAGGGCCACCAGAACCTGTTCCAAACCTTCGCCACCGGCCAGGGCATACATGATATCCCTCGATGTGGTAATGCCTATGGTCTCGGTGATCGGCAGGGTGGCGCCCCACCGCCCCAGCGGAGTATGCACCACGAACCCCTGTTCCGGCTGTACCGGTCCGCCCGAATAGATCGGCATGGCGGCAATATCCGGACGGCTTGCCGGAATCTGCAGATGGGCCAACAGTTCGCCTACGGTAAGATTCAAGGGGCGGTTGATAATAATGCCCAGCGCCCCGTTGGCGTTGTGCTCACCGATATAAATAACGGTTTGATAAAAGTTAGGATCCGCCAGAGCGGGCATGGCGATCAAAAACCGGTTTCTGAAGTAAGTGGATTCAATCATAGTCGGTCATGGCGCAAGGTTAAGAGCCCATACGAAATCCCGCCTCTTATAGTCAGCTTATAAGTCATGGCAGGCTAATCACTCAACATTCTACCGTGCTCGAATTTCCATTTTCGGACGATCCGCAGCACACCGGTCTGGCGGCGCAATTCGGGGGGAAAGGGCGCGTATGGCGCCGCCGCTTCCACCATGCTACGGGCGGCCTCGTCTATTGCCGTATTGCCGGAGGAGCGCAGCACGGTAGTGCTTTGGACGCTGCCGTCCGCCCGGATGGCTACAGCCAGCGTGGGTCCGGTGGAAAGTTTAAGCCGTAACGCCTCGGCGGGGATCGATCCCAGCCGTTCCACCTTGCGCGCCCAGTTTTCTTCATAGAAATTTTTCAGGGTGCCCAAAGACTGGGTATTGCCGGGTTTTTCCCAGGGACTGCCGGCCTGAATCTCCGGCGCGGTCGTATTCCGGGCGATTTCCAGACCCCGGTTCAATAACTCCAAACTGCCGGGCCTCCCCGTCGATGGCTTGGCGGGAGCCGGTCTGTCTGCCGCGGCCCGGCCAGAGCCGGCGTCGGCAGCCGCTGGCCCCGGTTCGGCCAAAGCCGGCTTGGATGGCGTCGGCTTGAAGGGTGACCTGGCAACGGTCTGTTCCAGCCGACTGGACAGGGCTTTGCCGGGAGGCGGTGGAGAGGCGGCTTTGGCGCTGCTATTCTCCACCTGCCTGGGAACAGTCCTGGCTGGCGGGGCTTCGACTTTATTCCGCAGCGGTAATGCAGCCTTGGGCGTGGGCGTGGCGGGTGACGCCTGGCGCGCCGCTACCGCCGGGAGTGGCTCCGAAGTTTGAGGAAGGGTGGGTTCGACCGGCTCGGAGGCGGCCGCTTCGGCCGGGTTGGGCGCACTGGCGGGAACCGTCCCGGCGCCTGCTGGCGGCGCCGGGCTGGCGCCGCTGTCCAGCGATATCGGCGTCGGGTTAGCGCCACTGTCTGCCGGCGCCATCTCAGGTTTTCCTCCTGCCAGAGGCAACCAACTGAGTTGCACGCTTAACAACGGCCTGGCGGGAGGCGCCGATAACAGCGTAAAGCGGGTGCCGAAGATCAGCAAGGCGTGCACGATCAGCGCCAGCGCCAATGCCAGCGTCAGCCGTTGTCCTTCGGTGTGGATAGCTAGTGTCTGACCGAAAACCTCTTTCAGGGACGCCAACCTTGTAGGTCGGGCACAGGACGTGCCCGACCTACGGGTTTTCGGCCAGACACTAGCTACTACATCCGGTCGCATGTTTCACTTGCCGCTGGCGGTCTGCTGGAGGCGTTCCTCGATAACTTGCAGCAACTGGTCGCCGATATTCAAACCGAACCGGGTGTCCAGTTCCCGGACGCAGGTCGGACTGGTGACATTGATTTCAGTTAAATAATCCCCGATGACGTCCAGGCCGACGAACAACAGACCCAGTTGCCGCAACCGGGGGCCGACCCGGGCGCAAATCCAGCGGTCCCGCTCACTCAGCGCTATGCCCTCGCCATGGCCGCCCGCCGCCAGATTGGCGCGGGTTTCACCAGGGGCGGGGATACGCGCAAGGGCATAGGGTATGGGTTCGCCGTCGATCAACAGAATGCGCTTATCGCCCTGGCTGACTGCCGGCAGGTACCGCTGCGCCATGATAAAATGTTGATTATAGTTGGTTATGGTTTCCAGAATGACATTCACATTAGGATCGTCAGGGCGCAATCGAAACACCGATGCTCCACCCATGCCACCCAGCGGTTTGACCACAATATCGTCCTGGTCGCGTAAAAAAGCCTTAATCCGTATACTGTCCCGGCTTACCAGCGTGGGGGGGCAACATTCGGAAAACTGGCAGGCAAAGAGTTTCTCATTGGCGTCGCGCAGGCTGCGAGCCCGGTTTACCACCAGTACGCCAGCCGCTTCGGCCTGTTCCAGCAGATAGGTGGTATATATATACTCCATGTCGAAAGGCGGATCCTTTCGCATCAGGATGACGTCAAGTTGCGCCAGCGGCGCTTCTTGTTCGTGCTGAAAACTGAACCAGTTATGCGGGTCGTCCCGCACCTGGAGCAGACGGCTACGGCCAAAAGCCCGATCGTTGCGTAAATACAGATCGCCCTGTTCCAGATAGTGCAGGTTCCAGCCACGCGCCTGAGCCGCCAGCAGGATGGCGAAGGTAGTATCTTTTTTAATCTTGATGGTAGCGATGGGATCCATCACTACGCCTAGTCGCACGGTCATCGCTGAGTGTCCGGTTGAAGGATTGATAGCACGGCAAGCATCGCGTTCTGATGTCGCGGTCTGCGGTTACGATATTACCGCGGCCACGCCCCGATTACAGCCACCCTAACTCTAGCTTAAAACAGGTCAAGATGGATATGATTGTAGCCGGGCCGGGATCCATGTTATGGCGTGGTTGCCAGCCATTTGTTAGACATTCCTGGAAAGGTGGGGGTAACCCATCGCCATGGTGGACCCGCGCAAAGGGGGCTTAAGTGGAAGCTGAAACCGGGGAAAACCCAAATAACGCCATCGAAGTTATGGTGATAGACGATAGTCTGACCATCCGCCGAACCGCGGAGACCCTGCTCAGTGGAGAGGGTTATAGCGTGACTACGGCCGAAGATGGTTTCGAGGCACTGGCCAAGATTGTCGATCAGCGGCCGGATATCATTTTCCTGGATGTGATGATGCCCAGATTGGATGGTTATCAGACCTGTTCGATCATCAAAAGCAATCGTCTGTTCAGGGAAACTCCCGTAGTGATGTTATCCAGTAAAGATAGCATTTTCGACAAGGCCCGTGGCAGATTGGCAGGCTCCGAGCAGTTCGTAACCAAACCCTTTACCAAGGAGGATCTGTTGCAGGCGATTCAACAGTATGTGTCCAAGTGACGGACTTCCGGTTTGGGTCATCTATTTTACCCGGCTTCACGCGGGCGGCAGGCATAACTGACAGTCTGCGGCTGAGTTCTTATGCCAGACACGAGAATCCATTCTGAAAAATGCAGTAAAAAATGGGGGAAATGTGACTGATAAAGCGGTTTTAACTCCTTTCGATGATCTGTTGAAAGACCGACACGACCTTGAACCGGCCTTGCCCCAGGCTGCGCCCCTGCCGGCGGTGGGGATAGGACCGTTGGCGGTACGCATAGGCGAATGGAGGCTCATGTTTGCCATGGATGAGGTCACCGAAATCATCCCCTTACCGCGGATTACCCGGGTGTCTGGCATGCAGCCCTGGCTGTTGGGCATCGCCAATTTACGCGGCATCGTCATCGCCGTTATCGATTTGCAGGCATTTCTGGGTGATAAGCCTGCCAGTTTCATGGCGGGCAGCCACTTGCTGGTGGTTCGTTCCGGGGAATGGCATTATGGCTTGGTGGTGGATGAAATCATCGGCATGCGCCATTTCGGCCCGGAAAAACAGCAAAACGATTTAGCCACTGTCGCTGGCGGATTGCGACCCTACATCGCCCGGATGTTCGTTAGTGAACAAATCCAATGGTTGGTATTCGATGTCGATCGCTTACTCAATGATCCCAGATTTCTACGGGCGACAAGCCGATAGTATGGCAATCGCCTCGTTACCGGGAGTGTGCCAGCACCTGGCTGAGGAGCCGGATAACTAATGCGTCAATCCTATGATAACTCCTTGATTCAACAGCGTGGCTCTCCGAAGTACGCCATCCTTATCCTGTTGCTGGTCAGTTCCATCATTCTGATGGGGGTGGTCTTCGTGCTGTTGGAGCGGCACGACCGGGTCAACAAGTCTTATCTTGCGCTGACCACCGAACAGCGCCTACTCTCCCGCAGTGTGGTTACTCAAGCCTTCGAAGCTTCGCGGGGCCACGAGCAAGCCTTCGACAGATTGAAAGAGACCAAGCAGCGCTTTGAAGAAATTCTGGCCATTCAAAAAAATGGCAGTCCGGCGGTCAATCTGCCGCCTTCACCTGCCGAAGTGCTGTCTTACGTTAATGACCTGGAAGCGAAATGGCGTCCGCTCGGCGCTGGCGTTCAGACCATTCTCGATGGCCGCGATGCCGTGCTTTCGGTCAGTGATTTCGTGCCGGCGCTGGAAGGAGTGATGCCTAACCTGCTGGAGCAATCGGAAAAAGTCGTCGGTAACCTGGTGGAGTCCGGTGGTTCCGCCAGGCAGGTTTATGTGGCGACCCGGCAGTTACTGCTGGCCCAGCGCATTACCAGCAATTTCAACCGGATGCTGAGCGGTGGCGACAGAGCGGCCGCGGCGGCGGAGCAGTTCGGACGGGATGTCAGCCGGTTCGGTCAAATATTTAAAGGGATGCTGACCGGCGATCCCCAGTTGGGGGTGGAACGGGTCACTCACACGGCAACGGTTGCCAGGGTTGCTGAGTTGGCCGAACAATTTCGCGCCATCGAGGAGGAGGCGAACTTGGTCCTGAACAACGCCCCCCAGTTGTTTCAGGTGCAAAACGCCACTCAAACGATTGCCAGGCAGGGCGATGCCTTGTTGGAAGCGACGGATAAACTGCTCGGCGCTTACGAAGCGGCGGCGGCGGCGGGGGTTAAACTACTGGGCTTCGTCAAAATTGATTACCTGTATGTTTACGCCCTGGGCCTGATCGCATTTATCCTTGTCGTCTTGCTGTCCTGGCAGGTGATTCGGGATACCCGGCTGCGCCTGTTGGAAAGCGAGCAGCGCAAGCGGGAAACCGAGGAACAAAACCGCCGCAACCAGGACGCGATTTTACGCCTGCTGGACGAATTGAGCGACTTGGCCGAAGGCGATCTGACCGTGCATGCCAGTGTAACCGAGGATATCACGGGAGCGATTGCCGATTCTGTCAATTATGCGATCGAGGCTTTGCGTGATTTGGTGTCCACCATCAATAATACCTCGGTGCAGATGGCCAAGGCGGCCCAGGAAACCCGCGGCGTCGCCGATCGCCTGGCGCGGGCCAGCGAAGTACAGGCGCGCCAGATCGAGTCCGCCAGCGCCACTGTAGCGCAGATGGCGCATTCGATGGATGACGTATCCGCCAAGACGGCCGCTTCTGCGGAGGTGGCTGAAAACTCCGTCCATATCGCACACACCGGCGGGAATCGGGTCAGACGCACGATTCAGGGAATGGACGCTATTCGTGAACATATCCAGGAGACTTCGAAACGGATTAAGCGGCTGGGTGAAAGCTCCCAGGAGATTGGTGATATTGTCGCCTTAATTAATGATATTGCCGACCAAACCAATATTCTGGCGCTGAACGCCGCTATCCAGGCATCCGCGGCGGGTGAGGCGGGACGCGGCTTTGGAGTGGTGGCCGACGAAGTACAGCGGCTGGCGGAACACTCCGGTAGCGCAACCAAGCGCATCGAGGCTTTGGTAAAGACAATTCAAGCCGATACCAATGAGGCTATTCACTCGATGGAAAAAAGCACCACTGAAGTCGTCAACGGCGCCGATTTAGCGGAAAAAGCGGGTGAGGCTTTGGAGGAAATCGAGACGGTATCGGCCCGTCTCGCTGAATTGATCGGCGATGTTTCCAAAGCCTCACGGCAAGTGACCGAGATGGCCGCAAGAGTATCCACCGTCATGAGATCCATCAACGAGATTACGGCGCAGACGGCGGAAAGCAGTAATGCAACGGCATCCTCGATCGGTAAGCTCAATCAGTTGGCGCAGGAATTGCGGCAATCGGTGGCAGGGTTTCGCTTGCCGGAACGGGCGCCGGCTGGCGTCCATTCTTGAACCATCGGGCACGGACGAAGCACTGTGGAGTAGAGGGGGAAGGCAACATGAGTATGCACTTCATAATGGAGAAGCCGTTAACAATACTTAGGGAAGAGCTGGGTCGAACCTTGCAGCAAGTACAGTCGGGATTGGTGGCTTACTTCAATAATCCCGTTGAAGTGACAAGGCTGCAAGCCGCGGCCATTAAAATGGATCAGGTGCGTGGCGTATTCCTCATGCTGGAGCAGGCGGATGCAGCGGCTCTTGCCCAGGAACTCGCCGCGCTGGTCCAGGGCCTATTCCAGGATGGCGCAACAGCCAGCCCGGCTATCCCGCAAACCTTGCTGCAGACCCTATCGCAATTCTCCGCCTATTTGACGGGATGGCAACAGGGCGAGCGCCAGCCAGTCGATTTATCGTCTTTACACAGGGAATTGCGCGCTGTACAGGGATTGACGCCACTACCGGCGGCGGTAAAGCCGGCAACGGTAGTGGATGCTTCCATTCCGGAAGCCGGTGCGAAAGAGTTGCGGCAACTGGCGGGCCGGTTGCGCCCTGCCTTGCAGCGTGCTTTGCTCGGCATCCTGCGGGGACAGCAGGTGACTGATAATCTGGCTGGTCTCGCCCGCATTTTCGGGCAGTTGAGGGAACTCTCGCCGGCTGAGCCTGACGGTCGATTCTGGAGATTGGCTGAGACCTTGGTACAGAACCTGCTTGAGAGCAGACTGCCCTTAACCCAGCAACTCCATCTATTGCTACGGGATTTAGATAAACAGATCAAATACTTGAGCGAAACCGGCAGGATCTTTGCCAGCAGCGCGGCGGAGCAGGTTTTCGAGCAGCGCCTGATCGAGCAACTGGGGAGCGGCGGCAGCGGTTTGGCCCAACTGCAAAACCGGCTTGGTTTCGAATCTGTACATGCAGCCAGTGTCGCCGCTTACCGGGGGCCGGCCGGAACCCTGACTCCGCCAGCGGCGGAAACCATGGAACAAGTCTGTGGCTTGCTGCAGGAATCCTTGAATCAGGTTAAAGAAAATATAGAATCCTTTACCCATACCAGGCAGGCATACGAAGAATTACAACAAGCCATAGTCGGATTACATGCCATAGCTAATGTATTGATCATGCTTAATATGGACGGGCTCGCCAGGTTCCTGCAACCCATCCAAGAGACTTTACAGCAGTGGTTGGTGGACGACGATATTGCGGAGGAAGATTGTATTCGACTGGCGGGTGATCTTGTTCTGCTGACCGGCGGTCTGCACGTGGGCAAGGAATGGATCTCCGAACTTCCCAGGGCCGCGGCAACCGCTACCGGGATAACGGCGGACGAGCGGGCAAGATTGCTGGCGGGCGAGCGCCGACGCACCGCCCGGGTTGCCCTTCAGGAGGCCGTCCAGGTCATGCAACGGGCCCGGGTGATGGTGGCTACCGCATTGGAGCAAGGCGCGGCCGGCTTATGGAACGATCTTAGGGTGCTGTTGCATAGCGTGAGCGGTGCGCTGGCGCTACTCGAATACGAGCAGATTGCAGGGTTGATGCGGAATCTGGAGAACAGTGTCGGTATTCTCGCCGGGGAAAAAAAACCTCACCCCGGCGTACCGGTTGCTGTCGCGGAAGTGATGTCGGCCTTGGAATACAACCTGGAAATCTTAAGTGCAGGTAAGAAACCGGATGAAGCGCTATTACAGTTAGTGGAGCATCCCTTAAATCACCTGATCGATCTGCTTCGACCAGGTGACCATTTCCATCCGGCCGATAATGGCAATCCGGCTTTACAGCAATCCATCCCGGTCTCGGTCGATACGGCGGCGCAGGCATTTGAACCTCTCGCCGATGATAGCGCTAATAAGCCTATGCCTGCCGGCGCCCCCACCGCATCGGAACGGGAATCCCGGCAACCTTTTCCGCTTCCCGCCGGTTCGGTGGATCCGGAAATCCTGGATATTTTTTTTGAAGAGCTTCAGGACGAACTCGCTTCTATTCGGGAAAATGTGCTCCTATGGCGCACTAATCCGACCGACAGGCAGGTCCTGTTGGCGCTCCGGCGTTCCTTTCACACCCTCAAAGGCAGCGGGCGGATGGTGCAACAATGGGCTATAGGTAATTTTGCCGCAAGCTTCGAGCAAGTACTGAATCGAATCCGGGATGATTGCCTGGCCCCTTCCGCACAGATCGTGGATTGGGTGGATGAGGCCCAACACGTGCTCCATGCCCTGGTCGGTAGCGGCCGCCGGGATGGCGCGGAAACGCCACCGATGGCTGCCTTGAAAGCCAGCGTCGAGACTCTGCTGCAAGGTGAGGAGGGATACACTGAACAGGATACCCGCAGGCAGCCGGTAGAAGACATCGTGGCCAGGACAATGACAGCGAAAACGCCGCCGGTAGCGCCATTCCCGGTGGCAGCGGCGGCTCCGGTGAGAGCGGGTTCGCCCCCGGCCGCACCACCCGGCAGAAGCGGTGTCGAGGTGGATCCTGAACTGATCGAGATATTCCAGTGTGAAGCCAATGAAATACTCGATGCCAGCGATGTTATCCTGGAACGTTGGAAGGAAGATCCGGGCAACGAACCCTTACTGAACGATTTGCGTCGTGCCATGCATACCCTTAAGGGAAGTTCCCGCATGGCCGGTTTTATGGTGATCGGTGACTTGGCGCATGCCATCGAATCGGTGCTGGATCAGATACCCAGCCGGAGCCGGCAGGATACCGGCGTTATGGTGGATGCCTTGCAGCGAGGCCTGGATCGCCTCAATAGTATGTTAGTAGACCTGCATAGTGGTGGTGCAATCCACCCGGCGGACGAATTAATCCGCGCGCTCAGAACGTTGGTGGGTGAACCGGTTTCAGGAAAGCCGCAGCCAGCGGTAGCGCCGAAACCCCCTCCCATCGAGCCGGTGGCAGTGGCGGCCGCTCTACCGGTAACTCCCGAGCAGACAGAGCAGGCGCTGACCGAATTGGATCGGGAGACGGTAGAAGCGTTTCAGTCCGAAGCCGCGGAGATACTCGACGCCAGCGACATCGCGCTCCGCCGCTGGAACGAGGCCAAAAGCAATAGCGAACCGTTGAATGAACTCCGTCGCCGGATGCATACGCTTAAAGGCAGCGCGCACATGGCGGGTTTTCCGATCGTCGGCGATCTGGCCCAGGCTATACAAATGGTGCTGGATGCCGTCAGTAAGGCTCTGCTGCAACCCTCAGCCGCCTTGGTGGAAACCTTACAGCGTGCCTTGGATGGTCTTAACGAGCGGCTGGTCGGCATCCAGAATGGCGTCGAACTCAGGCCGGTCGATGGTCTTATCGATAGTTTAACCGTCTGGCTGACTGAAATGCCCAGCGGTAAACCCGTACCGATTGTGGCGTTAGCCAGGGAGTCCAGACCGAGACCCCTGGAAAGAACGGTCGCCCTGGGCGCCGAAGATACTATCCGCGTCAGTACGGCTCTGTTGAACAAGCTGGTCAACGATATGGGCGAAAGCGGTATCTATCGGGCCAGGGTGGAGCAGGGATTGGCCGCTCTGCGATTCAATTTGTCTGAAATGGATCAGACGGTTTATCGGCTGCGCCAGCAATTACGGCGGTTGGAGATAGAAACGGAGGCTCAAATCCTGTTTCGCTATGACAAAGTCGATAAGGAACATGAAAAAGGGTTCGATCCGCTGGAATTGGACCGTTTCTCCGAGCTGCAGCAGCTTTCCCGTTCTTTGATGGAAGTCATTGAAGATCTGGGCAATATCAAAAGTACTCTACAAGACCAGACGCAGGAGATGAGCGGTCTGCTGGAGCAGCAAGCCAAGGCCAATAAAGAAGTTCAACAGGGGCTGATGCGTACCCGGATGGTGCGTTTTAATACCATCGAGCCGCGGTTGCGCCGGGTGTTGCGCCAGGCGGCCCAGGAATTGGGTAAACGCGCCGAACTGCATCTGGAAGGGGCTGAATCCGAAGTCGATCGCACCGTGCTGGAGAGTATGGTGGCGCCGCTGGAGCATATGTTACGCAATGCCATCTCGCATGGCGTCGAACTGCCTGAACGGCGGGTTGCTGGTGGCAAGCCCGAGATGGGCGGCATCACCCTGGCGATCCGCCGGGAGGGTGCGGAGTTGGTGATCGATCTCCAGGATGATGGCGCCGGCCTGAATTTCGAGGCTATTCGCGCCAAGGGTGAAGCCCTGGGCCTGCTCAAGCCCGAGCAGGCTATCACCCAGGCTGAGCTGATTGCCTTGTTGATGCGGCCTGGTTTTACCACGGCTACCAAAGTGACTCAGATTGCCGGCCGCGGGGTAGGACTGGATATTCTTAACGATGCCATCAAAGTCTTGCGCGGAACCCTACTGATTCAAACCGAACAGGGCAAGGGAACGAACTTTATTATTCGTCTGCCGTTTTCGCTGGCTGTGACCCCCGCCCTGCTGGTGCGGGTCGGGGGCGATACTTATGCCGTGCCGTTGCTCAGTATCGAGTCCGTGGCGCGGCTGGGCGAAGGCGAGCTGCAAGCTTATCTCGAGGGTAAGATCGTAGAGCATAAGCACGGCAAGCACACTTATCCTCTGCATAATTTAGGTATACTGTTCGGGGCCGACAGTATCAGGCTTTATGACGAAATTGCCGATAAACGTCCTCCCATCCTGCTGTTCCGTAATGCAGAGGCAAGCGCCGCCCTGCAAGTGGATGCCGTGCTTGGCAATCAGGAAATTATTATCAAACCGTTGGGACCGCAATTTTTAGGATTGACCGGCATTGCGGGCGCCACCGTACTGGGTGATGGGCGGGTGGTGGTGGTCCTGGATCTGGCGGCGATGGTCCGCAATCTCGCCTCTCTGTCGCAACGGCAAGCGGAAGCCATGGCCCTGGATCTCGCCCGTCATGAGATCCGCGCCGAACGCATCAGAGCCATGGTCATCGATGATTCCATTACCATGCGTAAGGTGACGAGCCGTTTCCTGGAACGCCAGAATATGAGTGTGACCATGGCGAAAGATGGCCTGGAAGCGGTTACCAGGCTGGAGGAACAAATCCCGGATTTAATTATTCTCGACATTGAAATGCCGCGCATGGATGGCTTCGAGTTGGCCGCTCATATCCGCAATCAACCGAATCTCCGGCATATACCGATTATCATGGTTACCTCGCGCGGTGGGGAAAAACATCGCGAGCGCGCCGCCAAACTAGGGGTTGATGAGTATCTCACCAAGCCTTATCAGGAAAATGAAATGATGAATGTCATCCGTAGGGTGTTGGGCGAACGCGCTCTGGAACTTCGCTCCAAGCCTGTGTTTTAACAGGGTCACCATGCCGCGCTGACCGCCAGGCGGTGTCTACCGGGTTGCGGTAATAGCAGGGCGATTTGCCTTTGACTCGATGGTTTCCACGCATTCCATCCATTCTTGCCATGCGGCAGGATCAGCCGTAAGACCGTCATCAAGCAATTGAAGCTCTCCAAGTAACGCTGCCATGTCATCGGACTGCGTGCGGTTGAAGTGACGTTCGAGAAACAGGATCATCGCTTTGAAAGCCTGTTGTTCGGTCATTAGTCGCTCCTGGCAGGGGTTCAGCGCGGCGCACGTCGGGCGCGTCCTGTGCCCGACCTACCTGGCTGTCTGAACCGCAGATGTGCGCGGATTAAAGGATTACGCTGA
This sequence comes from uncultured Pseudomonadota bacterium, assembly GCA_903844665.1. GTDB lineage: Bacteria > Pseudomonadota > Gammaproteobacteria > Competibacterales > Competibacteraceae > CAIMUS01. Next base: position 46,773 of record CAIMUS010000215.1, read on the forward strand.
TAGACTTATCCAAGCCCCCGTTAGATTCTGCGTAATCCCTTAATCAGCGTTAATCTGCGGTTCAGACCTTCCCCGGTTCAGCGCGGCGCACGTCGGGCGCGTCCTGTGCCCGACGTGCCGGGCTACGTTTCAGGTGGTATTGACCAAATCCAAGCGCCGCTCGATTCTCTCAATTCGTCGGCGCAAATCGGTGATGTCATCAGCCCGTGCAACATCCGATAGATGGAATGCCGCCAAGTGATGCTCGACAGCAGCCAAGCCGGATTCAACGCCGGTGAACCGAAGACGCATCTCAGTCTGAATTTCATCCAGCTTGTCATGCATACGCCGGAGCATTTCGTGGGTCAGGTTTTCAACCTTGTCGGTCATGGTATCTCTCCCGTTGGGCATCATCGGGAAGTGTACCACGAGGCGGTAGCGACGTAGGTCAGGCAAAAGCGCAGTGTTGCCCGACATTTCCCCGGTTCGTGGCAGTGCATGTCGGGCACGGTCCTGTGCCCGACCTACCGGGCTGTGGGAGTTCCAGTAGGGTACGCACCGCGTACCAGCATGTGCCGCATCGCCCGGAAAAGTACGTAATGCGTACCCCTACCCGGCTGCGGGCGTGTGGCGTTGATTGTGGCAATTGTGTAAAGTGTGCTGTGAATGCAAGCGGTACCCGCCAAGCGTTGAAGCCAACGAACATGGCCATGTTAGACCGTACCCATCTGGAGCCGACGATGGCGGTGAGTGGCAACGACAGAAGGGGAAGCAAAAATGACCGACAACATTGAAAGCCTTGTCCTCGAACACCTTCGAGCCATCCGCGCTACCCAAGCCGACCACGGTGAACGGTTCAGTCGGATTGAATCGCGGCTCTCGAACCTGGAAGTTACGGTTGCCGGAATGCGGCGCGACTTGGCGCACATGTACGGCGAGGTGGTCGAGCAACACGCCAGTTACGACCGGCTGGCCGCCCGTATTGATCGCATCGAGCGCCGGTTGGAACTCCACGAAGGCTGAGCCGCATAGTGATCCGCCAAAACATTCGGCACAATCCCAGTTCCGGCGGCGCCCTTCCGTGATTCCGTACACATAAATGAATCATCCGGCCCAAACCCAGTTTCGGCGGAACCCTACGCGGGCTACGCGGGCTATACGCGGGCTACGCGGGCTACGCGGGCTACGCGGGCTACGCGGGCTACCGTATGGTCGCCGTGGCAGTCGGCGTGATGCAGGAAAAGTGTCCAAAAACCGCAAAGTCGGATGGATTGGTTGTCAAAAGCGAATCGATGCCAGCTTGCCGATAGGTCGCTGCGAGCAGCGTATCGAGGAGTCGTTTACGGCCTAATTGATATTGGCGCAACCAGCCGAGGAATTGCTGCACGGCAGCTTCACTGGGGAAGACGGCGTCCACGTCGCGAGCGGTCCACCATTGTTCGGCAAGGTCGCGCGCTCTGGCCATATCCAGCGGCTGCATGAAGCGACGCGGACTGGCAGCCCCTTGAGCCGATGATTCAATTGTACAGGCCGAAACTTTTGGTCGGTTTCCCGGAACAACTTCCAAACTTCTTCAAGGGTGATATCGGCAGGCATGAGGGGTAATCCTTGGAATGGCGTCGACAGATGTTAGGCCAGATTTTACTTGCCGATACAGAAAGACGCAAAAATCCGCCCCGATAAATCCTCGCTGGTGAATTCCCCATTAGCAGCCTGCAAACGCCGGAAACGCTACGCTTTGCTTCGCTTATTCCGGCCTACGCTTGATAAATTGATGAACTGCTGGCTAACAAATAAGGCGCTACGGGGTTGATCGCGGCGAGGGCGCCGCTCCCACAGGTTATTCCTGATTACCGCAAAGGGCGAATTTCCGTTGCTGATAAAGCAGCCTCCAAATCCTCCAGAGAAGTCACCGGAGGTGAGCAGCTATTGCCACTGCATAAGTAAGCGACCGGTATGGGTTGTGCCGCCCGGGCGGCAAGGATACCCGGCAGGGGACCGGCCGTAGGGGGAATCGCCAGGGTGAACCGACCCGGCGCATAAGCCTGTAGGCAGCGTGTCCGCCAGGATTCGATGGCGTCCTCTGGACCCTGTAAGATGATAATCTGGCCCGGCCGGTAATATTCCTCCAGGGCCAGCGCCAGGGCGCCGCAGGCGGTAGGTATCTGCTCCAATGTGGGCCAGGCCCATTTCAAGGCGCGCTCGGCCGCTGCCAGATAGGGCATGGAACCCAGCAAATGACCGAGCTTGAGCAGAACCCTGGCGGCAATCCCATTGCCCGCCGGCAGGGCTTCGTCGTAGACCGGCTTGGGTCGTTGAATCAATTTTTCATGGTCGTCCGCGGTAAAATAAAAACCCCCATTACGACTATCCTGGAAATGGTGCAACAGTACCTCGGCCAGCGCTATCGCAAAATCCAGTTCGCCATCCCGCCAGCGCAACTGCAGCAGTTCCAGGATGCCATCGAGCAGCAGAGCATAATCATCCAGATAGCCGGCCAGATGCGCTTTGCCGTCTGTGTAGACAGCCAGCAGACGGCCATCGCGCCATAGCCGGTGGCGGATGAAGTCCAACGCCTGTTCGGCGGAAGTGACGAAATCCTGTCGTTCCAGATAGCGCCCGGCGCTGGCCATGCCTTTGATCATCAGGCCATTCCAGGCGGTGAGTATCTTTTCATCCCGCCCCGGGCCTATTCGCTGTGAGCGCTCCAGATACAGTTTATGACAGGCGCTTTGCAGCAGATCCCGGGCGCGGTCCGGTTCGATCCCGGCCCGACGGGCGACAGTCCCCATATCGTCGGCAACATACAGATGCCAATGACCTTCAAAATTGGCCTCGCGCTCCAGGCCGAAATGGGCTGCGAAGACCTGGTATTCCGCAGGGTCCAGCAGGGTTCGGACCGCCGTCGGCGTCCAGGTATAGAATTTTCCCTCTTCGCCTTCGGAATCGGCGTCCAGGCTGGAGTAGTAACCGCCTTCCGGCGCTTGCATTTCCCGGATCACCCAGACAGCGGTTTCTTCCACCACCTGCTTGAACAGCGGTTCGCCGGTGGCCTGCCAGGCTTCGCTGTAAAGGCTTAGCAGTGAGCCGTTGTCGTATAGCATTTTCTCGAAATGGGGGATCATCCAGTGCGCATCGACGGAATAGCGGTAAAAGCCACCGTCCAGGTGATCGTAGATTCCCCCCAAAGCCATTTGCCGAAGAGTGACCATGGCGGCCGCCCCGGCCTCCCGATCGGGCTCGCCGTCGGCGCCGGTTTGCGCCCACCGTCGCAACAGCCGTTCGATATGGGTGGGATGGGGAAACTTGGGGGCGGCGCCGAACCCGCCGTGCACCGGATCGAAGCTGGCCACCAGTTGATCGCGGACCTCCTGCAAGGGAGTCGAATTGAGGGTATAGCCGCTCTTTCCCTGATTCGAAGGTTCAGCCTGGAGCGCCTTCAGCAGGGCGATATTCTGCTGGCGCACCTCGGCTTCATGGTCTCGATAATAACTACTGATTCCGCTCAGCAGTTCTTTGAACGCCGGCATCCCATAGCGGGGTTCCTTGGGAAAGTAAGTACCTCCCAAAAAGGGCGCCTGATCGTCGGGCGTAAGGAACATGGTCAGCGGCCAACCGCCGCCACGACCATTCAATAACTGATAGGCCGCCTGGTAAATCTTATCCAGATCGGGGCGTTCCTCCCGGTCCACCTTGATATTGACGAAGCGCTCGTTCATAACCTGAGCCGTTGCTTCATCCTCAAAGGACTCATGAGCCATGACATGGCACCAGTGACAGGCGGAATAACCGATCGACAGGAGTATGGGCTTGTTCCCGGCACGGGCTTTTGCCAGCGCTTCCTCACCCCATGGATACCAATCCACCGGATTATGGGCATGCTGTAGCAAATAAGGACTGGTCGCGTGGCTCAGGCGGTTGGTATGGATTTTGTCAGGCATGGCGGGGTATCCTGAAAACCGGTGGATTGGATCGACTATCAAGAGACACCAGCCAGCGGCTCTTGTTCGCTGACTGGCTGGGCGCATCCAAGGGTATAGTTGCAACCGTAACGGATGCACCAGCCGGACGCTACTTGGTGATAGTTGACAGCGGCAAGAAGCGGGCTATAATACGCCGCTCCTTCAGCCGCGTTGCGGCGCAAGGGGTTGGCAAGATGCTGGAAGTGAGCTATACTTCCCCTTCTTTCGCCGAAGTGCGAAGCTCTTTAACAACAGAACAGGTAGTTTGTGTGGGCGCTCTGCGTATTCTGGCGAGCTAATTCGCCTGCTTGGGCAGGCGGATATACAGATGAGTCTTACTTAAGGTAAGGCAAAAAGGTTTAAACTGAAGAGTTTGATCCTGGCTCAGATTGAACGCTGGCGGCATGCTTAACACATGCAAGTCGAACGGTAACAGGCCCTTCGGGGTGCTGACGAGTGGCGGAC
>CAIMUS010000216.1 GCA_903844665.1 uncultured Pseudomonadota bacterium
GCATCGACCAGGGCGGCAATCCCTGGAATTTGGCGCTTGAATTTGAGCACCGCCGCTTGATTGTCGCGCGCCGTATAGGAGGCATGGAGGGTGCCGAGGGTCGCCACCGCCTGCTGCAGTTGGCTCTCGACCTGGGCTGAACTCTGCGCCTTGCTCTCGGCCACGGTGAAGTGACGCCTCCAACGGCGTGAACTGGGCCAGCCCGGATGTGCAAGGCAGCTTCCCTGCTGCTCCCTTCGTCAAAGCTGGAGGCTATCCCGAAACCGGCACGGATCACGACATCACCGTATCGGTCCAGGTCACCGACAATGTGGGAGCCACCAGCGAGGCCACTTATATCGTCCACATTACCAGCGGCAACGTGCCACCGGTTTCCAATCCCGGCGGTCCGTACTTTGGCGCGGTGAATTCACCCATCACCCTGGACGGCAGGCAGTCTTACGATCCGAACGCCGGAACCGGCGATAGCATCGTCAGTTACAACTGGGATTTGGACGGCAACGGCTTGTATAACGATGGCACGGGTTCTACCCTGGTGCACACGTGGACCACGCCCTACACAGGTCAAGTCGGGCTGAAGGTCTGCGACAGCTTCGGCGCCTGCTCCGTGGGCAGCGCGTATACCTCCATCACGGTGAGTGACCTCAAACCGGTGTCCTATCCGTTGATTAGCTACAAGCGGCTATCCACTAGCGTTTGGGAGTATGAATACAAGTTCATCATCAAGAACCAGGGCAACGGTGACGCCACCAATGTCTCCGCAGTGATGGCTAACCATCCCGCTCAAGTAACGGTCCTTGACGGAAACGTAAGCTTCCCATCCGTACCGGCGGGAGGACAAGTCACCAGCACGGATACCTTCAAAATCCGCATCGACCGCAGCGTTCCGGTGCAAAACAGCGATCTCACTTGGACGCTGACCTTCACCGATAGCAGCGGCACAAACTGGACTTTGGTGAATTTCCCGCTGTACTGATACAAAACCTGCACGCCCGCAATAGGCGGAAAACCCCGAGTCTTAGGACTCGGGTTTTTTTTGAAATGGTTCTGTTTTTACTTCTCCGGCGGACACTGCCGGCGAGAATGCCAGCGCTCCAGATCAGCACCCCCGCCAGCCGGTCACCGGCGTCACCGGCACCAGTTCCATCTCCACATAGGGCCGGAACGGCGCCTGTATCTGTTCCAGCAGTTCGGGCTTGTCGGTTTCCAGCAGTGCGAAGGTGCGGGAACCATCGTTGGCGGCCCAGTCGTTAGGAATAAATCGAGCCTGGCTCCTTTTTCATTATTTTGATCAGTCGGGCCTTATCCTGAGCTTCTTCTGCTTTAAGCCGAGCCATAAGCTGGGCGAGATCGCCCCCGCACTCTTGGAGGAGCTGTTCACGAATGTCGTGAATCTCCTCGACAATTGGATCTTGATTCATGCGTCTTGTCCTCTCGGAGGGTCCAAAAGCTCTTCTGGTGTGATAATTACCGGTGTTACCCGACTAAGTTCGAAGTTCAGGGACTGCAGTCGCCGAATTATCTCGCCATTGGCGATGTGTGCACAATTCCAGGTCAGCAGGTAGTCTATCTCGTAGGCAACCGCAAAGGCTATGTGCGGCAGATCCGCTCGCGCTCGGGCCGGGAAACCGAGCCGCTGGTCGTACGTTTCCACCAGAGATTGTACGTCCTCGTTTACCTGCAGTACTGGCAGTCCCTCAACGATTTTCATGCGCCTCTGGATGGCGTCTGGGTGCCCTTGCCGAATTTCGAGAAGAACCGCCTCGGAGATGTAGAGGTCGAAGCGGTCTTTGGCTCTCCGCCACCAGTCATGCGTAATCTGCTGGTGGGCGGCAACAATTAGATCCCGGTTAGGGCGTGCCGCCAGATAGCTTGGTATCGTGGTTTCCAAGTAAACCGTGGCCATCAGGAAAAAACCATATTCTGGGGTTTTTTCGCCCCACCTATATTATAGCTAACTACGATTTCTGCCAGCCTTCGTTAGGCTATGATACACAGAAATAAGGTAGCATCGACTACCTTTAATGTTCTCTGACCCCGTTTTACGCCGATGAGGCGATCAAGCAGGCGGGAGCGATCTGCAGCAGGCAGGCGAAGTACCTGAATCTCAAGTGTTTCTAGCACCGTAGGCATAAGTTTCTCCAAGGCGTTCAAGACCATCATGAAGTATAGCTTGCCACATCGTAAACGTTCACACCCCTCCCCCTAACCCCCTCCCTCAAGGGGAGGGGGAATAGGTTAAGCTGCTGTTTTGTAAAAACTCCCTCCCCCCTTGTGGGGGAGGGTTGGGGTGGGGGGTCTGAACGGTTACTGCCACATCTGCTTGCTGTTTACCACCGCCGTCCAGTATAAATATCGTGTCTGACCCCTTTTTTCTTCTTTTTTCCTCTTCAGCCAGCTGTGGGCTGTCCGGTTGAGCCGCTTGTTAGGGTCTACCTCGCAAAAGCATCGTCTGACGTATGAGTCTCAAACGAAAACGCATTCGTCCCTGTATAGACAAATTTCGTATGGATGGATCGTCTGCCATCCGTATTGACGATCTCGAACATCGGAATACTAACGTTTTTAATCAATGGAGACCCATCGAAAGCTAGCTGCAAACGCTTATTCCTGAAGTCAAGTATACTAACAAACTCATCAGTGATATCGTAGTCTGAGAACCAGTTCGACCATACGGACAGATGAAACATTCGTTGGCTCGCATCGTAGTTGAACCAGATTCGCTCCGCCTGACCTTGCTCTTGAGATAGCGGCAGTATCAACAATTTGCTGAATTGCAGCTTACCAGCTTCGCCGTACACATTTACAAGAAGCATTAGCTGTGACAAGAAGCTTGCCTCTTCTGGACTCATTCCCTCCTTTGTCTCGAGATACTTGGTAAGCGAGTCTGGTGGCTCGAAACCTTCGGCATCAATGATCTTCTTGCGCATGATGTAATCAGCGAACACCGGCAGCGTCGCTGCGGGTATCGCCCAATCAATTCTGACCTTAAGCTCCTTGAGAGGGTTCAGCGTTTTGTTCAGAAGTTCTATAGTCTTGCTTTGGAATGCTACCTGCTTCTTGACGTCATCGAATTGCGCCACGGCGGACGCGACCGCAAGGAAAAAGGACAACAACATCCCTACAACAATAGCCTTTCCATAATTGCTTAGTGCGCCGTCAGGACTCCTAATGCTTGTAAGCTTCTCGAGGAGGCCGAACACAAGTGCGCAGAATGCAGAAAATATTGTGAGATACATCGTTCTCCAACCCCCTAACTTGGTATTAGACGCACTAATCTGCGTGTTACAATACGCACCTGCCCCCCTGGAGGAGCATCAAATCCTTTATACATCAGACATCTGCTAAAATTCAAGAAAAATATTGCCACGTGAAAGACGCGGCATGACGGTGTTGCCTTTCGGTCCAATTTCACAAATGATAATCCCTGGCAATTTGCCGGTCAATGCCCAAGATTCGCTATCCCCCAACTGGCAACAGTTCCGAAAAATCATGGATGGCCGGAAATTCGCCCGGCGCCCTGGGCGGATGGGCGGAGTCAGGTCGCAGCACCGAGACCAGATGGGCAATACCGTAGTCGCGGGCGGTGCGTAGAATCGCCAGATTATCGTCCACCAGCAAAGTCGTGGCCGGCTCGAACGGCTGCCGTTGCCGCAGCCGGGGCCAGAATTCCGCTTGCTCCTTGACCAGGCCCAGTTCATGGGCGCAGATGATGGCGTCGAAATGTCCGGCGAGCTGAGTCTTCTCCATCTTCAGACTCAGGCTGTCCGGATGGGCGTTGGTAACCAGCACCATCCGCCGGCCGGTGGCACGCACGGCGTCCAGAAACTCCAGCGCATGCGGTTGTACCGCGATCAGATGCTCCACCTCGCGCTTGAGTAGCGCTATGTCCATTCCCAATTCCTGGGTCCAGTAATCCAGGCAATACCAGGCCAGCGTGCCTTCCACCCGGCGATAGCGCGCCAGCAACTCGGCGGTGGCGCTGGCCAGGTCCAGACCGTGGTGCTCACCATAACGGCGCGGCATATATTCCAGCCAGAAATGATTGTCGAAACGTAGATCCAGCAAGGTGCCATCCATATCCAGTAGGACCGTGTGAATCCGCCGCCAGGGCAACATGGGCAACGACTCCCGTACTGATAGGGTTGTTGGAACAAAGTTTACCGCTTATGCCACCGGCAAACGGAAATGGATCGTGTACAATCTGTTTGCCCTTAGCGAGCACCTACCTTTGAAACCCTACAAGCCTGTCCTTGAAGAATGACAAGCGCCGATCTCGCCAGTCTGATTGAACCGGTCAAGGCCATCGCCCGGGAAGCCAGCCGGCGGATTCTGGACATCTACCTCGGCGGTTTCCATGTCACCGAAAAGGCCGACAAGTCGCCGGTGACCGAGGCGGATATGATCGCCCATGATTGCATCCTGCACGGCCTGACGGAGCTAACGCCGGCCATTCCCGTGCTCTCGGAGGAGGCCGCGGAGATCGATTTTGCCGAGCGCAGTCGCTGGAAAACGTTGTGGTTGGTGGATCCGCTGGACGGCACCCGTGAGTTTATCCGGCGTAACAATCAGTTTTCCGTCAATATCGCCCTGATCCAGGGGCATCGGGCGGTCTTCGGCCTGATCATGATTCCCGTCACGGGTGTGTGCTATTTTGCCTATCGGCACGGCGGCGCGTTCAAGCAGAGTCCTGGCCACGCGCCCCGCCGGATTCATAGCCGCCGCATCGAGCCCGGGCAGCCCATTCGCGTCACCAGCAGCCGCGCTTCCTACAGCGGCAAATCCCTGCAAGCCTATCTGGAGCGCCTCGGGAAACACGATCATGTCGGCGTGGGTGGCGCACTGAAGTCCTGTCTGGTCGCCGAGGGCAAGGTGGATCTCTATCCCCGCTTCGGGCCGACTTACGAGTGGGATACCGCCGCCGCCCAGGCGATCGTCGAGGAAGCCGGCGGCGGCCTGACCGATACCCGGATGCAGCCGTTGCGTTACAATGCCCGATTGAGCTTGATGAATCCCGATTTCTTCGTGTTTGGTGACCCCGGGCACGACTGGTCTCACTACTTGCCAAAACGCAACCCCGTCATCAACTGAACACCCTATCATGCCTTACGAACGCTATCGCAACGATTTGCAACGGGAAGGTTTCTATCATGACCCCGCCCAGAAAAGGGCGATTCTGAGCTTGCAACGGATTTACGACGAATTGCTGGGGCAACCCGCTCCTCCTCCCCCGCCTCCAGCCAGGGCGGCCAAACCCGGCCTGCTGGGGCGCTTGTTCGGACCGGCTAGGGAATCTCCGCCGCCCGCCCCGATGGTGCGCGGGCTGTATCTCTGGGGCGGCGTGGGCCGCGGCAAGACCTATCTGGTGGATACCTTCTTCGCCGCCCTGCCGCTGGAGCGCAAACTGCGCATCCACTTTCATCATTTCATGTATCAGGTGCATGCCGCGCTGCGGGAGTTGAAACAGCAACAGGAACCCCTGAAGGTCGTCGCCCGCCAGTTTGCGGCGAAAGCACGGGTGATCTGCCTGGATGAATTCTTCGTTGCCGATATCACCGATGCGATGCTGCTCTATGGTCTGCTGCGGGAGTTGTTCGCCAGCGGCGTCACCCTGATCACCAGTTCCAATATCCATCCCGACGAACTCTATAAAGATGGCTTGCAGCGGGCCCGTTTTCTGCCGGCCATCGCCCTGCTCAAGCAGCATCTGGAAATTCTGAATGTCGACGGTGGGGTGGATTATCGCCTGCGCTATCTGGAAAAGGCGGAGATTTATCATTATCCCCTGGATGAGCAGGCCGACCGCGTGCTGAGCGAGGCCTTCGAGCATGTCAGCCCGGAACCGGGTGAATGGGGCGGGGAACTGGAGGTCGAAGGGCGCCTGATTCCCACCCGCCGGCAGGCCGACGGCGTCGTCTGGTTCGATTTCAAGGCGATTTGCGACGGTCCCCGCAGTCAGGCGGATTACCTCGAAATTGCCCGCTGTTTTCATACTGTGCTGATCGCCAACATCCCGGTCATGGACTGGCAGATGGAAAATCAGGCGCGGCGTTTTCTCAATCTGGTAGACGCCTTCTACGACCGCAGCGTCAAGCTCATCATCTCCGCCGCCGCACCGGTGGTGGAACTCTACCAGGGCGACAGGCTGCGCTTCGAATTCCAGCGCACTATCAGCCGCTTGCAGGAAATGCAATCGCATGACTACCTGGCGCGGGAGCATCTGCCCTAGCCGGCCCACATCCGACCGGAATGCAATATTGCAAAAATTAGCATTTAAGCTCTACATGACTCCTATATACTAATTTCTATCCATGCCTGGCTCTGCCGCGAAGGGTGAGTGAAGTCGCCTGCGACGCCGATAAACCGCCATCTCGATGTGGTTGCATGACCCGACCTGATAAGTAAGTTTTATTGAGGAATCAACATGTATATCGCTATGGTCTCCTCCGAATGCGCTCCCGTATCCAAAGTCGGAGGCTTGGCCGATGTGGTTTTCGGACTGTGCCGGGAACTGGAAATCCGTGGCAATTCGGTCGAAATTATTCTCCCCAAATACGATTGTATGCGCTATGACCATATCTGGGGCCTGTCGATTAGCCATTCCGGTTTATGGGTTCCCTGGTATGGCGGCGGCGTCTTCTGCACCGTCTGGTTCGGTTTCGTCCATGGCCGCAAGTGCTTCTTCATCGAACCGCATTCCCAGGATAATTTCTTCAACCGGGGGCACTTTTACGGTTCCAAGGACGATGTGATGCGTTTCGCCTTTTTCAGCCGGGCGGCGCTGGAATTTTTATATAAAGACCAGAGGCGTCCCGATATTATCCATTGCCATGACTGGCAGACCGGCCTGGTGCCAGTATTGCTCTATGAAATCTATACCCAGCTCGGCATGAATAACTCGCGAGTCTGCTATACGATTCACAATTTCCGTTATCAGGGTGTCACCGGCAGGGAAATTCTGGGGGCAACGGGTCTGAACCGGCCTGAGTATTTCTTGCATTATGATCGGATGCGCGATAATACCTATCAAAATGCGCTGAACATTATGAAGGGTGGCATCGTGTATTCCAACTTTATTACCACTGTCTCCCCCAAACATGCCTGGGAGGCGCGTACCGGCCAGGGTTATGGATTGGAGCCTACGTTACAGACTCATCAAAATAAGTTCGGCGGAGTGCTCAACGGCGTCGATTACGAGATCTGGAATCCGGAAATCGATCATCTTATCCCTCACCACTATACCTATCCTCTGGATTGAAGCAGATGGCCAAGAAATTCCGTGCTCAGAATAATCCGAACGTGATCCAATCCGTAAAAGAAGCGGCCAAGGCCGATACCCGCAAGCCGGATGAACCAGCCGGCAGCGCTGCCAAGCCGGCCGCTGAAGCCAAACCCGCTGTCAGCCAGACAGAGAAAACACCCGCACCTGCCGCCCCGGCTGTAAGCACAACTATTAAAGCTACGGCGGCTCCTCAGAGTGGCGGAGACAGCAAAGCGGCGGTGGCGGCCACAACCGAACCGGCTGGCAAGACAGCGCCGGTCAGCACGGTCGCCGCATCGGAACCCACTGGCAACGCCGCCCCAAGCGCCGAGGTTGTGGCCAACGCAGCGGCTGTAGCTTCGCCCCCCGCCGGCGAAACGGCCGCTGCCACCGGCGCCGCCGCTCTGGTCAGTGAGGCGGTGAGCAGCGAAGCCGCCGCAGTCGAAGCTCTCATCAGCGAACCTGTCACCGCCCCGAGCATCAAGGCTGCAGCCAGCGAAGCCACCGAAGTCGGAGCTCTCGTCAGCGAAGCCGCCACTCCAGTCGCTGCAGCCGTGACCGGCGCAGTCGCCGAAATCGGCTTGGTTATCAGTGAAGCGCCGCCCGTGCCGGCCATTGAAGAGGCGCCGCCCGCGCCCGCTATCGAGCACCTGCCGCGGCCGGAAGAACCGCGCTACGAGCCGCCCGGTTACATCCGCCCCACGCTGGAAAACAAATATTTGAATAAAGAGGCGCTGCGGGATCGGTTGTGGTTGCGCAAGGAATTCAAGCCCATCATTGCTTATGTGGGCCGGCTCGATTTTCAAAAAGGCGTCCAGCTTATCAAGCATGGAATTTTTTATGCCTTACAGCAAGGCGCGCAGTTCGTATTGCTGGGCACCAGCCCGGAGCCTCGTATCAACGAGGAATTCTGGCGTTTAAAACAGCAGTTGAACGACAGCCCCGACTGTCATCTGGAAATCGGCTTCAATGAGGAATTATCCCATCTGATTTATGCCGGTTCCGATATGATCATCATGCCCAGCCTGTATGAGCCCTGCGGTCTCACCCAGATGATCGCGCTGAAATACGGCACGGTTCCCATCGTGCGGGCTGTCGGCGGACTGGTGGATACCGTCTTCGACCGGGACTATTCCGACCGACCGTGGGAGCAGCGTAACGGCTATGTCTTTCATCAACCCGACGCCGCCGGTCTCGAATCCGCCATGTTACGGGCAATCGGGCTGTGGTACTCCTATCCGGATGAATTCCAGCGGTTGGTGATCAACGGTATGAAGTGCGACTACTCCTGGAATTATCCAGGTCAACATTATCTTAATATTTACGAGCATATTCGCTGTAAATAAGGCCATGATCATCGTTTCGGCCACCGCTTGGTGGGCAGTGCCCACCCTACAAGCTGTACGATACTGTTCAGTTGATCGACCTGGGTCCGCACCAACTCCTGCTGGGTAAAGGGGCCAGGCTCGAGTTGTTTCATGATAAAAGAAAAAAAAAGAAAAGGCAAAAAAAAGAAAAGGGGTAAAAAAGAAAAGGGGGTAAAAAAGAAAAGGGGTCAGACACGATATTTCCGGAAGGAATATCGTGTCTGACCCCTTTTCCGTGCCTTTTCCGTGCTAGCGAACAGGCGCCTCGTGGCGCACTATGCTCTTGATCTCATTTCAGAATTCTGCATCATGTCAACTCAATTCGGAGTTGTTTGCCCACCGCATGAGCCAGTTTTTCCAATAACTCAAGAGTGACAGATGTATTGTTTGGATCAAGTAAATGATCAATCTGAGAGTGGCTGGTTTGTAATCTTTCAGCGAGTTGTGCTTTTGTAATTTTAGATTGCTCCATCACTTCACTCAGTTGCAAAGCCAGCAATCGTTTATGCGCTCTGGCTGTTACTTCTTCAAGAATACCCTGCTCTTGAAGAAATTGGTCAAAATCACTGCCGGTGTACTGATTCATAAAATTACCCGTGTAACCACAAATTCTTTCGTTCGCGAGCCAATTCCAGATCCTGTAATGGTATCTTCTTACTTTTCTTAATGAACCCATGTAAAAGTGACATCTCAGCGCCTTTAACTGTGAAGCAGGTACGCGCAATACGTCCCCCGGCTAGGTGACTGCGAACTTCCCATAGATCAGCTTCCAGCTTTTTGACCAGAGGCATACCAAGCGGCCAGCGAAATTGTAAAAGTTTGATATCCTCTCCAATAATTTTGCGATCTTCTTTTTCCAGATCCAATAACCATTCCCGTACCGATTCACGACCGGATCCAGTGCGAAAGAAAACCACATGTAGAATGGGTTCGGTACTCATGATGACAAAATATACCATACAAGTAGGATACGCTGCGCGTACTTTATCGCCGGTTCGGTATGCACAGGGTACCTCTACCCGGCTGAGCGGCAAAAGATTTATAGAGTACGCACCGCTTACCATCATTCCCTGCAAAGATCGGCATCAGCCCCAATCACATCCAGGAGGACGTTGGTGTCGACCAGATAGGTGTTCATTCCCGCAGCAGGGACATGAGTTCATCGGTACTGCGGTCGAACCGCTTACGTCCATATAAAGACTCGATCGCCGCCGCCCTGGCGGTAGGACTGGCCACCAGTCGCAGGCCGGTCTCGTCCGGCACGAATCGGATCTCGGTATTAGGCAGCAGGCCGTAGCGCTCCCGCAGTTCTTGAGGGATGGTGACTTGGCCGCGTTCGCTGATGCGCATCGTCGTACTCCCAAGAAATATGAATAAGGATACAGATTACAAGAGTAACCCGGTTTCCGCTACTCAAGCCTGATTTTGCCTCACCACCTATCAGTTTTGAGATAAACTTTTGCGCTGAATCAGGCCTGGATTTTCGCCAAAGGGCGACCGCGAGTTGCCGGAACGGCCGGGTCAGTCCCCGTAAGATCACACTGGATTCCTGGTAACGCACGTGGCGGTAGCGGCGATTGACCCCACTCAGGCGCAGCCGCTTCCCCAGAAGTAGGCTCGGCTGATCGTGCCCAATGGTTAGTGCCCTCCCGCTTGATAGATCCCAATCCGCTTGAATTCTCCAGGCTCATCCAGATCCGGCAGGGTGGTGGCCGTTAGCTCGGCAATTTTGTGGTAAGGCGGCAGGTCCAGCGATTTGACCCGCGAATCAGCCACCAGAATCTCCGGCGCCAGCGCCAGGAATTCTTCGAGGTAGTGAAAGTTCTCCCGATCGTACAGCACATCGGCGGCGATGATCAGATCGAACGTCTCGGTCAGTTGCGCCAGGGTGGCGCAGGTATCCACCTCCACCCGGTTCAGGGCCGCATTGGCCCGAACCGCTTCCAGGGCATCCGGATCGATATCGCAGGCGATGACTCTGGCGGCGCCGGCCATGGCGGCGGCGATAGCGACCACGCCCGAGCCTGAGCCGAAGTCCAGAATGCGCCTGCCGGAAAAACGCTCCTTGTGTTGCAACAGGTAACAGGCCAGCGCCTGACCGCTGGCCCAACAGAAGGTCCAATAGGGCGTATTCGCCAGAATAGCCTGAATTTCAGTGGTGGCGAAAGTCCGCTGCATATTATCCGGGCCGATCAGGTATAGCCGAATCTCCGGACACAGCGGCAGGGGCGTGGCAACGATTCTCGCCTCCGGCAGGGTGCGTTGAATATTTTGAATCAACCGGTTCAAGTCCACGGAATGACATCACCCCGCCATTACAGCCGGCTGAGCAACTCGGCTTTCTTGCGATTGAATTCCTCTTCCGTCAGCACCCCCTTCTGTTTCAGTTCAGCCAAGCGCTCGATGCTGGAGAAAATATCCGTTTCCTGTACCGTTGCCGGAGCTGCCTGCGGACCCGGCGGATTCCGAGCGCTTCCGCCGCCGCTGACGACCGGCAGGGCGCTCAGCGCCACCAGCCCGTATTGACTGGTTACATTGATCGAGGCGTCCCCACTCTGCTGTTGCGAGAAACCGCCGATCCGATGATCGAGGGTATCGTAGACAGTGATCTGGCCGTTGATTTCCACCGCCAGTCGGCGGGAATTGGGAAAGTACGCATAGCGCATCTGGTTCTGGGCGCCGGTCGCCGCGGGCGCGCCCAGTTCCACCGGCCACCAGTTGCCGCTACCGCCCTGGTCTGGAACGAACAGGCTGACTGTAACACCCGGCGCAGAACCGCCGGTCGCGGTCGTGTAACCCGAGCCGCCCGGCTGCTGCGATTGGCCGGAGTAACCCGAGCCGCCCTGCTGGGATTGACTGGAGTAGCCCGCACCGCCCTGCTGCTGCGATTGAGAGGAGGCGGGCGCCGGCGGCAACGCCTGCCCGGCCAGCAAGCCGGCCAGTTCCGAGCACAGTCCATCCACCCTGGCTTTCAAGCCCTGATTGAACATGTCGCCCACCATGATCATGCCGCCCTGCATCCATTGCCCCGATCCCCCGAACTCCGGATGGTTGAATTGTGCCATGCCGCCATTGCCGGCCAGCAGGGCCTGCAGCAGGGTCATGACAGCATCGATGCCGACGCCATAGCGTTGCGCCAGGTCGGCGATTAAGGATTGGCCCTGCGGCGTAAGTTGATACATCGGGATGACTCCAGGATGATAAAAGTTCAGGTATCCAGCAAGGCCTGAAAAGCTCGCTGCGTCTGCCCGGCGCTAAGTCGGCTCAGTTCCAGGAGAGGCGCTATATCCGCCAGGTTGCCGGAGTGTCCCTGGGTTTCCAGGCGCCGCGCCAGTTCCGCCAACTGCGCCGCGCCCATGCTGCCGGCGCCGGATTTCAACCGATGGGCGGTACGGTACAGTTGCCCGGCATCGCCTTGAGCGACGGCTGTCTGGATGCCGGTAAGCTGTACCGTTATCTCATGAATCAGCATTGCCACCAGCCCTGGGAACTGATCCGCCATGACTTCTTGGAGATCGGCGACGATGGCCGGGTCCATGAGAGGGAAGGCGCTCAAATCTTCACGCATTATAATAGGCTCCACTGGCAAGATGTTCGCTTACCAGCCTATCCTACATCGTTTCAACCCTGGGAGAGCATCCTATTCATGGCCCAAGAGATCGAGCATAAATTTCTTGTCCGGGATGACAGTTGGCGCAAAGAGGTGTACCGCTTCGAGCCGCTGCGGCAAGGCTATCTGGTGAGCGACCCGGTTCGCTCGGTGCGGATACGGATCGCGGCCGGGCAGTCCCATCTGAACATCAAAAGCGGCACCCTGGGAGTGAGCCGCAGCGAATATGAATACGAGATTCCACTGGCGGATGCCCGGGAAATACTGGAACAGCTTTGCAGCAAACCGCTGCTGGAAAAAACCCGTCATTTCGTGCGCTACGGTGACCATATCTGGGAAATCGACGTCTTCGAGGGCGATAACGCCGGCTTGGTGGTGGCCGAGGTGGAACTGGCTGCGCTGGGGGAAAGTTTTGCGCGCCCGCCCTGGCTCGGCGAGGAAGTTTCCCACGATCCGCGCTATTACAACTCCGAACTGGCCAAACACCCTTATAAAGAGTGGCGATGATCTTCCCGCGTATCCGGATCAGTCTTGCCGGGCAACGCCTGTATCTGCTGACCGGGGAGCAGGTGGTAGCCGATTATCCGGTTTCCACCGGCCGTAACGGTCCCGGCGAAATCAATGGCAGCGGCTGTACGCCGCGCGGTCTGCACCGCATCCGCCTCAAGATCGGCGCCGACGCTCCCATCGATACGGTATTCGTCGGCCGCCGTCGCAGCGGCGAGATCTTTACGCCCGAACTTGCCGCCCGTTACCCCGAGCGCGATTGGATCCTCACCCGGATCCTGTGGCTCACCGGCCTGGAACCCGGCCGCAACCGCTGCGGCGAGCGGGATACCCTGCGCCGCTTTATCTATATCCACGGCTGTCCGGCTGAATTGCCGTTAGGGATTCCGTTATCGCATGGCTGCATTCGCATGGCGAACGACGCCATTGTCGACCTGTTTTCCCAGGTGGGGGTGGGAGACAGCGTGCTGATCGAGGAAGGGGTCTTCGCCGCTACCGGGCGAGGGCCGACCGCGACTTAAAAAGGGTTTTTGCCGGTTAGTTTACTGCGCAGGGCATCGACGACATCCTTGAAGGTTTCGCGGTTCTTCTCATTTAGATCGCTCAGCACCTGGTGGGCTTCGAACATAGTCTTGGCCAGGTCGGCTTTGGTCGGTTCTAGCAGATGCAGGCACTGCATGCTTTTCACCGGGAACGCGCCATCCTGATGGATATCGAAGACTGCCGTAAAGCCCACGCTGTCCAGCAGTTGCGTGATGTCCCGGTTGGGAGAGATCAAGGTCACCCTCCTAGCAAAGCGGGTGTGCATGAAATTGGCCGCTTTGGCCAGCAAACCCAAACTGGTGCTGTCGATACATTCCACCGCGCTGAGATCGATCAACATGTCGCTGCCGTTTTCCCTGGAAAACCACTGCTCGAGAAAATCATCGACCGAGCAACTCATGGTGTAGCGAATATCACCGATGAGCTTGATGATCAAGGTGTCACTCTGTTTGGTGTAAAACGCCTGTCCTGCGGTCATAGTTCAATTCCGCCTCGTGATCAGCAAAATTGTAACATCATCCGGCAGGGTGCTGGCTTGATCCAGGTTAAGCTGCCGGGCAAGGGATTCGACGCTGGTAGCGGTGCTGTCGACAAGCGACAACAGGTAATTCAGTTTGTCCTTTAAATGAGGTTGGCGCAAGGTTTCGAGTATGCCATCGGAAATCAGCGCCAGGGCAAAGGTATCCGGCAAGTCCAACGTATGGGGCTGGTAATCGGCAAAGCTGAACAGACCGACGGGCAGACTCTTGCTTTCCAGATAGATCGCGTGATTTCCATCGAACAGCAGCGGAAACGGAAACTGTCCGCCGTTGCTGTAGTGCAAGCGATTGGCGGCGCAATCGATCACGCCATAAAACATGGTGAGGTATTTGCCCAGCCGTCCCTGCAAGATTTCCTGATTCAGGCGGCGCAGGATTTTGGCGGGCTGAAGTATGCCTTGATCCTGATCCTGCCGGTAGCGTTCCAGGTAGCGGTTCATGTAGCTGCGTAGCAGCACCGTCACGAAGGCCGACGAGACGCCGTGGCCGGCCACATCGGCGATATAGAACCCCAGATGGCCGCTGTCGATCGCGAAATAATCGACAAAATCACCGCTCAGGTAGAGCGAGGTCAGCAACTGGCGGCTGAATTCATAGGGGCCATGGCGTTGCCTGTCTTCGGGCAATAACTGAAACTGAATCTGGCGGCCGGCCTCCTCATCCTGCTGCAACCGCCGCAGACTCTGCTGCAACTGAGCGTTGACCGCTTCCAGATTTTCGCGGTAGGCCCGGTTTTCCCGCCGCAGCCGGGCCCGTTCCAGACACTGCTGCACCGAATGCTCCAGCGCGGCCATGTCTTCGATCGGTTTGGTAATGTAATCCCAGGCGCCCAGCTTGAGGGCCTCGACTGCGTCGCTGATCCGGCCCATGCCGGAAATCACGATGACCGGCGTTTCCGGAAATTCCTCGGTCAAGGACGCCAGCACCTGTAACCCATCCATGCCCGGCATCCGCAGATCGCACAAGACCAGATCCGGCTGTTCGCGCCGACACAGCTCGATGCCTTCCTGACCGTTGGCCGCCTCGATCACCTGGAAGTTACTGTCTTCCAGATAGCTGATGATAATATCCCGCAGTATCGGCTCGTCGTCGATGGTCAGTATCTTCGCCGTTGCGGCCATTTATCCTTGATACCTTCTGCTGGGTTGCGCCAAGGTGCGCACCATATACGCCAACGGGGCCATGTCCAGCAAGGGCTTAAGGTACACCTGGGCGTTACTCAATCCCAGTTGCCGCAGATCGCTGGGCAGGGCATAGTCGGTCGAGCCCGTATGGACGATGAATTTCATGTCCGGACAGAGCGCATGCAGGCGTCGGATCGAAGCGTTGCCATCCATGCCCGGCAGCCGCATATCCATGATGCAAACGGCGAAGGAGCGGCCGCTTTCGATACAACCCAGCGCTTCCTCCCCGGATTCCACCGCGGTAACCTGCATGCCCTCATCCTCCAGATAGGCTTTCAGGTTCTCCCGAATCATCAGTTCATCGTCGACGATCAGTATGCTGGATGCCATTTGGCGTGATTATCAGAACGGTACTGGTAAAATAAGCGCAAGCGCCATATTCGACCCTATGCACGAACAGTTGTTCACTCAGCATGGCCGCTGTCATTTACGTCAGTCAGTCACTAACTTTATCATAATTATCAGGAGTGATTATTCTTGGCAATGGATTTAATATTTCAAGTATTTTTCGATTCCTGCACCATAAGGTAATATTCAGGTGGCATTAGGTCCCGTTATGATCGGCCTGGAGGGGCCGCTGTTGAGCGCCGGGGAAAGCGAGTTGCTGCGGCATCCGCTGGTAGGCGGCGTCATCCTGTTTACCCGTAACTACCGTTCGCCCGAGCAGGTGGCCGAACTGGTGGAATCCATCCATGTCTTACGCCAGCCCCGCCTGTTGGTGGCGGTGGACCATGAAGGGGGGCGGGTGCAGCGGTTCCGCGGCGGCTTCACCCATCTGCCGGCAGTGCGGCGGTTGGGTGAAATCTATGATCATGCCCGCCTGCGCGCCAAGCAACTGGCGCGTGTCACCGGCTGGCTGATGGCCACCGAGTTGCGCGCGGTCGGCGTGGACTTCAGCTTTGCCCCGGTATTGGATCTCGATCGCGGCGTCAGCGCCGTGATCGGGGACCGTTCCTTTCACCCCGATCCCGAGGTCGTGGCCGATCTGGCCCATGCCTACATGACGGGCATGCAAAAAGGGGGCATGGAGGCGGTCGGCAAGCATTTTCCCGGTCATGGCGGGGTGACGGCGGATTCGCATCTGGAATTGCCGGTGGACGGACGTTCCCTGGCAGAACTGGCGGCCGAGGATTTACTGGCCTTCGAGCGGCTGATTCACTACGGCCTGGCCGCCATCATGCCGGCGCATGTGCTGTATCCGCAAGTGGATGACCGCCCGGCGGGGTTTTCCCCGGTATGGTTGAAAGACATTCTGCGTGAGCGACTGGGCTTCCAGGGGGTGATTTTCAGCGACGATCTGGATATGGTGGGCGCCCAGGCGGCCGGTTCGCCGCCCGAGCGGGCCGCCGCGGCGCTGGCGGCGGGCTGCGATATGGTGCTGGCCTGCAACGACCGGCAGGCGGCCATCGCCATCCTGGGCGGTCTCAAGCGTGCCCCGGACCCCGTTTCCCAGTTACGTCTGATTCGGCTGCATGGCCGTGGCCGGCTGACGCTGGCGCGGATGCGCGCCAGCGCCACCTGGCAGCGGGCGGTACAACTCGTGCAGGATTACGACGCCTTTCCTTTGCTGGAGACGGAGATTTGATTGAAGCCCATGACTACGATTACCACCGAACAGGCTCAGACCGTGTTGCATGAGGCGGAAATGCTCTGCTCCGCTGCAACCGTGACGGCGGCCCTGGAGCGGCTGGCGGAAGCCATTAGCGCCCGCTTGCGGGACTGCAACCCGCTGCTGCTGGCGGTGATGAACGGCGGCATGATTCCCACCGTGTGGTTGCTCGGCCGGCTCGATTTTCCGCTGCAAATCGGTTACGTGCACGCTACCCGCTATCGGGGTACGACGCGGGGCGGCGAATTGCATTGGCTGGCGCCGCCGCCACCGCCGGTAAAGGATCGGGTGGTGCTGGTGATAGACGATGTTTTCGACGAAGGCGTCACCCTCAAGGCGATCGTGGAATACCTGCGGCAGGCCGGCGCCCAGGCGGTTTACAGCGCCGTGCTGGTGGACAAACAGCATGATCGCAAAGTGCCCGGTTTTACGGTGGACTTCGTCGGTTTAACCGTCACCGATCGCTATGTCTTCGGTTGCGGCATGGATTACCACGAATACTGGCGCAATCTGCCGGCTATCTATGCGATCAAGGAAAATCCCGCTTCATCCTGACCCAACCCCTTTTCCAGCCCCGAGGATACAGAACTCATGGCGCAACTGCTGGCGATTATCGGAGGCACCGGCCTCACCTCTCTGGAAACCCTGAGCATCAGCCATCGGGAGATGGTTTCCACGCCCTACGGCGAACCCTCCGGTCCGCTGACGCATGGGGAACTGGGCGGCAAGGCGGTGGTTTTCCTGGCGCGGCATGGCTACGGCCACACCATCCCCCCCCATAAAGTCAATTATCGGGCCAACCTCTGGGCCTTGCAGCATATCGGTGTGGACCAGGTCATCGCCGTGGCGGCGGTGGGCGGCATTCGTGCTGACATGGAACCCGGCTGCCTGGTTTTTCCCGATCAGATCATCGACTATACCTGGTCGCGCGGCCATACTTTCTTCGAGGACGATCTGACCCATGTCACCCATATCGATTTTACCTATCCCTACTGCGAAGAACTGCGCCAGAAGCTGATTCAGGCGGCCCGCCACGCCGGGTTGGACGCTCGTGAGGGTGGTACGTATGGGACCATGCAGGGACCGCGGCTGGAAACGGCGGCGGAGATTATGCGCCTGGAGCGGGACGGTTGCGATATGGTAGGCATGACCGGTATGCCCGAGGCGGCGCTGGCCCGCGAGCTTGACCTGCGCTATGCCGCCTGCGCGGTGGTAGCCAACTGGGCCGCGGGCAAGAGCGGGGGCAAGATCACTATGGAAGATATCCAGCACCAACTGACCGGTGGTATGGAAAAGGTCGAAATCCTGCTGCGCGAAGTCGTCGCGCTGCTCTGAGCCTACCCGTAAGTCGGAATAAGCGGAGCTTGTGGACTTGTGAAACCACCCCGGCAACCACCCCGGCGCTTACGCGCCACCCCTCCTTGAAAAGGAGGGGAAAACAGCAATCCCTACCCTCGTCAGCGGTTGGCTGCAGAACCACCCTGGCTTCGCCGTTCCGAGGGTAGCGGACTAATACACTCAGTGATATATTTTGACAATGATAGAGAGTGTTCAATCTGCTCGATCGCAAAGGGTTGGAAGCGCTGATTTGAAAGAAGTCATCGCCTGCAAAGCGCGATGACTGGAAGGAGCGCCTCGGCTTCAAGCAGCTCTCGGCCAGCCCCCCTCGGCAGGATCACACCGCATGAATCTCGACTACGCCACCCTCGACGCCCTGCGCCGTAACCACCCTGGCTGGCGCCTGCTGCTGGCCGATTCGGCGCCGCTGATCGCGAGTTTCCTGCAGCGGGTTTTCGTCGCGCCTAATGTGCGGGTGATGGCGCAGGCCGACCTGGTGGAGAAGCTGGAGGACGAGTTGTACGCGCTCCGCCAGACCCTGGGCGCGGAGGCGTTTCCGCGCGCCGCCGCGAACTACCTGGACGACTGGGCGGCGGACAACAAGGGATGGCTGCGCAAGTTCTACCCACCCGGCTCGGATGAGCCGCATTTCGATCTGACCCCCGCGACCGAAAAGGTGCTAACCTGGTTGGCAAGCCTCACGCAACGCGCCTTCGTCGGCACCGAATCGCGCTTGATGACGGTGTTCGAGCTGCTGGGACAGATGGTCGAGGGTTCGGAAACCGACCCGCAGGCGCGTATTCGTGACCTGCAGAAGCGGCGCCAGGAAATCGATGACGAAATCGCGCGCATCGTCGCCGGCGATCTGCCCCTGCTCGACGACACGGCGCTGAAGGATCGGTTCCAGCAACTGGCCACCACGGCGCGCGAACTGCTGAGTGACTTTCGCGAGGTGGAACACAACTTCCGCGTGCTGGATCGCCGCGTGCGCGAGCGCATCGCCTTGTGGGAAGGGGCCAAGGGCGCATTGCTCGACGAGATCCTGGGCGAGCGGGACGCCATCGCCGACTCCGACCAGGGCCGCAGCTTCCGGGCGTTCTGGGACTTTCTGATGTCCCAGGCCAAGCAGGAGGAGCTATCGGCGCTACTCGATCGGGTCATGCAACTCCCCGCGGTCACCACGCTGCAGCCGGACAGCCGCATCCGCCGGGTGCATTACGACTGGCTCACCGCCGGCGAACACACCCAGCGCACCGTTGCCCTGCTGTCGCAGCAGTTGCGCCGCTTTCTCGATGACCAGGCCTGGCTGGAAAACCGCCGGATCATGGAAATCCTGCACGGCGTCGAGAGTCACGCTCTCAATGTGCGGGAGTCGCCACCGACAGGCGATTTCATGGCGATCGACGATACGGCCGTCAGTGTGGCGCTGCCGCTGGAGCGTCCACTGTTTTCACCGCCGCTGAAGACGGCGATCGCGACCGGGACGCTGGAGGCGGGCGAAGAGGAATTCGACGCCGACGTGCTGTTTTCCCAGGTCGTGATCGACAAGGCGCAACTCGCGGGCCGCATCCGCCAAGCCCTGCAACTGCAGCCGCAGATCACCCTGCGAGAGGTAGTCGAAGCCCATCCCCTGGAACACGGTCTGGCCGAACTGGTGACCTATCTGACGCTGGCCGGTGACGACAGGAAGGCGGTCTTCGACGAAACAACGCTTGACCGCATCCCCTGGCAGGACAGACAGGGAGGCTGGAAAGCGGCCGAGTTGCCACGGGTCATTTTCGTGAGGTGAGTGATGGATCCGGTCGAAACCTTTTCGTCCATACTTTCGCCCTCTCTGTCCGCACTGGTCATTGGCTTGATGAAAGGCGTGCTCTATCAGGAGAGCGATGGCGAACTCTGGCAGTCATTGCTGCAATTGCAGGCGCGGGTTCGCGATTATGTCGCCGTACTCGGGCTGGAACTGGTGCTCGACGAAGCCGAGGGTTACGCCTTTTTGCGTTCCCGCCGGGTGGAAGAAGGCGACCCGGAACTGCCCCGCCTGGTGGCGCGGCGGCCGCTGTCTTTTCCGGTAAGCCTCCTGCTGGCCCTGCTCCGCAAGAAGCTCGCGGAGTTCGACGCCGGCGGCGGCGATACCCGGCTCATTCTGTCGCGTGACGAGATCATCGAACTGATTCGGGTTTTCCTGCCGGAAGGCAGCAACGAGGCTCGCCTGATCGACCAGATCGACACGCATCTCAACAAGATCGCCGACCTGGGCTTCATTCGTCGGCTGAGAGGCCGGGAGCACGTCATCGAGGTGCGGCGGATTCTGAAAGCCTTCGTCGATGCGCAATGGTTGGCCGAATTCGATGCGCGGCTGGCCGCCTACCTGGCCCATCTTAGCGGCGGTCGAGTGACCGGTACACGAATCGAGAGGGATCAATTGGAGGTAGACTACTGATGGGATCTCTGCTTGAAAGCTTCAGCCTCGACTTTGCAGGCGACGCGACCCTTGCCGGATTTCGGCTGGAACGACTCGAGGTCTTCAACTGGGGGACTTTCGACAAGCGGGTATGGACGCTGCACCTCGACGGCCGCAATGGGCTGCTGACCGGTGACATCGGTTCCGGCAAATCGACGCTGGTGGATGCGATCATCACCCTGCTCGTGCCGGTGCAACGGATTGCCTACAACAAGGCGGCCGGAGCCGACAGCAGGGAGCGGAGCCTGCGATCCTATGTGCTGGGTCACTACAAGTCCGAGCGCAATGAGTCGAGCGCGTCGGCCAAACCGGTGGCCCTGCGCGATCTCAACAGCTATTCCGTGCTGCTGGGCGTTTTCCGTAATGTCGGTTACGACCAGACGGTGACGCTGGCCCAGGTTTTCTGGCTCAAAGACGCCCAGGGACAGCCGGCGCGCTGTTTCGTGGTGGCCGGGCGGGCGCTGACCATCGCCGCCGATTTCGCCGGGTTCGGCGCCGACATCGCCAATCTCAGAAAGCGCCTGCGCGCCGGCGGCGTCGAACTGTTCGATACGTTCCCGCCGTACGGCGCTCACTTCCGGCGTCGCTTCGGCATCGACAACGAACAGGCGCTGGATCTGTTCCATCAGACGGTTTCGATGAAGTCGGTGGGTAATCTCACCGACTTCGTGCGCGGCCAGATGCTCGAACCCTTCGAGGTGGAGCCTCGGATTCAGGCCTTGATCCAGCATTTCGACGACTTGAACCGCGCCCATGAAGCGGTGCTCAAGGCCAAAGCGCAGGTGGAGCGGCTGACGCCACTGGTGGCGGATTGCGACCGGCATGTGGAACTGTGTGCGGAAGCCGATGAACTGCGGGCCTGCCGTGAGGCCTTGAAAGCCTACTTTGCCGGGTTAAAGGCCGACCTGCTGAACAAGCGTCTCGCGAAACTGGCGGAGGAACACGAGCGGCTGGGCGCTCAAGTGGAGCGGCTGGACGAGCGGAAACGCGCGCTCGTCGGCGAAGAACGGGAACTGCGTCGCGCCATCGCCGACAACGGCGGCGACCGGATCGAACGGATCGCCGAAACCATCCGGGCCAAGGAGGAAGAAAAGGAGCGACGGGCGAGGAAAGCCGAACGCTACGCCGAACTGGCTCGAGCGCTGGGCTTGCCCGCGATAGACGGCGCCGAGGATTTCATCGCCAACCGCCACGCCTGCGAACGACTGACCGAGGCAGCATCGGACCGCGAGGCGACGATCCAGAACGAATTGAACGAACGCGGAGTCGAGTTCGCACAAATCAGGGGCGAATATGAAGCCCTGAACCGCGAGCTTGCCGGTCTGCGGGCCCGGCGCAGCAATATCGATCAGGCTCAGATCGCCACCCGGCAGATTCTGTGTCGCGCCTTGGGCTTGCCCGAGGAGGACATGCCTTTCGCCGGCGAGTTGCTGCAGGTGCGTGAAGAAGAGAAGGACTGGGAAGGCGCGGCCGAGCGAATGCTGCGCAACTTCGGCCTCTCGCTCCTGGTCCCGGACCGGCACTACGCGAAGGTTGCCGAATGGGTGGACCGTACCCATCTCAAGGGACGATTGGTCTATTTCCGGGTGCGTACCGGCGGCGCGGGAACCCTGCCAGCGCTGCATCCCGACTCACTGGTGAGAAAACTCGACATCGAACCGGATACCGCTTTCTACGATTGGCTCGAACAGGAGCTGGCGCGTCGCTTCGACTTCGCCTGCTGTGAGTCGATGGACCTGTTTCGGCGGGAACAGAAGGCGATCACCCGCTCGGGTCAGATCAAGGCGCCGGGAGAGCGACACGAAAAAGATGACCGCCACCGCCTGGACGACCGCAGTCGTTATGTGCTGGGGTGGAGTAACGAGGCGAAGATCGCCACGCTGGAACGCAACGGCAAGGTGTTGGAAGATCGCATCGGCAAGCTGGGGCGCCGCATCGGCGAGCTGCAAGGCGAACAGAGAGAGATGAAGACTCGCGCCGATCGGCTCGGGAAGATCGGTGAGTATCGTGACTTCCGTGATATCGACTGGCGGCCCTTGGTTAAAGAAATTACCGCGCTGACGGAGGAAAGGCGAACCCTGGAAGCGGCGTCCGATCGGCTGCAAACACTCAACGCACAACTGCAAACACTGGGCGCTACACTCGAGCAAACCGAGGATGAGCTGACTCAGCGCCGCGGTGACCTGCGGGTCAACCAGCAGAAGCAGGCGGATGCGACAGAGCTGTTGGCCGATGCGGAGGCGCTGCTAACCCAGGAAGCCCTGGCCGGTCACGCCAGGTACTTCTCCCGCATCGACGCCATCCGGGCTGAAGCCCTGGTCGGGCACACCCTGACGGTGGAATCGTGCGACAACCGCGAGCGGGATGTCCGCGACTGGCTCACCAGCCGGATCGACGCGGAAGACAAGAAGGCCGCGCGCCTGCGCGATCGCATCATCGATGCGATGCGCGGCTTCTGCGGGGCGTATCCACTGGATACGCAGGAAGTCGATGTCAGCATCGACGCCGCCAATGAGTTTCGAGACATCCTCCGACGGCTCGACAGCGACGATCTCCCGCGTTTCGAGGCGCGCTTCAAGGAGCTTCTCAACGAGAACACCATTCGCGAGGTGGCCAATTTCCAGTCGCAACTGGCGCGGGAGCGGGAGACGATCAAGGAGCGCATCGAACGCATCAATGAATCGCTGACACAAATCGACTACAACCCAGGCCGCTACATCCTGCTCGAAGCCCAACCGACGACGGATGCCGATATCCGCGATTTCCAGACCGAACTGCGCGCCTGCACCGAGGGGGCTCTCACAGGCTCGGACGACGACCAATATTCGGAGGGAAAATTTCTCCAGGTCAGGCGCATCATCGAGCGATTCCGGGGACGCGACGGGCAATCCGAGCTCGACCGGCGCTGGGCAAAAAAGGTCACCGATGTGCGCAACTGGTTCGTGTTTTCCGCCTCCGAGCGCTGGCGGGAGGACGATAGCGAACACGAGCACTATACGGACTCCGGCGGTAAGTCCGGTGGACAGAAAGAAAAGCTGGCCTACACCATCCTCGCCGCGAGCCTGGCCTATCAATTCGGCCTGGAGTGGGGCGCGGTGCGGTCACGGACCTTTCGTTTCGTCGTCATCGACGAAGCCTTCGGCCGCGGTTCCGACGAGTCTACGCGCTTCGGGCTGGAACTGTTCAAGCGCTTGAACCTGCAGCTTCTGATCGTCACCCCATTGCAGAAGATTCACATCATCGAACCCTACGTTGCCAGTGTCGGCTTCGTTTATAACGAAGAAGGCCGCTCCTCGCGCCTGCGGAATCTCACGATCGAAGAATATCGGGCCGAAAAGGAGGCTCGAAGGGCATGACCTGGACGACCCCCGATGATATTCGCGGCCGAGTGCAACGGGAGTGGGAGAAGGGTCGCCTGCTGGCCGCCATGGCTACGGGTGAGCCACTGTTTCCGCTGCGGATCCCGCTAAGAGGTCCAAGCTCGACCGAGTTGAGAGACCGATTCGCCGAGGTGCAAGAATGGATCGGCCTGTTGCGCTCGGCGGCAAGAGGCGGACAGCGGCCCGGCTTCCGTCTCGAGATGCGGAAAATCGAGCATCGGGTGATTGGCGGCAATGAAGTGCCGGCGGAGATCTGGATAGATTCCTTGGACGATGCGTTGACCTTGATCGGAAGAAGCCGGGAGGCCGCGCGGTATCGAGTGCTACTCGCCACCACCAGGGAACGCTGTCCGTCGGTATTGCCCTGGCTCGCGAAGCGTCCCTTGCGGGCAGTCGAGTTGGCGGCCGACTGGCCAAGGCTGCTTGATATCGTCGAATGGCTTCAGGCAAACCCGAGACCTGGCATATACCTGCGACAGATCGACCTGCCGGGAGTCCATAGCAAGTTTATCGAGCAATACAAAGGAACGCTGTCCGAGTTGTTCGACCTTGCCCTGCCGGCTGAAACCATTAATTCCGAAGCGAGGGGTATCGGCCTGTTCGAACGGCGCTACGGCTTTCGCGAAAAACCGGCGACGGTACGGTTCCGGTTGCTCGATGCTTCTCCGGCGCTCCCGCAGGGGTTGTCGGACCTGTCGTTGATCGACGCGGAGTTTGCGCGCTTCGATCCAGGCGTGAGCCGGGTGTTCATCACCGAGAATGAGATCGACTTTCTCGCGTTCCCTCACCTGCCGGACAGCCTGGTGATCTTTGGCGCGGGATACGGCTTCGACGCGCTCGGGCAGGCGCGGTGGCTGCACGACAAATCGATTTACTACTGGGGTGACATCGACACCCACGGCTTCGCCATCCTCGACCAGTTGCGAGCGCATTTCCCTGAAGCAGGCTCTCTGTTGATGGATCACGACACCCTGATAGCGCACAGGGAACACTGGATCGAAGAAGCGAGCCCGACGAATCGAACGCTGTCCCGGCTTACGCCGGCCGAGACGGCGCTTTACGACGACTTACGGAGCAACCGCTTGGGGAACTCCGTCCGGCTCGAGCAGGAAAAGATCGGATTCCAGCGGTTACTCGATGCGTTGAATGAGCTGACGCGGTAAGAGAAAAATGATTGTGTAGCTTCAGAATCTGGCCATCCGTAAGATTGTCCGGGTCATCCACATAGAGAAAAATGATTGTGTAGCTTCAGGGCTCCGCAGCCAATTTGTAAGGGTAAATCAAGAAAATGGCTACTAGAATCGAGAACCACAAATTCAGCATTGTCGAAGCTTTTCGTGAGTGCTTTTACATCGTACCCGACTACCAGCGTGAGTACGTGTGGACGGACAAGGAGGTGCAGCGACTGCTCGACGACATCAATGAGCAGATCGACTCGGGTAGCGACCACGAATACTTTATCGGTACTGTGCTGGTCGCTCCCCCGGCTCAGGCGGATGCGCCGAGAAATCGATTTGACATCATTGATGGTCAGCAACGCCTAACCACCTTCTTCCTCCTGCTATGTGCGCTACGGCATCTGTTCCAAGGCGAGCCGCAGATGCAGGCGTTAAACGATCTCACTTCTACCAGCTACGTCGATCGCCAGGGTAATACCTTGACGAGCCTGAAACTTGATCCGCGCTACGAGAGCGCCGGCGAGATACTCAGTAAGTTGGTGGAACTGAACGCCGATCCACAGACGGTGCGTGCCGGTATCCAGGCATCAGGTATTGCGAGCTTTGGCTCGCTGGAAAATCTGCTCAACGCCTATGCCACGATCTATCGTTACCTGCAGGACAACTACGACAATGTAACCAAACTACGCCAGTACTGGGGTTATTTGGCCAACAACGTTGTGTTCATCCAGATCTCCACGGATGTAAGCAGCGCACTCAAAATCTTTGAAACGATCAACGAGCGCGGCGTTGGCTTGAACCCGATGGACCTGCTCAAGAATCTGTTGTTCACCCACGTCCAACAAGAACAGTTCTCCCAGCTCAAGAACGAGTGGAAGAAAATCACCAAGCCACTGGAGAAGGATAAGGACAAGCCGCTGCGCTTCTTGCGCTATTTCCTGATGGCGAACTATGTAATCCGCAACAAACGTGGCGATGCAGTGGTACGCGAGGATGCAGTGGTACGCGAGGACGAGATCTATGACTGGTTCGTCAACAAGGATAATGCCGCTCTCTGCAACTACGCAGGCAGGCCATTCGAGTTCGTTCGCAAGATCATCCGTAACGTTGAACACTATCTCGCCTTCACTAAAGGCTGTGGCAATGACGGCAAGCCGAACGTGACGATGGATAGTCTCAAGCGCCTATGCGGTGGGGCCTTCAGTCTGCATCATATACTGCTGCTGGCGGCGAGCAATTTCCCTAAGCCACTGTTCGATCACTTTCTTGGACAGTTGGAAAGCTTCCTTTTCTACTATATTTTTACCAAGACCCCGACCAAAGATCTCGAGCGCAATTTCTCGGTGTGGGCGGATGCACTGAGGGATATTAGTGAAATAATCGACGCCGGGGCCCAACGCGACAAGCTGAACACCTTCATTGCCGAGCGCTTCCAGAAAAGCATGGTAGGCAGCAGCAGGAACTCGGTGACGCGCTCAAACGTTATACACTCGACACGATGCAGCAGTACCGCACTCGCTACCTGCTGGCCAAGCTGACACAGTTTGTGGATATGGCCTATAAAGGTCTGAAAACCCCTGGCTCGCTGAGAGAATATACCTCGCTGGAGATCGAGCACATCCTGCCTAACAATCCGCAGAATGATCTGCGCCGAAGCTTCGAAGCTGACAACCCGTATGCAAGATACGATGACTACAAGCATCGGCTGGGCAATCTGACCTTGCTGGAAAAGCCGATCAACATCGTCGCCGGAAACGACTGCTTCACCACGAAGAAGGCTGAGTACCGGAAAAGTAAGTACTACCTGACGAGCAGTCTTGCGGAAATCACCACGGTAGGGCAGAACACTTCGATTAACCGGATCAATGAAAAGCTTCGTTCCTTTGATAACTGGTCCGCTGCCAGTATCAAGCAGAGGCACGAGATGCTGATCAAGCTGGCGCTTGAAGTGTGGACGACTTCACCCATGAACTGAGCGGGCGTGCCGGAAACGGCCATGCGACCTTATTCCGGCCTAACAGCCTCTGGCAGGCCGGCCAGGACCCCAACCTGCCCGCCGCCGTGGGGGCTGTGTTGAAGCTGTCGGTGGAACAGGTGGAAGAATTGCTCGGTAAGCTCGACCAGGGCTAAGCCAGTTATGTGGCGAAACCCATCTTTTCCCGGAGCCACCCTGATGACACGAACCCTTCGGCAGTTCGCCACCGGCCAAATCCCGATCCACCCCGCAACCGCATGGTATCTCTCCGATCTCGGCGAGTTCCGTGGCAAGCAGGAACTTTACACCCGTCAATCACCCCAGCGGCTGAAGGCGCTGCGCGAACATGCGCTGATCGAAAGCGCGGTATCGAGCAACCGCATCGAGGGCGTCTCGGTCGAGCCGTCACGGGTTCGCGCCGTATTGGCCGCACCGCGTCCCCTGTTCCGTGACCGTGACGAAGAAGAGGTTCGCGGCTACCGGGATGCATTAGCGTGGATTCACCAGGACGCCGCCAGCATCCCGCTCACCGAGGACACCATCAAGCGTTTGCACACTATGACGCGCGGCCAGATCTGGGATGCAGGCCAGTACAAGAACAAGGATGGCGATATTATCGAGCGCCATGCCGATGGCAGCGAGCGTGTCCGTTTCCGTACCGTACCGGCTCATGAGACAGCGACCGCCATGGCGCTGCTGGTAGCGGAGTGGTGCCGCTGTCTGGAGGAACGCTGGGCGCCATCGCTGCTGGCGCTGGCGGCCTTTAATCTGGATTTCCTCTGCATTCACCCGTTTCGTGATGGCAACGGCCGTGTATCCCGATTACTCTGGTTACTGCAAAGCTACCAACTGGGTTACGAGGTGGGTCGCTACATCAGCCTGGAGCGCATCATCGAGCAACACAAGGGTCGCTACTATGAAACGCTGGAGCAAAGCTCGCAGGGTTGGCACGAAGGCAAACATGACCCGTGGCCGTACATCAACTTCGTCCTGTCCGTCATGAAAGAGGCATACCGAGAATTCGCCGAACGGGTGGGCGAAATTAAAGCGCCGCGCGGCGCCAAGCGGGATCAGGTGCTGGAGGGCATCAAACGTCTCGCCGCCCGACCCCGAGGCGGGTTCACCATCAGCGAGTTGGAGCAGACCTGTCCGGGAGTGAGCCGGGATATGGTGCGGCGGGTTCTGCGCGAACAGCAGGCGGCGGGTGCGGTGGAATGCCAGGGGCGAGGCACGGCAGCGGCCTGGCGAACAAAGGGGTAATTACCTTTGTATAAGGGTAATAGTCAGGGTAATAACAAAGGAACCTGGAGTAGTGTTTCAGACGTGGATACAGACCTCATCAAGCATTTTATAATCAATAAGTTGTGAGTCACTATATCCACATCGAGAACACTACCCGGAGGTTCAAGGCTTCGCAGCCAGTTACCGTTTTAATCGCGCCCGCGGCCGATAATCGCTTGTTCGCCCTCGCTACCAAGGTTAATATTCATCATTTGATTTAATTTTCATCGGAGCTTGTCAGATGTCACTCAACACTGAACGCAAGTCGCAGATCGTGCACGATTTTCAACGCGGCCCGGCCGATACCGGTTCCCCGGAGGTGCAGGTTGCGCTGTTGACCAACCGTATCAATGAACTGCAAGGCCATTTTGCAGTCCATAAGCAAGACCATCATTCCCGGCGGGGCCTTTTGAAGATGGTCAACCAACGCCGCAAGATGCTGGATTATTTAAAGAAAAAGGATTCACAACGGTATCAGACCCTGCTCGAGCGCCTCGAACTGCGTCGCTAATTATTACTGTTCATTAGGATGATTTCGTGACCCCCCAAAAAAGCACGTTTCAATACGGTAATCACACCGTCACCCTGGAAACCGGTGAAATCGCCCGCCAGGCCGACGGTGCAGTACTGGTCAATATGTCAGATACGGTGGTGCTGGTCACCGCCGTAGCCGCCCGCCAGACCGAGACCCAGCGGGATTTTTTTCCGCTGACGGTGAATTATCAGGAGCGCAGTTATGCGGCCGGCCGTATTCCCGGCGGTTTCTTCCGCCGTGAGGGCCGTCCCTCCGAGACGGAAACATTGATTTCCCGCCTGATCGACCGCCCACTGCGCCCCCTGTTCCCCGACGGCTTTACCAATGAAGTCCAGATTATCGCCACGGTGCTATCCGTGAACGGCGAGGTGAACTCGGATGTCCCCGCGATGCTGGGAGCGTCCGCGGCCCTGGCCCTGGCCGGCGTCCCCTTCAACGGGCCGATCGGCGCCGCCCGGGTGGGCTACCATAACGGTCGGTATTTGCTGAATCCCACTCGCAGCGAGTTGAAGGAATCCCAACTCGATCTGATCGTGGCCGGCACGGAAAACGCCGTGTCGATGGTCGAATCCGAGGCCCAGGAACTGCCTGAAGACGTCATGCTGGGCGCGGTGATGTTCGGCCACGACCAGATGCAGGTGGCGATTCGGGCCATCCGCGAACTGGCCCTGGCGGCGGGTGTGCAGCCCTGGGAGTGGCAGGCGCCATCCAAGCATGAAGACTTGGCGGCGGCGGTCACCGCGGCTGCCGAAGCGGCGCTGACCGAAGCCTATCAGATCGCCGAAAAGCAGGCCCGGCAACAGCGGGTCAAGGAGATTCGCGAGGGCTTGGTGGCGGCCTTGACGGCACCGGAGCAGTGGTCCGGCGAAATGGTGCGCGACGCCTTCAACGATCTGGAAAAACGTATTGTGCGCAGCCGCATTCTGGCGGGTAACCCGCGGATCGACGGCCGCGACACCCGCACGGTGCGCCCGATTACCGTTCGCACCGGAGTATTGCCGCGCACGCACGGCTCGGCGCTGTTTACCCGTGGCGAGACCCAGGCGCTGGTGGTAACCACGCTGGGCACCACCAAAGACGCCCAGATCATCGACGCCATCGAGGGCGAATACCGTGAGCCCTTCATGCTGCATTACAACTTCCCGCCTTACTCCGTCGGCGAGACCGGAATGGTAGGCAGCCCCAAGCGGCGGGAGATCGGTCATGGGCGGCTGGCCAAGCGCGGCGTGCAGGCGGTGATGCCGGATATGGGCAACTTTCCTTATGTCGTCCGGGTGGTGTCGGAAATCACCGAATCCAACGGCTCCAGTTCCATGGCCTCGGTCTGCGGCGCCTCGCTCGCGCTGATGGACGCCGGCGTGCCTATCAGGGCTCCGGTGGCGGGCATCGCCATGGGCCTGATCAAGGAGCAGGAGCGGTTCGCCGTGCTGACCGATATTCTGGGCGATGAGGATCACCTGGGCGATATGGACTTTAAAGTGGCCGGCACCGCCGGTGGCGTCACCGCCCTGCAAATGGATATCAAGATTCAGGGCATTACCCGGGAAATCATGGAAACCGCGCTGGCCCAGGCCCGCGAAGGACGGCTGCATATTCTGGGCAAGATGAACGAGGCGCTGCCCAAGTCGCGCAAGGAAATGTCCGAATTTGCGCCACGGATCACCATCATCCGCATCAATCCGGAAAAAATCCGCGATGTGATCGGCAAGGGTGGCATCACCATTCGCGCCATTACCGAGGAAACCGGCGCCACGATCGATATTGCCGATGACGGCACGATCAAGATCGCCGCCGTGGACAAAACCGCCAGCGATGAAGCCAAACGCCGGATCGAAGATATCACCGCCGATGTGGAGATTGGCAGAATCTATGAGGGCAAGGTGACGCGGGTGATGGATTTCGGCGCCTTTGTCGCCATTCTGCCGGGTCGGGATGGGATGGTGCATATCTCCCAGATGACGGGCGAGCGGGTGCAGAACGCCAATGAGCGGCTGTCCGTGGGCGATGTGATCAAGGTCAAGGTGCTGGATATCGACAAGCAGGGCCGGATTCGGCTGAGTATGCGGGGGGTTTGAGGCCTGTCGATTACACACAAGTTTCCAGCAATGCCAGTTTCAGTAGGCCGGAATAAGCGCGCAGGAGGAACCTGGATTGCGCTTCGCAAGCTCCGCTCCATCCAGGCTCCGCCAGCGTCCCCAGTTTCAGTAGAATCGCCCTTTCAGGGCTAAATTCCATCGACATGACCGGTTAACCCAGGCCGTTGGCCTGGGCTATGGTTGGAACGCCCCTTTGGGCCACCAACTTAAGGCGGGACAATCCGACCCTGGGAGCGCCGGCATCTTCGCCGGCCTCAGGGCATCGACGCCAGTCAACAGCCGGCAAAATGCCGGCGCTCCCAGGGAATCCCCGTAGGGGCGGTTCGCGAACCGCCCC
>CAIMUS010000217.1 GCA_903844665.1 uncultured Pseudomonadota bacterium
TGACATCAACACATCCTGCAAGGAAAACTGTTGACCACCATTACGATGATCAGGGATCTTCCCAAAATCCTCTCTGATTTGACCTAACAAGGCCGGTGCTGAGAAGTGTTCATTTAATTGCAACGGCTTCGTGGGTTGTAGAATTAAGTTTGCTTTTACCATGAGGGCCACCAAAATCAATCGGATTTGAAGCCAAAATACCTTGCCAGACCTACCTGGACCTCATATATAATACACTGATTATACTAAAATTTCTAGAGCAGCGGGAATTGCTGCTATGTCGTCGATGCATCACTTTGAATCACACCGTTCTTGTGCAAGAAAGGATCTATATTATGTCTGTCACGATTGAACCACCCCATCTCCAGCGGGCCGGTCTGCTGCGCCGGCTGGCGGCGCTTGGCTACGATAGCCTGCTGTTGCTCGCCGTGTTGTTTATCGCCACGGCGCTGGTGCTGCCGCTGCACGGCGGCGTGGCCATCCGCCATAATCCCTTTTTTTCCAGCTATATCTTCTTTACTTGTTTTCTTTTTTATGGCTGGTTTTGGACCCATGGCGGACAAACCCTTGGGATGCGGGCCTGGAAGTTGCGCCTGCAACGTGATGACGGCGGGACTATCACCTGGTGGCAGGCGCTGGCGCGGTTTCTACTGGCCAGCCTATGGCTGCTGCCGCTCCTGTATGCGCGCAAATTCCTTGGTCTGGATTATAAGCTCAGCCTGCTTATCGGGCTGATTTTTTTATTTCTGCTGCTGCTTACGCGCCTGCATGAGCGCTATTCGGATACCGTGCTGGTGTATATTCCGGCTCCGGCTTCATCCACCTCTACAAAACCGGCAGCGAGCGAATAAATTCCGCCTTCGCACTCAACCTTGGCGGCACTTTACTCTTCTGCAAATTCCAGGATATCGGTTCTGGTCAATTCGCCTGCCGCCAGGGCATTCAATCGTGTGATTGCCTGTTCCAGATCGCTGTAGGTCAGCAGATAGCAATCACAGGAGTCGATCAGACCGCTCACCGTTTCGAAGCCGCGCAAGCCAATCAATTCGTAATTGAATGAATTGCCCGCCAGTTTCAGAAAGGCCCTTTCTTTGGGCAACGTCTTCAGGCTCAGGGCGGCATTGGCTTCGAAATGAGGAAAGATAATCCAGCGCGCGCGGGCCGGTTCCTGGGAGCGAATCACGCTGTCTCGTGGCGGGCGTACATGCGCGACAGTGCCTTTACGGGTTTTGGGAAATTCCGGTCCCATGATCGCCTCGGGAGCAAAGGCGCGAATGACCGCGATGGATTCGTTTTTCAGGGGAATCGGTCGGGGAAAGGGAATAATAGCGAGGTCCGCCGGCCGCACCAGGGCGAATTCATCGGATAGCAGTCGCCAGCCTCGATAGTTCAGGGCGGCGCACAGGGTGCTTTTGCCGGAACCCGGCCAGGCTGGCAGCAGTACCGCTTGACCATTTTTTTCCAGTGCGCCGGAATGCAGCAGCAGTAGGTGATGCACCCGTTGCCCGACGCACCAGTTCAATCCCCATTCTAAGAAAGGCAGGGCAGTGTCTGCTGGAAAAGGAGCAAAGGGGATCTCATTATCCACCCAGAACTGAACCTGGGGCCGCCACCAGCGCAGCCAGCCTTTGGACCGGTCGAGGGAAATATGGAAATCGGCGAAGGATGCGGTCTCGCAGATCTGGTAATCGGCATATAACCGCCGTAGCACAGGGGGGAAATCAGCTAGATTACTGTGTAGATGGACACAAAAAGGTTCAATGCGGAAGAATAAGCCCGGCTGATGTAAACGTCGCCGCAGCTCGTCGAGAGGCAGATCAGCGAGTTTCACGGGACATAGGGTTCGATCAAACCCAGTTGATCCAGGTCGGCCAGCACGCTTTGCAGGTAGAACTGTGCCCGATTATCCCATTCCAAAGCGAAGTGTACGGCAAGTTGCTTGCCGAGGTCTATCACACTGTTAGGGGCTTCCTGCAACAACTCAAGTACAGCTTTTCCAAACTCATTCAGCATATGGGTCTGGGCTGAAGCGGCGTTGAACAGAATGTACCCCTCCTCCCAATGCCGCCAGTGCAAACAGGCTAGGGAATTGATACACCAGATGGCAATCATGGAATCATTTTATACCATAGCCGATGTCCAGCAACTGCAAGTGACTGGCAGGGCCCTGGGCACTGCTCCAAGGGGGCCCCTCGACGTTATAGTGCCGTTATCATCAACATAAGTTACTGCATACGAAGTTTGATTAGGATCAACCGGACTGTATCCCAGTGAGGTCATATGGCCATCAAGTTCTAGCAGTCCGGTTGGTCCGCTATAAAGGTTGCCATCGATTAAATCGCTTCCGCCTTCAACCTCTCTCCATACCGGAAGCTGTCCATAAGACCCAAGATTATCATAATAAAAACTTCGAGCCGGTGGACCAGGTTTTGTTGGATCAGATTTTGTATAAACTCGAACAGACACAGGTCCGCTAGCTGCATAGTCACTGGCAGGACAGCTGGACGTCCTCAAATGATTCTGGCCTGCCAACGGATTGTCATTAGAGCGGTTCTGCAAGCACCGGGTCGAACTGGTGGCCGCCAGGACGGCGCCCTGATAGAGCGTGACGACCGCTGGCAGACCGATGCTCAACCCCTTCAAAAAACGCCGCCGCCCGGCGGCGGCCTGGACGTTCTCCGGCTCTACCGGCGCAGGCTGCTCAAGCGAACGGGCTGACTGCTTATCGCGCTCAATCATTGTTTTGCTCCTCATCGGTTCAAGTGAGTACAATTAAAACATAACAAAGCGGAATAATACTAGCACAATCAGATGCTGGAAAACGTGCCGGGGTCTTGGCTACTTTTTCTAATTAATTGAGCTAATTATATTTTTTAGTTAAAAGCGGTGCTCGATGCTGTTACTACCCTACATCATTTTAGCAGCCTTATGGTGAAAAATTGTTACAAGCTCTACAAAAATTACTGCTATCGGTTCTGCTCCAACCCGAACGATTGGCAAAGCTGAACCTGGCCGAATGGGATGCCCTGCTACCCCTGGCCCGTCGCACCGGGGTGCTGGGGCGATTTTATCCACAACTGGCGGAGCGATGCCTGCTGCAACGAGTCCCCGCACCGGTTCATCCCCATCTGGAAAGCGCTCAGATTATAGCAGCAGAGAAGGCCAGAATGATCCGCTGGGAAGTCAACCGCCTCCAACGCGCCCTGCTCGATGTCATTGTTCCTGTCGTTCTGCTCAAGGGAGCCGCTTACGTCATGGCTAACCTGCCCTGCGCCCAGGGACGGCTGGCAGCCGACGTCGATATCCTGGTTCCGAAAGAATATCTGAACTTGGTGGAGCAGGCTCTGCGTCGGCATGGTTGGGAGACAGTCGAGTTGGACGACTACGACCAGCAATATTATCGCCGCTGGATGCATGAATTGCCACCCTTGCGCCATCGGCTGCGCGGCACCATCGTCGATCTCCACCATACCATCCTACCGGAAACCAGCCGCCTGAAACCAGACCCCACCAAGTTGTTCGCCAACGCCCTTCCCCTGGAAGGAACGCGGTTCTTCATCCTGGCGCCCACAGACATGGTGCTGCACAGCACCGCTCATGCCTTCCACGACGGCGAGTTAAGCAACAGCCTGCGCGATCTGCTGGATCTGCACGATCTGCTCGGCCACTTTGGCAAAGATCCTCAGTTCTGGGAGATATTACCTGGCCGGGCACGGGAATTGGACCTGTCCCGCCCACTGTTCTATGCCTTGCGTTACACCCAACGCTTCCTGGGAACTCCCGTACCGTCCGCCGTGACGGCGGCCATGCGCCCTGCCGCTCCTCCCTGGCCGGTGCTACGGCTGATGGATACCTTGCTCGACCATGTGGTGTTGCCCGACGAGCAACTTCCCCGCCTGGGACTCCGCTTCGCCCGCTGGCTGCTGTATGTCCGTTCCCACTGGTTGCGCATGCCGCCCTGGCTGCTGGCCGGCCATCTGCTCCGCAAGGCTCACAAACGTCTCCAGGCGCGATCTATCCAGGCGAACCAAGAGGGTGTTCGCTAGTGTATCCTGTTACTATTTCAGAAATTGTCCTATCGCAGCCTTGCCAGTCGAGGTAAAAGAAATATGCGCTACCCCAGCGTCCTGAAGTCCCTGCTCGCTCTGGTTATGCTGATTCTGCTCGGCGGCAGAGCCAGCGCCCAGACCAATGAATTTCCCAATTTCACCAAACTGGTGGAGCAGTACAGCGCGGCGGTGATCAGCATCAACGTCAAAAGCGCCAAAAGCGAATCCCGCTCGAAGGCGCCGGAACTGCCTGGGATCCCCGAAAACAGCCCGCTGCACAAATACTTCAAGCGTTTCTTCGAGCAGCTTCCCGAGGACCTCCAGCCCCACCCGCAGGACTCCATCGGCTCCGGTTTTATCATCTCGCCGGATGGCTTTATTTTGACCAACGCCCATGTCGTCGAGGGCATGGACACGATTACCGTGGGCCTGAGCGACCGCCGGGAACTGTCCGCCAAAGTGATCGGCGCCGATGCGCACAGCGACACCGCCCTGCTCAAGGTGGAAGCGGATAACCTGCCGACCGTGAAAATCGGCGATTCCGACAGGCTGCAGGTAGGCCAATGGGTGCTGGCCATCGGTACACCGTTCGGCTTCAAGCACTCCGCTACCCAGGGCATCATCAGCGCGTTGGGGCGCAGTCTGCCCAAAGACAACTATATTCCCTTTATTCAGACCGACGCCGCCGTCAATCCCGGCAATTCCGGTGGCCCCCTGTTCAACCTGAACGGTGAAGTCATCGGCGTCAACTCCCAGATTTACAGCCGCAGCGGCGGTTATCAGGGACTGTCCTTCGCAATCCCGATCAATGTCGCCATGGAGGTGGTGGAACAACTCAAAAGCCGTGGCAAGGTAACGCGGGGCTGGCTGGGCGTTCTGATTCAAGAGGTCACGCCGGACCTGGCCCAGTCCTTCGGTCTGGAAAAACCTCGCGGCGCGCTGGTCGGACAGGTACTGGCGGACAGCCCCGCCCAGCAGGCCGGCGTTAAAGTCGGTGATATCATCACCGCTTTCAACAACCAGTCCGTGCTGAATTCCAGCGACCTGCCGCCGCTGGTAGGACGCACCCGGCCGGACAGCACCGCCACGCTCAACCTGATCCGTGATGGCAAGGAGCAGATCCTGACCGTCGGGATTCAGGAACTGCCCGGTAACGTTCAGGAGCAGGCGGCAGCGGTAAAATCCAACGCCGGCAATCGCCTGAAATTGAAAGTGAGCAATCAGCCGGAGGGCAAGGGCGTCAAAGTGGATGAGGTCGGCGAGGGTCCCGCCGCCCGCGCCGGGGTTCAACCGGGCGATGTTATCATTAATCTGAACAATCAGGATGTGACGGATGCCAGGCAGTTCGAGGCGCTGATCAAGGACTTGCCGGCCGACAGACCCTTCCCGGTGCTGATCCAGCGTGGCGGCAATCCCCTGTTCCTCGCCATGATTTTGCCGAAGCCATAATCAATAGGAGTTACGCAGTTCAGGCAGTAGGGGCGGTTCGCGAACCGCCGTAGGGTCGGTTCGCGAACCGCCCCTACTACTACGCGAGAGCGGACGACTGGTTACGCCCATTGCCAACCCGCCTAATTCATGAGTATACCTTTGCCCTCGAACGGCACCTTGGCGCACTCGCGGAAAATGCGCCGGGTGCAGAGACTGCAGCGATCCGTATCCAGCTTCTGAAAGATGGTCCGGATCGCTTCTTCCTTGCTGGTGAATACATTCTCCGGACCGATGACCGCCAGATAACCGCCGCGTTCCAACACATCGCGGACGGCTCTCTTCGGCCGGCATAAATACAATCCCCCTCCTTTGCGCCGCAGGCGGAGGGCTTCCTGGGCCAGCATTTCAGCCCCGGCCACATCGACGAAATTGATGCCACTGCCGATCAATAAGATATGTTTCCATTCGGCGTTCTGCGCCCCCAACTGCCGCAAGGCCTCTTGCACATGATCGATGGCGCCGAAGAACAAAGAGCCGTCCAACCGGATGATTTTCAACTGCGGGCATTCCAGCAAGCGATGCTGGGTGACACCGCTGAGGCGACGCTTGGATAGCGCCGAATCCGGCGCCAGACTGACGATATTGGGATGTGAGGTGCGCTGCAGATACAGCACCAGCGACAGCAGCACGCCCGCGTAAACGGCGAATTCCAGGGCGATGAACAGGGTGGCGAAGAAGGTGGCGGCCAATACCACCGTCTCCTGGCGACTGGTGCGCGCGATCGTGCGAACGCTCTCGATATCGATCAGATTCCAGGCCACCAGCAGAATCGCGCCGGCCATCGCCGGAAGGGGCAGATAAGCGCTCAAGGGTCCCAGGAATACCAACACCAGGACTACCAGCAACGAGGCAAACACCGCCGATAGCGGCGTCCTGGCGCCGGCGTCGTAGTTGACCCCGGTGCGGGTGAAAGACCCGGAACCGGCGTAGCAGGAAAAAAAACTGCCGACCAGATTGGACAGGCCCTGGCCGATGAATTCCTGATTGCTATCGATGCGCTGGTGGGAACGGGTCGCCACGGCGCGGGCGATGGACACCGCCTCGATCAATCCGAGCATCCCCAAGGCCAGGGCGCCGGGCGCCAACTGGCTGAAAGCAGTCAGTGAGAAATCGGGATGGGACAGTGGCGGCAGCCGGGCCGGCAGGGACCCGAGCAGGGGCACGCCATGCCGGCGCCCGTCGAGCAGCAGGCAGACCACGCTGCCTATCACGATGCCGGGCAACATGGACGGCCAGCGCGGGCGGTAATAGCGTATCGACAGGGTCGTGGCCAGGGTAAGCAGCGCCACCAGCAGGACATAGAGATTGGTATCGCCCAATTGCACTACCAAATTGCTCAGAATTTTCAGAAACGACTCGCCATTTTTGAGAGGCAGCCCGAAGACATACCGCAATTGATTGACAGCGATCAGCACCGCCGCGCCCAGCGTAAAACCGACCACCACCGTATGGGAGATAAAATTCACCAAGCCGCCCAGACGGGCCACTCCCAACAACAATTGAAACAGTCCGGTCATAAAGGTCAGGGTCAATACCAGATGAATATAGTCGGTACTGCCGGGCTCGGCGAAGTTGCCGACCACGCCCAGAATCACAATGGAAAGCGCCGTGGTAGGACCGGATACCAGATGCCTGGAGGAACCGAACAGGGCGGCGACGATAGGAGTGACAATGGCGGTGTAGAGACCGTATTGCGGCGGCAGACCGGCGATCAGGGCGAATGCCATACCTTGAGGCAGGACGATGACAGCGCCGGTCAGACCGGCGAGGCAGTCCGCGCGTAGATTGGCCGGGTTTACCTGCCGCAGCCAGCGCAGGAAGGGAAACAGCGTTACCCAGAGACGGCGTCGGGTCGGGCGTGCGGAGGCAGGATGCACAATGGCGTTCACGGGTATTCCTGGCGTGTTATTGGTCTGCTATAAGGGCTTATAGTGACATGGCGACACTACTATTATATCCATCGCCCAGCCAACCAAGTTCACCCTAACCCCGATACAGGCTAGAATGAACCGCTGTTGACAACCACCCTGGTCCCTGCCGCTACCACGAAGGGTCTGGTCATTTCCCAGTCCGCTGCCCGCCCTCAGCGGGAGCCCATATCAAAGAGGATCGCTAGCCGTGCTAGAAGCCTATCGCCAACACGTTGAGGAACGCGCCGCCCAGGGCGTGCCACCGCTGCCTTTGAGCGCCCGGCAGACCGCCGAACTGGTGGAGTTGCTCAAAAATCCGCCTGCCGGCGAGGAACAGACGCTGCTGGATCTATTGACCAATCGGGTGCCGGCGGGTGTCGACCAGGCCGCATACATCAAGGCCGCCTTTCTGGCCGATGTAACCAAAGGCAAGGCGCACTCCCTGCTGCTGACGCCAAGGCAGGCCGTCGGGCTGCTGGGCACCATGCTGGGTGGCTATAACATCCAGCCCCTGATCGAGGCGCTGGATAACAAGGAGCTCGCTCCCGCCGCCGTCCAGGCTCTGTCCAATACCCTGCTGATGTTCGACGCCTATCACGACGTAGTCGAGAAGGCCAAGACCAGTGCATTCGCCGGGCAGGTGGTGAATGCCTGGGCAAGCGCCGAGTGGTTTACCAGCAAGTCCCCGTTACCGGAAGAGATTGTCGTCGCCGTCCTGAAAGTGCCCGGCGAGACCAATACCGACGATCTGTCGCCCGCCAGCGAGGCCTGGAGCCGTCCCGACATTCCCCTGCATGCCAAAGCGATGCTGCAATCCTCCCTGCCCGATGCGCTGGATACGATCGAGGCGCTACGGGAACAAGGCCGGCAGGTGGCCTTCGTCGGCGATGTGGTCGGCACCGGTTCCTCCCGCAAATCCGCTATCAACTCGGTGCTCTGGCATATCGGCCACGATATTCCATACATTCCCAACAAGCGCCAGGGCGGGGTGATTCTGGGCGGTAAGATTGCACCCATTTTCTTCAATACTGCCGAGGATTCCGGCGCGCTGCCGATCGAATGTGATGTCACAAAGCTCAACACCGGCGATGTGATTCATATTTACCCATATCAAGGCAAAATCACCAACCCGGCTGGCGCAGTGATCAGCACCTTCACCCTGAAACCGGTAACGATGCCCGACGAGGTACGGGCCGGCGGCCGCATTCCGCTGATCATCGGCCGCAATCTGACCGACAAGACCCGCACCGACCTGAATCTGCCGCCATCCGAGGTGTTTCAGCGGCCGGTCGCGCCGGCGGATACCGGCAAGGGTTATACCCTGGCGCAGAAGATGGTAGGGCGCGCCTGCGGGGTGGAGGGCGTGCGTCCCGGCACCTATTGCGAGCCGCGCATGACCACGGTCGGCTCGCAGGACACCACCGGGCCGATGACCCGCGACGAGTTGAAGGAACTCGCCTGCCTGGGCTTTTCCTCCGATCTGGTGATGCAGAGCTTCTGCCATACGGCGGCCTATC
The DNA here is from genome assembly GCA_903844665.1 of uncultured Pseudomonadota bacterium. GTDB lineage: Bacteria > Pseudomonadota > Gammaproteobacteria > Competibacterales > Competibacteraceae > CAIMUS01. The sequence continues at coordinate 8,968 of CAIMUS010000217.1, forward strand.
CCAAGCCGGTGGATATCCAGACCCATCATACCCTGCCGGATTTCATCGCCTCCCGTGGCGGCGTATCGCTGCGTCCCGGCGACGGCATTATCCATTCCTGGCTGAACCGGATGCTGCTGCCCGATACCGTCGGCACCGGCGGCGATTCCCATACCCGCTTCCCCATCGGCATCAGCTTCCCCGCCGGTTCCGGTCTGGTGGCTTTCGCCGCCGCGCTGGGGGTGATGCCACTGGACATGCCGGAATCGGTGCTGGTGCGCTTCAAGGGCAAGATGCAGCCCGGTGTCACGCTGCGCGACCTGGTCAATGCGATTCCTTATGTGGCCATCCAGCAGGGTCTGCTGACCGTCGCCAAACAGGGCAAGAAGAACGTATTCTCCGGGCGGATTCTGGAGATCGAGGGCCTGCCGGATCTAAAGGTGGAGCAGGCGTTCGAGCTGTCCGATGCCTCCGCCGAACGCTCCGCCGCCGGCTGTACGGTGCGGCTGAACCCGGAGCCGATCGGCGAGTATCTGAACTCCAACATCACCCTGTTGAAGTGGATGATCGCCAACGGCTATCAGGAACCCCGCACCCTGGAGCGGCGGATTCAGGCGATGGAGCAGTGGATCGCCAAGCCGCAACTGCTGCAACCCGATACCGATGCCGGGTACGCCGAAGTCATCGACATCGATCTGAGCGAGATCAAGGAGCCGATTCTGGCCTGCCCGAACGACCCCGACGATGTGAAGACCCTGTCCGCCGTGGCCGGCGACCGGATCGACGAGGTGTTCATCGGCTCCTGTATGACCAACATCGGCCATTACCGGGCCGCCGGCAAGGTGCTGGAGCGGGTCAGCAGCATTCCCACCCGGCTGTGGATCTCGCCACCCACCAAGATGGACGCCCATCAATTGATCGAGGAAGGCTATTACAGTATCTTCGGCAAGGCCGGGGCGCGCACCGAGATGCCCGGCTGTTCGCTGTGCATGGGCAATCAGGCGCGGGTCAAGGATGGCGCCACGGTGATGTCCACCTCCACCCGCAACTTCCCCAACCGCATGGGCAAGGACTCCAATGTGTATCTGGGTTCTGCCGAACTGGCGGCGGTGTGCGCCATCCTCGGGCGGATTCCGACCTTCGAGGAGTATATGCAGTACATGGGCGCCATCGACACCATGGCCGGCGATATTTACCGCTATATGAACTTCGACCAGATTCCCGAGTATCGGGAAGTGGCGGATAAGGTGATTGCTATGGTCGCGGCTTAAGGCAGGCGCCTGAGCCTGTATGGATATTGCAAAACCCTCCTGGCAGGAAGCCGGGAGGGTCTCTGCTATCTGGCAGGTGCAGACTTGAATTTTACAAGCAATTTTATATCCTATTGTTCATCATCGTGATGCAGTTCCGGGTCGAAATTTATGTAACCGCGTCCGGTAAATGTCCTTTTACCGACTGGTTGAATGGTCTAAAAGATTGGCAAGCACGCGCTCGCATCTTGACCCGCCTCGATCGGCTGGAAGCCGGCAACCTTACCACCTGTCAGTTTCTCATGACCTGACCGATGAAGGCAGGTAAGGGCTGATCGGTTTGCAGCCGTCTCTTCAATAAACGCAGGCCGCGGTTGAACCAGGACAGCAGGCTACGCCAAACCTTTTTGACACTCCAATGGTTAGGGTCGGTCTGCGCCTGGGCTTTTTTTTCCAGCGGGGTGGGGTTGTAGATCGCATCGTGGCGGCCGACATGCACACACCAGTACATCGCCAGCGTCATGATCAGGATCAAACGAGCCAATCGGTCTGGTGCTTGGAGTTGGGTATCTTCCAATTGAAATCCCCGACTCTTAAAGTCAGAAAAGGTCGGTTCGATTACCCACCGCGTGCCGTAATCCCGCACCGCGGCCTGGGTCGGCTGACACTCCATCGCGATAATCCACGGCTCCTCATGTCCCGCTTCATGCAAAATCCCCAGGTTCGTCGGCACCCCGCTGTGAAACAGCTTGACATCGGGCAGGTAGCGTTCGGTGACGCCGTCGGCCAACTCGCCCGTGGTCGTCTCACCGAAGCCGGTATCGACCGTCAGGTTACCTTTCAACCGCAGGCGATACTGCCAGCCGTGCTGCTGCAACCAGGTAAATAAGTCGGCAGAAGGATAGAACCGGTCTCCCAATAGCAACACCGCTGTGTCCGGGGGCAACCACGCCCGGACCTGCTCCAGCAGCACCTGTTGACCGGCAAAGCCGATGTTAGCCGCCCCCGCCTCCACCTTCCACGCCAA
>CAIMUS010000218.1 GCA_903844665.1 uncultured Pseudomonadota bacterium
ACGGCAACTGACCCGCGCCGGGCGCGCCTGGAGCGCCGGTCAAGGGACGCTGGACGCCTTCTTCCAGCAGGGCGAATCGGCGCTGGCCGATGCCGACTTCCTCCGCGTCCTGGCTGACTGGACCGATGGTATCGCCGCCACTCTGCCAGCGGCGGCGCAGGACCTGTTCCATTTCCTCTGTGGCCTGGAAGAGGGTGACCGGCAAAGTTGGATCATCATAACCGTCTGGCCCCGGCTCTGGCAGCGGCTGGAACGAGTGGGCGGCCCGCCGGCGCTGGCCGCACCGTTGACCGCATTGATTAACGTCGGACTGGTAGCAGCGAATACGCCGGCAACCGCCGACTCGACCGCACCAGCCCAGTTCTACCGACTGCATCCCGGCGTCGCGGAAGCAGGCCGACGGCGGGCGGGGGAAATCTTCCAGGCGGCGGTGGACACCGAACTGGCGGCGTTCTGGGAAACGGTTTGCGTTCAGGCTTGGCAACAGGAAGAGCAAGGCGGCGGAGCATTGTTAGTATACGCCTGTCGATCTGCTGCACCTTATCTGCTGCGGCAAAAGCGATGGGAGAACGCATCTACGTTGCTGGAGCAGGCACTCCGACGCGATGTATCCCCTGCAACACAGATGGCGGTGCTACCGCTACTGCGCCAGCTTGTAGCCGCCACAGTGGGCACAACACGAGAATTAGCGGATGCTCGCCTACTAGCCAGGACGCTGCTTAAGGCTGGCTATAGGCAAGAAGCCGAACCTCAATTGCAAGTAGTGCTCGAGCAGGCCATCAAGCAAAAGGAGTGGCGGGTAGCAGCAGCCACAACGGGCGATTTAATCAACTTACTGCGATCCACCGGTCAAACCTGCGAAGCCTTGATTTTGGTGAAGCAAAGGCAGGACTACACTCATCAAGCCCGCCTAGGCCCCTGGACTCAACTGAGCATTGAAGGACAACGGTTGCAGCTTCTCTACAAGTTGGGCCATTATGGCGAGGTATTAGCGGCAACTGAGGCGTTGTGGCCCAAACTGCAAACCCTGCCGAGGGCCAGTGATCAGGACGAGACTGTGGAACCCTGGCAAGTACGAGAAGTGATACTCGAGACGTGCCATTTTGCCGCTCGAGCCCTGGAACGCTGGGAACAAGCTTTGGCACTGACCGCTGAGATCAAACAAAGCAAAATTGCCCGTAGTGCACCAGCACTGGAAATAGCCCGCACCGACTTCAATGCTTACTTTCCCCTACTGCGGCTTCAGCACCACGCTGAGGCAAGCGCCCTGTTGGAAAACTGTCGGGCCACCTTCGCAATGGAGAATGCTGTGGTCGACCTAGGCAGAGTCTTTGGTGCTCTGGCCGATCTGGAGGATAACCTGAACCACCGGGACCGAGCGATTGACCTCTTACAGAAGGCACTGCGCTACAACTATCTGGCTGGCGATCCCGAAGACTGCGCCGTCAGCCATTTCAACCTGGCGAATTACCTCATGCGCACGGGTGGTCCGCCGGCGGTGGCTCTGGCGCATCGGCTGGCGGCAGCGTTGATTGATCTCCAAATTGCTTCGGGTCAGTTGGCATCAGGGCTGCAAGTACTAGCTGGCGACCTCGCCGATTTCACCGCCAGCCCGCCGCTGCCGGCCGATTTCGCCGCCCTGTGCGCGATCGTGGAACAGGTGGAAGGGGTGCGCTTCCGCGACCTGTTCGAGCGGCTGCCCAACGAGCGAGCCGCCGACGGCGACGCAGCGTTGCAGCAGGTGCTGGCGCTGGCGCGGCAGATGCGGACGGTGGAGTGATGCTATGAGTACCGCACTTCTCGATCCTGCTACCAAACACGCCGCGCAGGTCTTTCTGGAGCGAATTGCCGGTCGGTACCGCGTGGTGGGCGCCATCCTGTTTGGCAGCCGGGCGCGTCACACGCAGCGTGCCGATAGCGACGCGGATCTGGCCGTGCTGCTACCCGCCCCCCACGGCGAGCGGATTGATATTGCCATAGACATGGCGGGCGTCGCCTTCGATGTGCTGCTGGACACCGGGATTCTCATTCAGGCCCTGCCGCTATGGGAAGATGAACTCGATCACCCGGAGTCGTTCAGTAATCCGCGCTTGATCGAGGCGATTCGTAATGAGGGCGTGAGGCTGTCAGTCAATTGATGCAACCGGGCGCTTATTTGCGTAAGGCGGACCGGACGTTAGCGGCGGCCCGACTACTGCTGTCGAACGGCGCGGTTGAAGACGCCTGCAACCGTGCCTACTACGCGATGTTCGCGGCGGCACATGCGGCCTTGCGCGCCAGCGGAATTTTGCTGCCCGCTGCGTCAACCAAAACGCATCGCGGTTTGATTGGTGCGTTCGGGTTACATCTCGTTCAGACAGGACGCTTACCGATCTCTTTTCCTACAGAGCACGAACAGTTACAGTTACACAAATACATTAGACGGGGAAAAATCGATGTCATCCATTACCACCGAATTGGCCGAGCTGCTGAGCACGGTGCAGCGCCCTGGTGATTTTTATACCACCGGTAAGATCGAATTCTTCGCGCCCCACCTCGAGGTTGAAGGCGTCGGTCCCATCGCCCTGCCGCTGCTGCCGGTGCAGGCCGAGCAACTGGTCGCCGTCGCCGAGGAGGCGCCTTATGGTCGCGGCGAAGAAACCCTGGTCGACACGGAGGTTCGGCGAACCTGGCAGATCGACGCTTCCCGCATCCGGATCGAGGGTCGAAGCTGGGCGCAGACCCTGGAGGCCATCGTGGCGCAGGTTGCCACCGGCCTCGGCGTGACCGGCAAGGTGGTGGCCGAACTCTACAAACTGCTGGTGTACGACCAGGGCAGTTTCTTCGTAAGCCATCGCGATACCGAGAAGGCCCCCCGCATGTTCGCCACCCTCGTCATCGTGCTGCCTTCGATCTACGGCGGCGGTGAACTGCTGGTGCGTCACCGTGACCGCGAGGCGCGGCTCGACCTGCACTGCCCGGAACCGTCGGAGGTGGCTTTTGCCGCCTTCTATGCCGACTGCATGCACGAGGTGCTGCCCATCACCTCGGGTTGCCGCCTGACGCTCATCTACAACCTGCTGCGTCATGGCAAAGGCCGGCTGCCCGAGCCGCCGAGCTACGAGTCCGAGCAGGCCGAGGCGACGGCGCTGTTACGACAATGGGCCGCCGACAAGAAACGGCCTGACGACGACTCACCCGAAAAGCTGATCTATCCCCTGGAACATGCCTATACCCCGGCGGAACTCGGCTTCGAGGCGCTGAAAGGGGCGGATTCCGCCGTGGCCGACGTGTTGGTCGACGCCGCGTCGCAGGCCGACTGCGATATCCACCTGGCGCTGGTTACCATCGAGGAGAGCGGTGGCGCCGAATACACCGGTTATTACGGTTCGCGCCGCTGGAGGCGGTCGGAAGAGGAAGAAGATGAGGGTAACTTCGAGATAGGCGAGGTCTACGATCGCAGCGAGACCCTGTCCGACTGGCGGAATCCCGACGGCAGCCAACCGAACTTTGGGAAATTTCCCTTCGAGGAGAAAGAACTCTGTCCGCCCGATGCCTTCGAAGGGAGAGATCCCGACGAACTGAGTTTCGAAGAGGCGACCGGCAATGAAGGCGCCTCCTTCGAGCGCACCTACCGCCGGGCGGCCCTGGTGCTCTGGCCACGGGAGCGGCGGCTCGCGGTCTTCAACCAGGCGGGACTGAGCGTCACCCTGCCTTATCTGAGCGAACTGACCCGGCGCTGGACCGAGAGTGGCGAAGGTCCCGACTCATCCCTGTGGCATGAGGCGCACGAACTCTCCAGCCATATACTGCGCACCTGGCCGAATGGGGTCGGCGGGTATCCATACAAGGAGCAAACCAATACCACCAAAATGCTGACCCTGCTGAGCCGACTGCAGGATACGGCGCGCATCGATGACTTCCTGGCCAAACTCACCACCGCCGGCGCTTACGGCAAGGGCGACAACGAGGCCCTGGTCCAAGCCGCCGCCCTGTTGCCGCCGGCCCGGGTCGCCGAATTGATCGAGCACATCATCGCCGGTAATGCCACGGTTAACTTAAGCGCGTGCGGCGACCTGCTGGCCCGTAGCGTCGCTGCACGGATCACCGACCGCCCGGCGGACCTCGACCGCGCCGCCACCGTGCTGGTCGAGGCCCTGCCGGGCGATCCGGCCCGCGCGCCGAAGCCCGATCCCTGGGGACCACGGGTTACCGTCGAGCCTGGCTTCATCGTCGATCTGATGACCGCTCTAGGACAGATCGATGTGGCGCTGGCCGACCGGGCAACGGATCATATTTTAGCTTGGCCCAAAACCTACGGGCCGGATGCCGTACTCGTACTCGCCGTCCGGAACCTGACCGAGCGGGCGATGAGCCGGGATTGGGCGGCGGTGCAGCGTCTGCGCGTCGCCTGCCTGGAGCACCTGCATGCGCGCATTGCCGAACCACTGGAGCCACCACGCGATTGGACAAGAGCGAGCAAAGTCGGTTGCCGCTGTCGTCATTGCAACGATCTCAGCCGTTTCCTGGCCGATCCCGACCACAAGAGTTGGACCTTCAAGGCCGTGGAAGCCGACCGCAGTCACGTGGCGGGGTCGATCCAGCAAAGCGGTTGCGATCTGGACCTTGCGACCGAGCGCCGCGGTCGTCCCTACAGCTTGGTTTGCACCAAGAATCAGGCCAGTTACGACCGGCGGGCGCAACAGCGCAAGCAAGATCTCGACGATGTGGCGCAACTCGAGGCGCCGCCGGGCTGAGTTCAGGAGGTTTACATCATGGCCGCCGTTATTCAAGTTCCTTCGGGCGTTCCCCAACTGGTCTATCAGGTCAGTTGGGAGCAATTACCCGATGATTATCTCTTACCTGATGAACCCGTGGACAATACCGATCATTCTCTGTTAGCCACCGCCTTGCGGGAAAGCCTGGAACTGGCCGGCCTGCTGGATACTCCAGAGCGCCTGGTTGCCGCCAATGTGGGCATTTGCACCGCGGTGAATGGCAAGACCGTGGTCAAGGCGCCGGACTGGTTTTACGTCCCGCATGTGCTTCCCCTGGATCCGCCACGAGCGCGCCGGAGCTACGCGCCGCATATTGAAGGAGAAGTACCCGCCCTGGTGATCGAGTTTCTGTCGGAAACCGATGGCGGCGAGTATTCCTCCCGTCCTTTCTTTCCTTATGGCAAGTTCTGGTATTACGAGCGCATTTTGCAGGCGCCCTACTATGTCATCTTCGGACCGGAGGCAGGCACGCTGGAGGTGCGCCGGTTGGAGGGGGACAGCTACCAATTACAACAGGCGGATAAGGATGGCCGCTACTGGATTGCGCCCCTGAAGTTGTTTCTGGGAATTTGGCAAGGCGCCAAAGCGGATCGTACCGGGCGCTGGCTGCGTTGGTGGGACGCCGACGGCAAGCTGTTGCTCTGGGGGGCGGAACGCCTGGAACAGGAACGTC
>CAIMUS010000219.1 GCA_903844665.1 uncultured Pseudomonadota bacterium
ACGGCAACTGACCCGCGCCGGGCGCGCCTGGAGCGCCGGTCAAGGGACGCTGGACGCCTTCTTCCAGCAGGGCGAATCGGCGCTGGCCGATGCCGACTTCCTCCGCGTCCTGGCTGACTGGACCGATGGTATCGCCGCCACCCTGCCGGCGGCGCAAGACCTGTTCCACTGCCTCTGCGGCCTGGAAGAGAATGACCGGTACAGCCAAATCGTCGCGGCGAACTGGGCCAACCTTTGGCAGCGGCTGGAACGGGCGGGAGACCCGCCAGCGCTGGCCGCACCGCTGGCGGCGCTGACCACCGCCGGACTGGTGGCGGCGGACACGCTGGCGACCGCCGACCCGGCCGCGCCAGCCCAGTTCTACCGGCTGCACCCCGGCGTCGCGGAAGCGGGCCGGCGGCAGGCCGGGGAAACCGTCCAGACGGCGGTGGACACCGAACTGGCGGCGTTCTGGCGAGCGGTCTTGGTTCAGGCCGTGCAACAGGAGGTGCAGGGCGCCGGCGGGTTGCTGGTCCACGCCGGGCGGGCGGCGGCGCCCTATCTGCTGCGGCAGCGGCGGTGGGAGGAAGCGTCCACGCTGCTGGAACGGGTACTCACCCGTGATGCCGCCCCGGCGACGCTGGCGGCGGTGCTGCCGTGGCTGGAGCAGATCGCGGCGGCGACGGTGGGCACGGAGCGGGGATTGGCCGATGCCGGCACCCTGGCCAGTGCGTTGCGTCAAGCCGGCCGCTGGCGGGAAGCCGAAGGCCGACTGCGGGCGCTGCTCGACTCGGCGGTCCAGCAGCAGGCGTTTCGGCTGGCGTCAAGCGCAGCGGGCGGGTTAGTCAACCTGCTGAAAGCCACCGGCCGCTTCCGCGAGGCCCTGGCGCTGCTGGAGCAGCAGCAGGACTACACCCACCGCGCTGGCCTGGGGCCATGGACGCAACTGGGCGATGAAGCCGAGCGGCTGCAACTGCTCGTCCAGTTGGGCCGGTATGAGGAGGTGCTGGCGGCGGTGGAGCGATGGCGGCTCACCCTGCAAACCCTGCCGGAGACCAGCGACCAGGACGAAACGGTACTGCCCTGGAACGTGCGGGAGATCATCCTCGAAACGGGCTTTTTCGCCGCCCGGGACCTGGAACGCTGGGAAACCGCCCTGGCGCTGAATGCTGAGGTGTTGCAGAGCAACATCGCCCGCCACGCCCCGGCGCTGGAACAGGCCCGCACCCGCTTCAACGACTATGGTCCCCTGCTGCGGCTGCAGCGCTACGCCGAGGCGCGTGAGGTGCTGGAGAACTGCCGGGCCACCTTCGCCGCCGAGAACGCGGTGATCGAACTGGGTGCGGTCTTTTCCGCCCTGGCCGATCTGGAGGATAAGCTGAACCACCGGGACCGGGCGATTGCGCTCGAACACACGGCGCTGCGCTACAAGTATCTGACTGGCGATCCCCAAAACTGCGCCGTTAGCCATTTCAACCTGGCGAATTACCTGTGGCGCGCGGGCGGACTGCCAGCGGTGGCCCTGGCGCATCGGCTGGCGGCGGTGATAATCATGTTCCAAACCGCTTCGGGGATGTTGCCGTCAGCGCTGCAAGAACTGGCTACCCACCTCGCCGATTTCACCGCCAGCCCGCCGCTGCCGGCCGACTTCGCTGCCCTGTGCGAAATCGTGGAACAGGTGGAAGGGGTGCGCTTCCGCGACCTGTTCAAGCGGCTGCCCAAGGAGCAGGCCGCCGACGGCGACGCGGCGTTGCAGCAGGTGCTGGCGCTGGCGCGGCAGGTGTTGTAGGTCGGGTTAGGCGCGCCGACCACCGAACCGTGGGAGATGGCAGGAACGGGCCGGCGCGCCGTAACCCGACATCGCGGCGGCCCTGCCGTCTGCAAGCCGGTGGGGACGCCGGCGCTCCCAGGCTCAATGACTCGTCGGCGGCTCCCAGAGGCGGATTTCCTCCGGGCTGTTGGCGATTTTCAGAGTTTCCTGGATGGCATTCAATAAATCCAAATCCTGAATCTTTTGGATTTCCGACATCAATGCCAACCCGGCCACACCGAATTTTAACTCCAGGCCGAATTGGATGGCCTTGAGCAAACCTTCTCGCAAAGCCTCCCGCCGGCCCTGCTGGAAACCTTCCCGCTTGGCTTCGTCACGTGCTTCTTGAAACAAACCCATGGCTACCTCCCGAGATGTACTCTGTGCTAGACAACGTTCAAGTTCGACCCTTTCGGGCCCTTTCAGTTTCGCATACTGCACAACAAAGTCACTATACTTCAAGCGCTTGTCCCAGTTTGGTTCGAATTCTATCAACCCCTCCAGCGCCCGCAGGCAAACCTCGACTCGTCGCCTGCGAGCATACTTCATCAGCGGCATCAGCACGCGGGCGACTACATTGCGGCTTTCCAGGTAATCGTCCACCGACAGCCGTCCCAGGTCGCAAAGGGTGTAATAAGGTAGCAAATACTAACAAGATCAAATGATTATTGTTAGGGACAACAGATTATGGTAAGTTATACAGAGACCATAGAGTTATTTGTTGAGCATCCAAAAACAGAAGGAATCACATGACTGAAAAAGATCCAAACACATTGACCTTGGATGAAATTGAAAGAATTGAAAAACTGACTTTGCGTTGGATATTTCAAGCTGTCTATGATTTCGGGATGGAGGCTCATGAAATATTCCTCAAATCGCCGGATAGTGTTAAAGATATTGCCGAAGATATTACAAGAGAACTGCTTGACAGGCTTTCAGGGTTTAATGTGCAACAAAGGGTGTATGGAACGGTTGATTACAAAAAAGCAAGATATGTGATACTCCCTGAAGAAACCGTCAGACAGGTCTTATTCATCGATTCAAAAGCAGAGAAGGAAAATCGATCTGCAACGATTCAGATGTCGCAAACTTCCTTGTGGATAAAGCAAAAGCGATCAAGCACCGAGGTAAATGAAAAAGGCTTTCTTCCAGAAATATCTGAATATGGAGGAAAAAACTATTTAACAACAACGTGCCTTATTCATTTTATGTACGATGATGATAATGAAGGCATTCATCATTTGCGTGAGGTAACAATAGCGGCGATCCCCAACGGGAAGTTGCAAGACATATATAATCCAAGTACAGATGATGGCATTTGGTTGGCTGGTAGAAATGCACCAACATTGGGTGAAGATTTTCGGGTGAGAGTAAGTTTTAGTAAGCTAAAGGATAAGACCTCATGGCGCGTTCAAACGCTAATCTATGATCAAAGCAGACAGGAGTGTATAGGCTCATGGCAGTCATAAATATTTTTAATCCCCTTATCCCGAATGACATATATCATGGTGACTCTCGGAATTTATTAAAGAGAATAGAACATAACTCAATCGCTTTGAGTGTGTGGTCGCCCCCTTATTATGTTGGCAAAGAATATGAGAAAGATTTGTCGTTTGATGACTGGAAAAGTTTATTAATAGATGTCATTGCCCTCCATTTTTCAATTATAAAACCTGGCGGCTTTCTGGCAGTGAATATCGCCGATATTTTATGTTTTAAAGATGAGAGTATGCCAAAAATTATGGCTGAAAATGTATCTCGAAGAAAAATTGCACTTTCTAAAGAGGAAATATTAGCGGTTAAAGAAATGCATCCTGATTGGAATAGATACAAACTTGCAGAGCACTTTGGATGCAGCGAACAAACTATTGACCGCAGGCTCAATGGAAACAATATTAGGGGCGGGAAATACCAGTCACAAACCAGAATATTTTTGGTGGGCGGCCTAATAGAAGGAGCAGCTAAAGACGCAGGTTTCTATTTGTATGATCGTAGAATATGGGTAAAAGATGCTGCATGGGAAAATTCACGGTGGCATACCATATCATATCGTTCTGTTGATGAATCCGAATATCTTTATATCTTTTGGAAACCCGGAATAACAAAGGTTGATCGGGCTAGGTTGACAAAAGAAGAGTGGGTAAATTGGGGTTCGAGAGGCGTCTGGGATATACCATCTGTACGCAGTAATGCCGACCATGATTCCAAATTTCCCGTCGAACTTCCTCGAAGAGTCATAAAGCTTTTTACTGAACCAGGAGAAATTGTTCTTGACTGTTTTATGGGAAGTGGCACAACTGCTCTCGCTGCTATTAGGGAAGGAAGAAAATACATCGGGATTGATAAAGAGAAAAGATCAGTTGAAATCGCTAAAAAAGCCATCGATTCAATCAGTAAATATACTAAAGAACCAGAACAAATGGATTTAATGCTTAGAGACTTAGAAGCATCCTACGGAATAGGATGAACGCCCAACTAGGTGCTGCACTGGACGGCAATTCCACACCGCTCCATTGCTGCCGGTGAGCTTAACTCACCCACTACCGGCTGGAGGCGCTGGCGGAGCGGCGGCTCGCCCTCGGCGACGACGAGCAGGAAAATAGTAAGCGTTCACACCCCTCCCCCTAACCCCCTCCCACAAGGGGAGGGGGAATAGGTTAAGCTGCTGTTTTGCAAAAAACTCCCTCCCCCCTTGTGGGGGAGGGTCGGGGAGAGGGATCTGAACGGTTACGGAAAATAAACTGAAACCCATTACCGGCCTCGGCGCCGGCGGCGTGCATGAGCCGAAACCCACCACGCTCGCCGCCCTCATCAACGAACTCAACAAACTGTTCGAAGGGGAACTCTCGGACGCCGATCTGCTGGGCTACGCTAACCACATCAAAGGGAAAATGCTGGAGAACGAAACGCTCGCCCGCCAGGCGGCGATGAACAGCAAGGAGCAATTCGCCCTGGGCGACTGCAACGACATCCTGATGGACAATGTGATCGAAGGTCTCGACCGCTACCACGAGATGGCCGGCCAGGTGATGGGCGACGAGCGCATCCGTAAAGCCTTCGCCGGTATTCTCCTCGACTTCGTCTACCACGAATTCCAGAACCGGCAGGAAGGGGACGCAAACATCTTCGTATAGCCGCACGCCCAGTTTTAACGGATCCGTATATCCGGCCAGCGGGAACGCCAAAATGTCAGGAACTTGGAGCCTGTACGAAATCTCCTCTGGGTGGATGGTGGCGGCAAGGTTAGGGGTTTTCTGGGAGCGCCGGCCTCCGGCCGGCAAGCCGGCGGGGACACCGGCGCTCCCAGGCTCAATGACTCGTCGGCGGCTCCCAGAGGAGGCGGATTTCCTCCGGGCTGTTGGCCGTCCGCAACGCTTCCTTGATCTTTCTCATCAGATCAGGATCTTGAATCGCCTGAATCTCCGGCATCAATGCCAAGCCAGCCACGCCAAATTTGACTTCCAGGACAAGCTGGATGGCTTCGAGTAAACCTTCCTGCCGAGCCTGCTGGATACCCTGCCGGATACCCTCCTCACGCGCTTCTTGGATCATACCCATGGCTGCCTCCCGATATTTGCTCTGTGCTAGCTGAATGCCCTGCTTGATACCTTCCTCACGTGCCTCTTGGATCATACCCATGGCTGCCTCCCGATATTTGCTCTGTGCTAGACGATGTTGAAGTTCGGCCTTTTCGGACCCCTTCAGTTTCGCATACTGCGTGACAAACTCAGTATACTTCAAGCGCTTGTCCCAGTTGGACTCCAATTCTATCAACCCTTCCAGCGCCCGCAGGCACACCTCGACCCGCCGCCTGCGGGCATACTTCATCAACGGTAACAGAATGCGCGTGACCACATTGTGGCTGTCCAGGTAATCGTCCACCGGCAGCCGTCCCAGGTCGCATACCAGATAACTGAATTGCAGATAGACCCGCCGGCCGCTGGTCAGCACCAGTTCCTGCGGATAGCGGCCCGGCCGGAGGAAGATCACCACCGGCACCACCCGGTCCATCCCCAGCAACTCAGCCAGATCCAGACAGTAACGGGCTAACCGATGGATGGAAAACCGCCCCGGATCGCTCTCCTCTTCCAGGATGAAGATCACCGCCTCTCGACCGTTCTGCCATTCTACCAGCAGCGGCGTATCCAGTTCGCGGAACCGGTCGCCCAAGCGGTCCTGCAACTGCTCCTGCCGCACCGGCAAAATGCGGGCATCTTCGGGGATGAACTCCGCTTCCGGCCTGGCGAAGAAATCCAGCGACGGTCGCAAATAGTCCAGAATCAGATTCTTGAAGTTTTGATCGTGGTTCATGGGGTAAGATTATACTCGCGCAACGATCAAGAGCGCCCACAAGGAATTTTCCATGACCACCACCCTGCTGCTGCAAGCCCTCGACATCCGCGACAGCGCCCATTGGTACTGGCGTCTGCACGACGCCAACGGCGCCTTTCTGGCCGATCATACGGTCGCGCTCGATCCCGCCGACTGGCGCTATGAAGCCCTGCTCGATCTGTACGGCTATCTGGACCGGCGGGTCGCCCCCGACAAGCGGCAGGCGGAGGAAACGCGGCTGCTGGCTGAACTGGGCGCCTGGATCGGGGAACAGGTGCTGGGGCCGATTGCGCCGGCGCTGGTGGCGCAGGCGCCGGTGACGGTGCGGGTGCAGATTCTGGACGCTACGCCCGCCGCCGCCGGCTTGTGCTATCTGCCGCTGGAACTGGCTCATGCCGGGGGTAAGCCGCTGGCGGTGCAGGAGGTGAGCCTGGTGTTCGAGGTCGGTCAGCCGGCGCCGGTGCGGTTGCAACCGGTAGGCGACCGCTTGCGGGTGCTGGCGGTGTTCAGCCTGCCGACCGGGGCGAGCGCCTTGAACCTGCGGCAGGAACGCTATCGGCTGAAGACGCTGCTGCGACGCCTGGCGGCAGAGCGGGGCTGGGCGATTGACTTGCGGGTGTTGCAATACGGGGTGACGCGGGCGGCCCTGGGGTCGCTGCTGGCGGAGGGCGAGGGCTGGGATGTGGTGCACTTCTCCGGGCATGGGCTGGCGGCGAAGCTGGTGCTGGAGCAGGCGGACGGGCGACCGGATACGGTGAGTTCGGCGGAACTCGTCAAGCTACTGCGACCGGGCCGGGGTCGCCTGAAATGGGTGACGCTGTCGGCCTGTCTGTCGGCGGCGGCGACGGTGGCGGAAACCTTGCGCTGGTTGGGTCTGGAGCCGACCCGCCGGGCTGAAGAACCCGGCAGCGTCGAGGCAACGGCGGCTGCTGAGCCCTTGCCCGCCTTGGCGCAAACGCTGGTCGAGAATCTGCACTGCGCGGTGCTGGCGATGCGCTACCCGGTCGGCGACGCCTTCGCCATCGACCTGGGCGAACGGCTGTACCGGGGCGTGCTGGAGCAGGGGCAACCGCTGGCCCGCGCCTTGCAATTGGCCCTGCCGGAGGCGCTGGCGAGCGCCGACTGCCCGCCCCTGGCGGTGACCACCCCAGCGTTGTTTGGCGCGGCGGCGGCGGACCTGAGCCTGCGGGCGCCCCGGCAGACCGAGACGAGCTTTAAGCCGCCCGCCACGGGACTGGCGGGCTTTCCCGACGAACCGCCCCTATTCGTGGGCCGGGTCGGGGTGCTGGCCCAGGCCAGCCAGTCGCTGGCGCCGCAAAGCGGTCAAGCCGGCGTGCTGTTTTACGGCATGGCCGGCGCCGGCAAGACGTCCTGTGCGCTGGAACTCGCCTATCACTACGAAGGCTTGCAACGGTTTCAGGGCTATGTCTGGTATCAAGCGCCGGAACTGGGCAAGGACATCAGCCAGGCTTTGCTCAATTTCGCGCTGGCGATGGAACGGCAGTTGCCGGACTTTGCAATGGTCCAGGTGGTGGAAAACGCCCAACACCTGGACGCCTTCCTGCCTTGGCTGACAGAACTGCTGGAACGCAGCGGCATCCTCATCGTCCTGGACAACCTGGAATCGCTGCTGCGTCCCGAAGGCCAGTGGCGCGACGAGCGTTGGAGCCGGCTGCTGGCGGCGCTGCTCAATCACCGGGGCATCAGTCGGGTGATCCTGACCTCGCGGATTCGCCCGGTCATTCCCGGCCTCTATCCCAACGCCCTGTTGCAACTGCCCATTCACGCCCTCAGCCTGGACGAAGCCGCCCTGTTAATCCGGCAGTTGCCCAACCTGGGCCGGCTGTTGCGCGGCGAGGGGATCACCGACGGTCGGCAGCGCGACCACCAGCGGCAGGTGGTGCTGGAGGCGCTGCGGCTGGTGCAGGGCCATCCCAAATTGCTCGACCTGGCCGACCGGCAAGCGGTGGACCTGGCGACGCTGGAACGGCAACTGACCCGCGCCGGGCGCGCCTGGAGCGCCGGTCAAGGGACGCTGGACGCCTTCTTCCAGCAGGGCGAATCGGCGCTGGCCGATGCCGACTTCCTCCGCGTCCTGGCTGACTGGA
>CAIMUS010000220.1 GCA_903844665.1 uncultured Pseudomonadota bacterium
AAGAAAGTGGTTAAAATGAGAGCTGTTCATTATGGCTTCCGAGGAAGTCAGGGGTAGTTTTTGTCGTTATGATTCTTGCGTAATTACTGATCAATTAGCTACCGGCGTCGGTACATTAGAGCGGGAATTGCTGGCCGCCGGCGTAGCCGGTCGGCTGCAGCGCTGGGTTAGGCCTTACAGTTCTTTCGATGCCTCGGTAAACTCTGCAACAGTGATTCCTGCTGAACGGATAAGGCTTCTCAACGTGCCCTGGGCAACTTCTTTGTGATCAGGGACAGAAAGCGTTGCCATGTGTCCTTCTTTCACCATAATGATATGACTGCTCCGGCGTCGCACAACTTCCCAACCAAATCTTTCGAATACCTTGACGGCTTCTTTTCCACTCAGCCGAGGAAGATAAGACATTACGCTATCACCTCAACTTGCTGTGTCTCAACGGTCAAGGGTAAGCCTCGTTCCGCCCGTACCTCTAAACAAAGTTGAATCGCTTCCTGAATATTCGTTAAAGCTTCTTCTTTCGTGCTACCCTGGCTGACACAACCCAGAATGGCCGGGCATTCAACAACCCAGACACCATCTTCATCTCTATCAATAGTTACGATGAATTTCATGACGGTCTCTAAAGTAGCAGCCTAACGCTCTAAGCTCAGCCGCCGGCGTAGCACGGTCGGCTGGAGCGTTCAGTTAGGGCGAACGTGGTTTCCAGAAACTCACCGTTTCCGAACCACCGCCCTATCTTGAAACAGCACACACCGGGTTCATGTTGCCACCGGCCGGGCCGCTCTTATCGCACCCCATGTGCCGGTTGTTACCACCCCAGACACTCGGTCGGGAGGGAGAGAAAAATTCATTCGCCCTAACATGAATTAGACACCCTAAATGGCGTCTTAAATTACACCAAAAGTAGTATCTAACCTGACAAGCTTGATCGAAACCATTGTTTCGACTATTCTGTATCCACGAAAAGACACCACTTCGTAGCAAAGTATACACCATCCCATCATGCCTGACAAGCCCCGTCTGCTCGACCAGGTGCGCGATAAAATCCGACTGAAACACTACAGTATCCGCACCGAACAGGCCTACGTTGACTGGATCAAACGCTTCATCCTGTTCCATGACAAGAAACATCCCGCGACCATGGGCGCGCAGGAGGTTGAACAGTTCCTGAGCTATCTGGCTGTCGAGGGAAAGGTGGCGGCATCTACCCAGAACCAGGCATTAGCGGCACTTTTATTCCTGTATCGTGAAGTACTGGATCAGGATTTCGGTTGGCTGGAGGGGCTTGAACGCGCCAAGCGGCCCGCGCGCCTGCCGGTGGTTCTGACCGTGGCTGAAGTCCGCGCCGTGCTGGCCCGGCTGAACGGTAGGCACTGGCTGATGGCTGGTTTGCTCTACGGGTCCGGTTTGCGGCTGATGGAATGCGTCCGCTTGCGGGTGAAAGACCTGGATTTCGCTTACCGGCAAATTATCGTGCGCGATGGCAAGGGACAGAAGGATCGAGTCACAATGCTGCCGCAATCGCTGAGCGAACCCTTACAGCAGCATCTGGAAAAGGTTAAGGCACTGCACGAACAGGATTTGGCGGCTGGTGTTGGCGAAGTCTATTTACCCTTTGCATTGGAGCGGAAATACATCAACGCCGGCCGTGAGTGGGGCTGGCAATATGTGTTTCCTGCCTCCAATCGCTCGATTGATCCTCGCAGCGGCCGCGAACGTCGTCATCACCTCGATGAGAAATCCCTGCAACGGGCAGTCAAGCAGGCCGTGCGGGAAGCCGCACTCACCAAGCCGGCCAGTTGTCATACCTTCCGCCATTCCTTCGCTACCCATTTATTGCAGGCGGGCTATGACATCCGCACGGTACAGGAACTACTCGGCCATAAAGACGTGAGCACGACGATGATCTATACTCACGTCCTGAACAAAGGTGGCCAGGGCGTTGACAGCCCCTTGGACCGGTTGTAGCGCTGAAAACGCTGAAAACGGGGTCAGAGTACATTTAGCCACACTGACCTCGTTTTCGTTTCGTTTTCCGCCGTTTTCGCGTGACCCCATTTTCACAGCTGTTCTCGCTGAGACATAGCCCACAAATGGCTTTTCAGGCTGCATCTCGTATCTCAGCGCGGATTACAATTTCATCGAAAGGCGCGGTCAGTTGCCCTTGTTTGCTTCTTTCCAATAATCCAATTTCAACCAATTCCTTAACGTCGGTAAAGACATTCTGATAATCCCGACGCAAACCCTGTGCGAGTTGCTGGATGTTCAATCCCTCATGAGCAGCCACATAGCACACCAGTTCCAGCCGTTTTTCCGTAATCGCGGAAAACAATTCCCGCAAGCTGCCGAACACCAGTTGCGGCGTAATTTGCTCACCGGCTTCCGCCTTTCGCCAGGTTTCAGCAAAGGCATCCAAGGCTGCATACGGTCTCATCACTACAATCTCGATCCGGTTCATCACCACCTCCAACCCGCCAAGCGGACGCAATCATCACGAAAGTCGGCCAGCAGTTCGTCCAACGACTTGAAGGGATACGCTTGCTCATGATCGGCGTAATGCCGATGGTCGCCCTTGCCGCTTTCGTTGTCGTAACGTATCAGACATTTCCCAGCCCGACCACAGTAAAGCCGATACTTGATACTATGAGGCCGCTCTGTTGTAGCCGCTGGCAAGGCCCAAACCACCATTTCCACAATCACTTCCTCTTGCCTGCCTTTGTACCGGAACAGTTGTCGCGCCTTCATAATGGTTTAACTCGTAGATTACCATGAGCGCGTAGCTCGTAGGTTGCCATGAAAATCACCATTGGCTCCGCACCGAGTAAATTTTCAGGCTCATATTGGGTTTTGAGGACATGCTACCGGCTGCAACAGGGTGTCCAAGAGCGATCCCAACAAGGCCCGACCGCGGCGCCTGACGTTATGCACGAACTCAAAGAATCCCAGGTAAATCGGCAACTTTTCCTGAGAGA
>CAIMUS010000221.1 GCA_903844665.1 uncultured Pseudomonadota bacterium
AGTGTTGAAAGAAAGTGGTTAAAATGAGAGCGGTTCATTATGGCTTCCGAGGAAGTCAAGGGTAGTTTTTGTCGTTATGATTCTTGCGTAATTACTGATCAATTAGCGATAGGTGTCGATGCATTAGAGCGGGAATTGCTGGTAAGATTGATACGGCGCCATACCGGGCAAGGCCCGGAAAAGGTACTACTTGGCTTAACCGTTTGATTTTGCATTAAATGGTGGGCGGCGCCCACCTTACTGTCTGCGATGCGCTGTAACTGAGGTATGGACTTTCTTCCCGTTTTCCTGCAGATCCGTGACCGGCCCTGCCTGGTGGTGGGCGGCGGCGCGGTAGCCGCCCGCAAGGTCGATCTCCTGCTGCAAGCCGGCGGCCGGGTTACCGTGACGGCGCCAAGGCTTGGCGAAACCTTGCAGGCGCTGCATCAGGCGGGTCGGATCGGCCATCGGCGGGCGGCCTTCTCGCCGGCCGATCTGGACGGCTGTCTGCTGGCGATCGCCGCGACCGACGACCAAGTCGTCAACCGCCAGGTGTCCGAACTCTGTCAGGCGCGGGCCATCCCGGTCAATGTGGTCGATCGACCGGAACTGTGCAGTTTCATCATGCCGGCCATTATCGACCGTGAGCCGGTGCTGATCGCCGTGTCCACCGGCGGTTCCTCGCCGGTCCTGGCCCGCCTGCTGCGGGGCCGGCTGGAATCTCTGATTCCCGCCGCCTATGGCCGCCTGGCGGCGCTGGTGGCCGGCTTCCGTGAGCAGGTCAAGCAGCGGATTCCGGCGCCGCAACGGCGGGCCTTCTGGGAGCAGGTCCTGCAAGGCCCGATTGCCGAACTGGTCTTGTCCGGTCGCGAGGGCGCGGCCCGCGCGGCGCTGGCCGACGCCCTGGAGCGGGGAATGGAGCCGCCTCCCATGGGTG
This sequence comes from uncultured Pseudomonadota bacterium, assembly GCA_903844665.1. Taxonomy (GTDB): domain Bacteria; phylum Pseudomonadota; class Gammaproteobacteria; order Competibacterales; family Competibacteraceae; genus CAIMUS01. Next base: position 917 of record CAIMUS010000221.1, read on the forward strand.
AAGTCTATCTGGTAGGCGCCGGTCCCGGCGATCCCGATCTGCTCACCTTTCGGGCGCTGCGCCTGATGCAGCAGGCGGACGTGGTGCTGTACGACCGCCTGATCAATCCCGCCATTCTGGAACTGACCCGGCGTGACGCCGAGCGCATCTACGTGGGCAAGGCCCGCAATCAGCATACCCTACCGCAGGAGGAGACCAACGCACTGCTGGCCCGGCTGGCCAAACAGGGCAAGCGGGTGCTGCGTCTCAAGGGCGGCGATCCGTTCATTTTCGGTCGGGGTGGTGAGGAGATCCAGACCCTGGCCGGCGAAGGCATTCCCTTCCAGGTAGTGCCCGGCATTACCGCGGCCTCCGGCTGCGCCGCCTACGCCGGTATCCCGCTCACCCACCGGGATTATGCGCAAAGCTGCCTGTTCGTCACCGGCAATCTCAAAGATGGCTCGGTCGATCTGAACTGGGAAAGCTTGGTGCAGCCCCACCAGACGGTGGTGTTTTACATGGGCCTGCACGGCATCGAGATCATCTGCGCCGGGTTGATAGCCCATGGCCTGCCTTCCGATTTTCCCGCGGCGCTGATCGAACAGGGCACCACTCCCCGGCAGCGGGTCCATGTCGCCACGCTGGCCACCCTGCCCGAGCGGGTGCGGGCAGCCGAAGCGCGCGCGCCCACGCTGATCATCGTCGGCGAGGTGGTGAAACTGCATCAGGACTTGGCTTGGCAGGGCAATCGCGCTATATAAAATAAAATGAATATATCGACAATCACCCCAGAAATGCGCCTGCTATTGCTATGTGCGCGCAAAACCCTGCCTCCCTCTGACCATAGCCGCGTTGCCAGCCTGCTGCGGGAGCCACTGAATTGGAATTTGTTTCTTGATCGGCTGGACCAGCACCAGATAGCGCCGCTGGTCTGGCACTGCCTGCGTGCTACGCCGAACCTAGCCCTGTCCGTTGAGTTGCAAAACGCTCTCCGCCAGCGGGTTGAAGCCAATACCTGGAGCGTTTTACAGCTTTCCGCCGAACTGGCCCGTTTGGTAAAGCGCCTGGAGCAAGCCGGTATCAGAGTCATTCCCCTCAAAGGACCCGTACTGGCGCTTACTGCCTATGGCAGCCTGGCGCTGCGCCAGGGCGGCGACCTGGACTTGCTGGTAGAACCCGCCCGTTTCGGGGAGGCGGAGCGCGTTTTGCTGCAAGCGGGTTATACCCGTTTGCTACCCTCTTGCGAGCTCGGCCCTACCCAGACAGCGGCGCATTTCAAGATCAACCATCATTCAGTTTATAAGCACAGCACTCAAGGGATTATAGTAGAGCTTCATTGGCAATGGGTTCAGAACCCCTTATTGTTTCCCCTAAGCTTCGAGGATGCCTGGCAAAAGCGGTTACCGCTCACGATCGGTGGCGTCACCATGGCCTCATTACCGGGGGAAGAACTCCTGCTGTATTTGTGCGTCCATGGCGCGATCTCCGAGTGGAGCCGACTGAAATGGCTGTGTGATATTCCGCAGTTGTTGGTCCCGGAGCAAGGGATAGAGATGGAGCAGGTCATCACTCGAGCCAAGCAGTTGGGGGTCTCGCGGATGCTGGCGCAAGGGGTGTTGCTGGCCCATGAGATGCTCGACACCCCTCTGCCGTCCTCGATAGCCGCCCTGGCGCAGCAGGACCCTGTCGTATCAACCCTGGTCAAACGGGCACGCCGCGCATTGTTGCGGGGTCGCCTTTTTTGGGACGATTCCGTCGGAAGGCAACTGGCGCATCTCCCCTATATGCTCAAGCTCCGCCCGGAATTCGCTTATAAATGGCGTAGCGTGTATTGCTTATCTTTGCGTACCGAAGATTATGCCGTTATTCGGCTGCCGGATCGGCTATTTCCGCTGTATTTCCTGCTACGGCCGTTCCTCTGGGGATTTCGACGACTGCAAAGGCGCCGGCAACAGGGCAAGCCATGAGTGCCGCCAGCGCCAATCAGCCGCTTGAACAGAAACTGCACCACGGCCTGCTGTATCGCTATAGCGCTGCCCTGGTCGGCTATGCGCCCCGAGAACCGCAGTATAAGTGGCCGGTAGGAGCGAGCTTGCGCGCGAAAGGAACGCACGGCGGCAATCCGGCCGGATTCGCGAGCAAGCTCGCTCCTACTGAATAACACTCTCGATGGCAGCCTCCCTTCCATGCTGGCTATGCTCCAAAACGGTTGCCACTACCCTGGGCAGTAGAGTCAGATCGCGGGGATAATACAGGCGATGAATAGCGCCTAGCGATTTAACGATCGAACTCAACCCCTGATAATTCTTTCTGAGCTTATCGATATCATCAATACCTAAACAGAAACGGTGTTTAGCTAATTCGATAAGCGATTCCGCCGGCCCGAGCGGCTGAATTGTAATAGGAGCGGCAACGGGCATTTTCTCAGTAGAAGCCAGACTGTAAATAGCCCTTATTGGAACTCGCTCACTGCAAAAGCGAATCGGGCTGTCATGGCTTTCCAGGCGCTTTTTATCGGAATAATGAGCCATCCGACGAAGTGAGGGCTGATCATTGAATAATCCGGCAACAGTATCAGGCCACAGGCGCAAGCCGGGATAATTCGGAATACCGAGCAAACTGTGCCCCTGCTGCTCCAGGAGCAGGCAATCATCGGTCAGGACGGCGAAACTCTGCTGACCAAAAGCAGCGCAAAGAGTGGATTTGCCTTGACCGGACTCACCGAGAAAAATGATCGCCCCGATAGGAGTGACTACGGCGCTGGCATGCAATATCGTTTTTCCCTTCTCGCTCAGGACCATTGGAAAAACCTGATCCAGGAACAAGTGCCTGATCGTTTCCAGGGGAATAGCGGATTTACTATAGCAGTGCACCGCGCTTAGATCGAGAGATAAAAAAAAATCTGCCAGTTCGATAAAACGGATAATGAAATTGGAATCCCGTCTGGCTACGCGATAACAGAATTTTTCGTTCTCGTATTGATGAAACCACTCGTAATTAGTAGAATTTATTTCCCGATCAGCAAAAAAATCAAAGATAAAATCCGGTTTATCTTCTTTAACAGATAGTATCTCAGGAAAAGCGATATTACTTTTTACAATGAACCCGAAGACGTCATACATATACTCACCTGACAGAGAATTTGGAAAATCTAAAGAGCCACTTACCGTTCGCTCAAATTTTGGGTTCTTCAAGACTTTTTGTGGAAACCAATCTTCAGTAAACCCTGAGTGTGCAACTTTTTTGCGAACCAAATACAACATGTAGTATACAATTTAAAATCAAAAACTAAATGTAGGCTCATTAGGTGTTTGGCACCCACAGCGAAACAACTAAGTCTGCTTGCGGCCATGGGTGATCCAATTGCTCCGGTCTACATCTAGGTAGATATGGATGACGAACTACAATATATTGTGTCTAAGCCAGTTTGCTGTAAAGAAAAGTTGCACATCTTGTTATACAGCATTAGTAATGCTTTACTATACTGTGAAAAATTTATTTTCCTATGCTCCGTTTGTTCAACGAGAATCAAAGGTGATTCCATGAAAAAATATCTTGTTGCGCTCCTGTTTCTGGCTCAAGCGCCGCTGGCGTCCGTCGCCGGAGTATACACCACCGAAGCGAGTTTCCTGACGCAGTTGCAGCCGGGTTACTACCTGGAGGATTTCAACCGTTATAAATTTGGTGACCCGCTTGACAGGACGCTAAGTCAAGACTATGGCCCTGTGAATGGTTATAGTTGGACCGCATCGGCGCCCGACGGTTTATATTCACTTCCTGGATTCTTATCTACGTACGACCCCACCGACCCCACGGATGACCTGACCATCACCTTCACCGGCGCCTCGGTTACGGCGCTCGGCGGCATCTTTGCAAGCACTGGAGACCTCGGTAATGTCATTCCGCAGTTGGTCACCGTCACCTTGAGCGATGGGACAACCGTCTCCTTGATGGGTTCGGATTTCTGCGGGTTTACCAGCGCCGCTCCCATCACTTCGCTCACCATTGAAGGCTCCCAGTATCCACATGATAATTGGCCGGCTTTGGGTCACTTCTATGTCGGTGCCGCCATACCGGAGCCCGCCTCGCTGTTGCTGCTGGGTTTGGGTGGCTTGTTGCTGGCTCCCTGGCGCCGGTACATGCGCGGCTGACTGCGAGAACGAGAATCCATCCTCTAAAATTCACTGAGATCCACCCTAAACGGTGGAGTTCAGTTGTGCTCCATTCGTTCCTCCGCCTTAAAGTAATTTCCGTTTAATGAGGTTGTTTCGAGTTTCGATGGTCGCTTCCGGAGGAACCAGAACCTCCTGTAATTTCTACAAGATCACCATATTCAATAAGCTGAGGAGGCGAATACGGTTTTTTCCCTACTTCGCTCTTGGAGTGAAGCTGTTGTGCATGAGTTGTTTTTGATGGCGTCGAGTTAGTCATTGTTACTTCCTCATTTGGGTTGGGAAAAATCTGGAAAAACAGTATTTAGCCAGAGATAGATCGCAAATGTGTTCCATAAAATCCAGATATTAAAAGTGTATACTTGGTTTCTTTCCACATAAGAACGATACATCTCTCTATACATTGAGAGAATCCACTCGTCCTTTGTCAATTTGCCAAATAGGGTAGGCAATGAATTGAAAATATTTTGGATAAATTGGGTTGTCAAGAGTTGCATGATTACAGGAGAAAATTCGGCCTTGGAGGTCCGTTGCTGAACACTGTCTGGTAAGAATTCCCGCATTGCGTTGCGAAGTATAAATTTAGTTTTATTGGCACGCCAGCGTTGTTCTTCCGGTAAGGCCAAGGCAAATTCAATAAGGCGCTGATCATTAAATGGAAAGCGATATTCAACTTGTGAATTGGATGCTTGTCGTTCCACCACTCCGAGTGCATAAATACGCCAACCATCAATAAGCAGCCGATAAATATCAGCCTGTGCAAAGCTTTTAAACCGACCTTGATTCATCACTGTATCAGTTCTCTCTAATAAGCAGATAGCTCTTGCGAAATCTTCTTTGATCCACTTATAAATATGGCGTTGTTTTTTCATATTAAGTATTCTTTTTACTAATCTTTCTGGCAGAATGGATTTTAGTATGAACCTTAAAAATAATAATTGAGACTTTACACTTAAATCAGAAAAAAATTGCTGAAAAAGAGATATCAATTTAAACTGGTATAACAGGTCTACATAGCGATAATTGCTGCCGGTAAACCATTCATCTCCACCTAAGCCATCTAAAAGTACTCGAAATCCTCTCTGTTGGGCTGATTGTTCCATAGGAACACTCATACTCGAATTAGGGGCATCCGGAATATCACAATATTTATTTATCTGCTGGATGCAGTAATCATAGTCAGGCGCCAGAGGATGAACATAATTATATTTTAAGTGCCACTTGTCAACCACATCTTGAATATAGGAACTTTCGTCACAGGTTAAGCCTGGAAACACCAGCGAAAAGGTTTCGAAGCCTGGATCGGTGACAATACCCTTCCGGTAAAGCGACTGTACCATGCCGACTATCGAAGATGAGTCCAGTCCACCACTCAGACAAGCTCCGACCTTAGTCTGGCATCGCAGGCGGCAGCGGACGGCTTCCTGGAAGACTTCCAGAAAATGCTCGGCATACTCCTGGTCGGTCGAATACCGGATTTCTCTGGCGGGGTCGATATCCCAATAGCGCACTTTACGGATCCGCTCTGCCGTGATCATCAGATAATGGGCCGGCGGCAGGCGCATAATATCGGTATAGAGCGTCTCCTCCAGGCTGGTAACCTGGTCGATGAGATACTCTCCGACCATCCCTAAATTCGGCTGCTTAACAACAACGGGAACGGCAAAGATTTGTCGTATCTCGGATCCCCACAGAAATAAATGCTTATCCAGATAATAATAAAACGGTTTAATACCCTGAATGTCACGGGCGCAAAAGAGCTTGCGGCCAGGGCCATCCCAGATGACAAACGCAAAATCCCCGATGAGCCATTTCAGGCATTGCTCACCCCAGCAGGCGTAAGCCTGCAGCACCAGTTCCGCGTCAGTATCCGTTCGGAGCGCCACGCCGCTCTGTTCGAGCGCACACTTCAAATCCTCGCGGTTGTCAATCCGACCATCGAAAGTCAGGCAGCGATTGCCCGCTGCATCGACCAGCGGTTGCAGTTCATGCAACGATTCCGGCGTGGTATGGCACATCTGATGGCTCATTCCCACCGGGTCGTCAACCCAGTACCCGGTTCCATCCGGTCCACGATGGGCGATGAGTTCAGTCATGCGCCGCAGCAGTTCGGGATCGACCGGATAGCCATCCCGATGATAGATACCCG
>CAIMUS010000222.1 GCA_903844665.1 uncultured Pseudomonadota bacterium
ATGAACGCTGAACCATGGTCTACCTGGACACTTCCGCGCTGGCCAAGTGGTACCTGAACGAACCGCGTTCGGAAGACTTCGCCGCTTGGATACAAAACCAGGACGATACCCATATCAGTACATTAACCCTGGTGGAAATGCGCTGTCTTCTCGCCAGGCGGCGCCGGGCCGGTGAGCTTTCCATAGCCCTGGAACAACAGGCATTCGTAACCTTACAGGACGATATAGCTCAGGGATTTCTGATTTCGCATTCTGTCGATAATCACCAAGTGCATGGCGCTATCGTTCTGATGGCCCGCTTGAGCGAATATCCACTGAGGACCCTGGACGCGATCCACCTTAGTATTGCCTGCGAGTTGGGCGCCAACTGTCTTGCCAGCGCCGATCGGGTGATGCTTCAAACCGCCGAGGCCTTGGGCATCGAGGTGGTAAGGTTCGATTAATAGCTCGCGTAGGGTGGAATGCGGAATACGGCTTTGCAGCCTATTCCGCTCTACGTAGATTATTCCCCGACCTTGCGACGCCGCGCGGCAACCGCAATACCCACGAGACCAATGCCCATCAAAGCAAAGGATTCAGGTTCCGGCACTAAAAATCCACGAATTTCGCCTCCGGGGCGGAACGTAGTATGAATGTTCAAATACGCCTTTCCCGCCCCGAGTCCCGCGGCCAGCGCAGCCTCCGCGCCTGCCACGCCGCCGTTGGCGGTAACGAAGGCCGGATTGTAGGTTGATGCGAGTGTCATATCGAACGTATGGTCGTAAGTTCCGCTCGTTACTCCCAGCGGAAAACCGGCGAACGTCGGTGTCTGTGTAGCGACACCGGCGGTGCCGGCGTCGGGTACCGCCGTACAGCAATGGATATGGGCCGCAGTAGTGTTCCCCGTCAGGCCGGAGAACGTGACCTGGACGCGCAGGGTGTCGATGTCCAGATCGAGAGTGACGATAGCGCTACCGGTGCCGAGAGAGGCATTCGGCGGAGCCTCGTTGGGTCCGCTCAAAGAAGCTATGTACGTGATCGGCACGGCGTGGGCGGCCGGCATGGCCAACAGCAATGAGGCGGCGGCGAGAGCGAACGGTTTCAGACGGCTGGAGTGCTTTAACATGGTTCTGACCTCTATGTGAGTTTAAAGGGGAAAGGCCCGGTCTTTAAAGGCTAGGTCATATTAATGTGATTATCAATCACAACTTTTATAATTTTTTATCTTCAATCGGAAGGAGCGGGCGCTGTTGCTGTTCGATTAAAACCGCAATGAAAGTGGCGGCAAAGTGGATAAAATACCTAAAATGGATGCGGGTTAGAATAAGCCGTCTGGATAGAACGCAGCAAAATCCAGGAATCGATGGTTCATTTCATTATAGAATTAAACGGTATTAACCGAAGCTCTGCTGTATGCTGATCATTTGCGACCCGCGGGCCTGTTTCCCTGTTCGGAGCGGCTGGCTGCACTGGACGGTCAGTTGCTGGCGGCGGCGCCCACCCTTCGAACCTGCTGAACTGAGCACTCTGTGATAACGGTAATCCTGTGTTCGCCTACATCGTCCGCCGCCTTGCCCTCATCCCCCTGACCCTGGTTGGGATCGTCGCCATCAATTTCGCCATCGTCCAGATTGCGCCCGGCGGACCGGTGGAACAGGTGCTGGCCCGTTTCAAAGGCA
>CAIMUS010000223.1 GCA_903844665.1 uncultured Pseudomonadota bacterium
CAGCCCTGTCGATGAAGCCTATCGGCCCCTGCTGGACCTGCCCTGGGTGCGTCGGATCTATCTCCAGGATCTGTTGCATCATCCCGCCCCCAGCCAGGGTCTACAACTGCTTCAGTTGATCATCGAGGAACCCCCTGCCGCTGTCGCCAAAGCACAGACCCTGCTGGCGCAATGCCCTCCACAGGGCGATACAACGGCTTGGCGGGCGCTGGCCGATCTGATCGAAACTATCATGGTCTATAAACTACCCCGTCTGACGCGGGAGGAGATCCGCACCATGTTGAACCTGACAGAAGTAGAGTTGAAACAAACCCGTTTCTACCAAGATGTTTTTGAGGAAGGCCGCCAGGAAGGTCGCCAGGAAGGTCGACAGGAAGGTCGACAGGAAGGCCGCCAGGAAGGCCGCCAAGAAGGCCGCCAATACCAGATCGCAATGATACTGCGTATGTTAAGACGCCGGCTGGGCAGTGTCGGCTCAGCGCAGGAAATTCGGATTCAGGCGCTACCGATGGCTGAACTGGATGCTCTGGGCGAAGCACTACTGGATTTCCAAACCCCTGAAGATCTTTCCGAATGGCTTCGGCAACGACCCTGATTCATGGAATCAGCAGCGACCGGGGGCAGCCGGCGTAGCCTGGATGGAGCGGGGCTGGCGAAGCGCAATCCAAGTTCCTCCGGCTACAGTGTCGTAGGATGCGGTGCCAACCGCATCGCTCGCGTCACGCCCCCACGCGACCGATGCGGTTCGTACCTCACCGCATCCTACGCTGGCTCACCGCATCCTACGCTGGCTACGCTGGCTGGAAATCCGTTTTCAGGTTGAACTTAAACAGTTGCAGGAGGAGCAGCGTATGCGCTATGTGACCAGTATTGAACGGCTGAGCCGTCAGGAGGGCCGTTAGGAGATCGTAGGTTGGGGTGAGCGGAGCGAACCCCAACGGTACACGCGGTGAGAGAGCGTGTCATGTTGGGGTTCGTTCCTCACCCCAACCTACGGGCTACGGGCTGCTTGGCTATGCTCGCTATCAAGCTGGCAGATCGATGGGATAAAATGTTCATGGCAACATTTCGCCAGTACAGAGAATCTGCTATGAGCGCTGAAACAGCGATACTCCGGACCAAGTATGCTCATATAGTTTGCATATCCACTGTAATGGGTGGAGAACCCCATGTTGCAGGGCATCGTATTCGGGTGCGTGACATTGTGGCTGCCCGCGATCAGGGTGGATTTACGCCGGAAGAAATTGCCGCGAACGCTTATCCTCATTTAACGCTGGCCCAGGTGTATTCAGCCCTGGCGTACTATGAGGACCATCGCCAGCAAATCGACAGTGCAACACGGTCCGAGGCGCAATTTATTGCGCAATTTCTGCAGCAATATCCAGAACTGGTAAGGGATGTCTGTTCTGATCCCGGCCAAGGTTAACCTGTGCTCAGAGCCTATGCCGATGAACACGTGATTGCACCATTGGTGGAGGCGTTGCGAAAACGAGGTATAGATGTTGTTACCGTGCAGGAACGCGGGCGGGAAGGAGCCAACGATGCAGAGCTATTGGCTGAAGCGCTTCATGAACAACGAATTATGCTGACGAATGATCAAGATTTTCTGGTGCTCGCTGCGCAGCATGCTGCACGAAGTGATACCTTTGCACCTATCTTCTTCTGGCCCCAGCAGCAACGCCGGATTGGGCAGCTTATCCGCAGTATCATTCGTGCGGCCAGTCAGCAAGAGTACGCTAAGGCATGCTCTCAAGTTTTCTTTTTGTAACTCCAGAAAAATAACGATTAGGTCGGGCAAAGCAGCGTTGCCCGACGAGTCCCACATTAGCCGTAAACAACCAGTAGGTTGGGCAAAAGTGCCAGCGTTGCTCGACGAGTCCCCGGTTTGTGGCAGTGCACCGCGGACACAAATGTGCCCGACTTATCGGATTTGGAGTAACCCGGATGCAGGCCAAAGGCCGGAATCCGGGGTTCAGCGGGGTGACCCTGGATTGTGCGCTCCGCCAGCTCCGCTCCAGTTGGCGAAGACGGCGTAGGTTGGGGTGAGCGGAGCGAACCCCAACGGTCCACGCGGTGAGAGAGCGTGTCATGTTGGGGTTCGTTCCTCACCCCAACCTACGGGCTAACGATCCTCCCTGCCATGCCAGATGCGCAAAACAGTGATTGTTGTGTCTTCAAGCTCGTTCCGCCGCCGCCACCAGTTGCTGCACGATTTGAACTGCGGCGCGTGGATTGAGCGGATTGAGAAAGGCATGAAGCCGCACCAAATCACGGTTGGCGCTCGTCGTCCATTTGAGCACCATGGCGATCATCCCGGTTGATCGAGGCTCTTGGCCCAAGCCGTAACAGACGCATGATCGACCACGCGCCCGGCATCGACATCGGCCAAACCTTCCAGAGTGAGTTGACAGCGCTTGGCTTCAAGTTCGACCCACGAGGTCAGCGCTTGCCGGACGATCCAACCCTTGGGACGGTCGAGTTGCGCGGCAAGCAAGTCAACTTGTTCGGCAAGATCAAGGGGGATATGGGCAGTAACAACACGGTTGCTCATAACAATTCCTTTCAAATCATATCCGATTGATTATAATCATTTTGATTGTAAATGTCGAGAGCGGAAAACAGGGGTCAAGCGGAAAACAGGGGTCAGGTCTTGTCTTTTGCCATCTACCGCCCCTTCCATGCGGCTCCCTCCATCCGCCTACGGCAGCGGCAAGCCTCATTACCTTTATACCACAACATAGCCGCCATGCAACCAAGCAGTTCAGTCAACAAATCCGCCGCTATCGACAGGGTGGTTTCACCCGGCTGCACGGGTTGCCCGCTCTGTTCCCCGAAGTGCGTTGGATTTTGCTCCCCCACCTTATCCCTCCGATTCTGCTACTCCGTCTCACGTTGATGAATACGAACCCGGCCCGGTTCGATGATCCACAGTTCTCTCCCGAGTGGCCTTGTTGCCAGTACAGAAAGTAATTCTTGCAACCGCTTCAGCAGGGCATCAGATGTAGCGCGTGGCGGTAGTTCCAAAATCACGATGCCGTGTGAAGATTCGGGCGGGAAGCGCAGCACTTGGCCAAAGTCATGATCGAGTGTAATTAGCACACGAGACTCTTGCCGGCAGACTTCGAACAGCGTTTCATCGGCTGCACCGCACAAATCCTGTCCCGGAACAGTCTCGACATCATGGCCAGCCGCGCGCAGAAGATCCTGGCCACGAGTGCCGATATTCTCGTCGAGCTTGAATCTCATGCAACCCGCTCTATCGGCACCGAAATGATGCGCTCCCGCGCCGCCTCAGCCCCGTAGGCAATAGCGGCCAGGATATCCTCATGAGTCAAATGCGGATATTCCTCGATGATTTCCTCTACCGTCATGCCGGAGGCAAGATAATCAAGGATCAGGGATACCCAGATACGGGTACCTCGGATGCAAGGTTTGCCGAAGCAGACATTAGGATTGATGCTGATGCGCTCAAGCAACTGGTTCATGGTCGGTTTACCTTGGATTTTCACTACTTGTTTCCTTTATAGCACAACACAGCCGCCATGTAACAAGCAGTTCAGTCAACAAATCCACCGCTATCGGGAGGGTGGTTTCACCCGGCTGCATGGGTTGCCCGCTTTGCTCCCCGAAGTGCGTTGGATGTTGCTCCGATTCTCCATAAATCGGCCAACGATGTCCTGCTGAATGCAGTTCAGGGCATCGCCGAACTGATCACCCGGCCTGGCCTGATCGCGGATTGAGGGGGGTGGGGGGTGGGGGGTGGGGGCGGAAACGCTGGCAACCGTAGCCTGGATGCAGGCCAAAGGCCGGAATCCGGGGTCCAGCGGAGTGACCCTGGATTGCGCTCCGCCAGCTCCGCTCCATCCAGGCTACGCTGGCTACGCTGGCTACGCTGGCTGTGCCGTGTGGCGCGCTGCCGGCAGGTAGCGATAGAGCGTCGACGGGCCGACCCCGAGTCGTCGTGCCACGTCCTCGACCGTGATTTCGAGATCCGCCAACAGGGCGCGCGCTTGTTTCAGATATTTCTCCGACAAAGCGCGGGGGCGGCCACCCTTGCGGCCGCGTGAGCGCGTGGCGTCGAGGCCCGCTCACGTGCGTTCGCGGATGATCTCGCGCTCGAATTCGGCGATTGCGGAGAACACGGTGAAGATCAGACGTCCGCCGGCGTTGCTGGTATCGATATTTTGCGTGAGAATTTTCAGGCCGATGCCGCGCTGCTCAAGCGACTCGACGGTTTCCAGTAACTGTCGAGCTTAACGCCACTGGCGGTTTCCTCGAAGATACGCTCACATCCGGCTTCCCGTAGCGCATCCAATTGTAAATGCGGTTTCTGGTCTCGGGTGGAGACGCGCGCGGGCTACCAACTTAAGGCGGGACAATCCGACTCTGGGAGCGCTGGCGTCCCCGCCGGCCTCAGGGCATCGACGCCAGTCAACAGCCGGCAAAATGCCGGCGCTCCCAGGGAAACCCCGTAGGGGCGGTTCGCGAACCGCCCCTACGGGCTCAGCCTGTAAAGCGTCCCGACTTAAGTGGATACCCATACTATCGAACGTAAACCGTTCTATCATTACCGGCCCGGTCGTAAAGTGCTCACCCTGGCCGCGCCTGGTTGCAGCTTTACCTGCCTGTATTGCCAGAATTATCGACTCTCCCAGTTCGGACGGGTACCGGAAGCGCCCTGGCGGGCGAAACCGGTGAATGCGGCCGCCCTGGTTGCCGAAGCGATACAGCAGGATGCCGCCCTGGCGCTGTCCTATTCGGAGCCCAGTCTGGCGGCGGAACTGACTCTGGCGCTGGCTGCCGCCGGTCGTTCGCATGGCGTCGAGATTCTCTGGAAAACCAACGGCTTTCTGACAGCCGAAGCGCTAGCGCAGATCAGTCCCTGGCTGGCGGCGGTCAATGTCGATCTGAAGGCCGTGGACGAGCATAAACATCGGGCGCTCACCGGCGCGCCGGTCCGACCGGTGCTGGAGGCTATCGCCGCTTTTATCGCAGCGGGCGTTTGGGTGGAGATCAGCACGCCGCTGATTCCGAAATTCAACGCCGATCCGGATTCCTTGCGCAATATCGCCGCCGCCGTGCGGGACCTGGGGCCACACATTCCCTGGCATCTGCTGCGCTTTACCCCGGAATATCGGCTGCGGCGGGCGAAACCTACCCATCCCGAGGTTTTAAATGCAGCGCTGGCCATTGCCCGCGAGACCGGCTTGTATTATGTTTATGTGGAGCGGGCCTGCGGCCCGGCGGCGCGCAATACGTTCTGCCCTCAATGCAATTGTGAAGTGGTGGCGCGGGATATCTGGGCGACCCGCGCAGTGTATTTGGTGGATGGCGCCTGTCCGCAGTGCGGGTTTGTTATTCCGGGACGGTGGGATTAGCTGGTAAGGTATTTTGGCTTCAAATCCTATCGATTTCGGTGGCCATCAAGGTAAAAGCAAACCTAATTCCACAACCCCACCAGCAGAATAACAGTTTACCTTATGCTAGATTAATGGGAAGAATACCAGGTGGTATTCCATCCGCTATCGAATTCACCCAACCTGCATGACGAGGATTTTCATGACCGACTTAAACCCCTACGCCACACCCGAATCTCCGCTTACCACCGGCAACCCCATTCAAGCCGGCCTGCTCACCGAACCGCGCAAGGCGCCCGCCGGCCGCGGCTGGGGCTGGATCGCCGATGGTTTCGGCCTGTTCAAACTCGACCCCTGGATCTGGATCGTCAATAGCTTGATCCTGTTCGCTATTACGTTCTTATTGGGATTGGTGCCCTTGGGCAGTATTGCCTCCCAGATTCTCTCTCCTATTTTTCTGGGTGGACTGATGCTCGGTTGCTATGCGCTCGACACCGGCGACCGCCTGAAAGTCGAACACCTGTTCGCAGGCTTCAAAACCAATACCGGCTCGCTGGCGGCTGTAGGCGGCTTGTATATCCTGGGTTACCTTGTCATCGGCATCGTCGTCATGCTGCTGATTTTCCTGTTAGGCGGTCGCGACATCTTCGGACTGATCGGCGCCATCCAGTCGGGCGCCGAACCGAATCCGCAAGAAACCGCCCAAGTGGCCTACCTCGGGATAATCGCCGTCCTCATCGGGTTGGCGCTGATCGTACCGTTGGTCATGGCCTTCTGGTTCGCGCCCGCTCTGGTCATGTTCCACTCCCTGGGGGCGGTCGAAGCCATGAAACTGAGTTTTCGGGGCTGCCTGCGGAATATCGCGCCTTTTCTCATCTATGGCTTGATTGCGCTCGTGTTAATGGTCATTGCCGTCATCCCCGTACTGTTAGGCTTACTCGTGCTCGTCCCCACGCTCATCGCCTCCACCTATATCGGCTATAAGGATATTTTCCTTAAAGCCTGACAATTTCCTCCAGCGTGGACAGAGCAACCGTGCTCCCACCGGCTGAACTGCTCGATACCCTCCGCGCGGTCGAAACGCCGGAGGGAATCACGCTCGAACTGCGCCTGGCCGGCCCGGCGCCACGCGCGCTGGCCTGGCTCATCGACAGCCTGATCAAATATGCAGTTCTGCTGGGGATACTGCTAGGACTCGGTTTTCTGGGCGAGACCGGCATCGGCTTCTGGTTCCTGAGCTTATTCCTGTTGGAATGGTTCTATCCGGTGCTGTTCGAAATCTATTGGAATGGCGCCACACCCGGCAAGAAGGCCTTTGCCTTGCAGGTCATCAACGACAACGGCACTCCCGTCGACGAGTCCGCTTCGGTCATCCGCAACCTGTTGCGCGCCGCCGATTTCCTGCCGTTGTTTTACTGTTTCGGTCTGGTCAGCATGCTGATGAACCGGGAGTTCAAGCGATTGGGCGACCTGGCGGCGGGTACGGTGGTGATTCACCGGGAGCGGCCCTCGGAGCCAATACCCTTGCCGGCCGGACCCTTGCGACGACCGCTGTTCCCTCTGAGCCTGGCCGAACAGCGCGTGATTATCGACTTCGGCGAACGCAGCGCCACGCTGAACCCGGCGCGCCAGGCGGAACTGGCGGAGTTGCTAACCGCGCTCTACAGTGAGCGCAACGCCGACGCCGTTGCGGCTCTGCTGGCCAACGCCCGCTGGTTGCGGGGAGAACAGGGGTGAAACAACAGCTTTTCGAGGATCGCTATGCCCCTTTCTGGCGGGTTTTCGCCGAGCGCCTGGAACTGCTGGAACAACGCCGGGACAGGCCCGACGCCGTTCTCGCCACCGCCGCCTTTCCCGCCGCCTACCGGCAACTCTGTCAGCAACTGGCTATCGCGCGGGCAAGAGAATACAGCCCGCTGCTGCTCGAACGCCTGAATCAGTTGGCCCTGCGCGGCTATCAGCAGCTCTATCGAACCCGGCCGGGCCGCCTGCCGGCCATCCTGTCTTTTATCGCCGAAGATTTTCCCAAGCTGGTGCGACGGGAGGCGCGGCTGTTCTGGTGCTGCTGCGGCCTATTCTGGCTACCCTTGCTGGGAATGGGCTACGCGGTTCACAGCCATCCCGCACTGATCTACAGTCTGCTCGATCCCGACCAGGTGGCGCATTTCACCACCCTGTATCAGCCGGAGGCGCAAGCCGGGGATCGGCCCGCGGCGGGCGATGTCGGGATGCTGGGCTATTACATCTATAACAATATCAGCATCGGTTTTCGGACCTTCGCCGCCGGAATCCTCGGCGGCATCGGCACGCTGTTCATTCTGCTGTTCAACGGGCTGTTCCTGGGCGCGGTCGGCGGCTATCTGACCGCCCAGGGTCTTGGCGCCGTCTTCTATCCTTTTGTGGTCGGCCATAGCGCATTCGAGTTGACAGGCATCCTGCTGGCGGGGGTCGCCGGCCTGAAAATCGGGTTGGCCCTGGTCGCGCCGGGACGGTTTACCCGCATCCAGGCGCTCCGCGAGGCGGCCACCAGCGGCGTCCGACTGCTCTATGGCGTAGTCGTACTGCTGTTGCTGGCCGCCCTCATCGAAGCGTTCTGGTCGTCCAACCGGGCCTTGCCTGTTACCCTAAAATACACGGTTGGCGCCGCCGGCTGGCTGCTGCTGCCGCTCTACCTGTTGCTGGCGGGACGGCGTGGAGCTTGAAGCCGTCACCACCGTGCTGCGACCGCGCCGGCACTGGGAAGCGATGGATCTGGGCTTCGCCCTGGCGCGGCGCTGGTGGTGGCCACTCTACCGGGCCTGGTTCCTATTACTGTTGCCGCTCACCGTGGCGCTACATCTGCTCTGTTACCCGCACCTTTGGCTGATACCCCTGCTGCTGTGGTGGCTGAAGCCGCTACTAGATCGGGCGCCGCTGTATATTCTCAGCCATACCCTGTTCGGCGAGGTCCCCGGCATCCGCCAGACCCTCCGGGTTCTGCCGGGATTGCTCAGCCGGCAGGCGCTATGGGCGCTCACTCTTGGCCGCCTGGATCCGGCCCGCTCTTTCCATCTGCCGGTCTGGCAACTGGAACATCTGCGCGGTGGGGCGCGGCGCCGGCGGCAGCGGGTTCTGGACGCAAAGCAAAAGGGGGCGGCATGGCTTACGTTCACCTGCGCGCATTTCGAGCTGATCGCCGACCTGGGACTGGTCGCACTGGTGTGGTTACTGCTGCCGGACTTCGTGCGGCTGGATTTCCGGGACTTGCTGGAAGACAAGACCGTGCTCCAGCAGCTCTGGATCAATCTGGTGGAACTCTTCGGCCTCAGCCTGATCGAGCCGTTCTATGTGGCCGCCGGCTTTACGCTGTATCTCGACCGGCGTACCTGGCTGGAAGCCTGGGATATCGAAATCGGCTTCCGCCGGCTGGCCCGCCGGCTGGCCAGCAGTGCCGCCACTCCAGCCCTGTTGCTGGTTGCCGTTCTATGCCTGGGATTGTCCGGGCAGGCACTGGCGGCTGACGGAGAAACCACGGACCAGCCGGCGACCGGTCCCGATTGTCGGGAGTGGTCTGCCCGGCAAACCCGCCGCTGGCAGGCCGCGGCCTATGCCCATCGCCTGCCGGATTCCCCGGCCATGCAGGAACTGTGTGAACAATGGCCACGCCACTTCCTGGACTGAAGCCGGTCCATCTGCTGTGGGGCGGCGTCGCGCTCCTGCTGCTGGCGGGTCTGGGCTACTTGCCTGGATGCCGCTCATCGGATTGCTGCTCACGCTGGCAGCGGCGGTCTGGACCTACAGTTATCGGCTGGGGCCGCTGCTGGTGACCCGGACGGAGGAACGCTGCCGCCTGCTGGAGCACCTGCGGGCCGGCGGTCGCTTCCTCTGGCGCCACGGCGCCCAGGCGGCCCTGCTGGAAGCGGTACGGCAGCGGCTGACAGCGAGGTTGGAGTATCAGTGGCCGCACTGGCGACAGTTGCATCCGGCGGAACAGACGCAGCGCCTGGCTGAACTGAGTGGGCTGTCCAGAGAACAGGTGGCCGGGGCCTGGCAGATGGCGGATGCGCTGAATCCGCATGAATTTTTGCTCGTGGTGCAGAGGTTGCAGCAGATCGATAAGTGTTTATGAGGCTGGAATAACAGCATGACTATTGCC
>CAIMUS010000224.1 GCA_903844665.1 uncultured Pseudomonadota bacterium
GCTCAGGTCGCGACGTGCAGCGCTCCCATCCGCTTGGTGATGACATACTGTTGCGTGATGGACAGAATATTGCTCACCGTCCAGTACAGCACCAGACCCGCCGGGAACCAGAGGAACATCACGGTAAAGACCAGCGGCAGAATCATCATCATCTTGGCCTGGGTCGGATCCGCCGGAGGAGGATTCAGCTTTTGCTGGACCACCATGGTGAGCCCCATGATGATCGGCAGGACGTAATAGGGATCTTTGACCGCCAGATCGTGAATCCAAAACATGAAAGGCGCCTGCCGCAGCTCCACGCTCTCCAGCAGCATCCAGTACAGGGCGATGAATACGGGGATTTGCACCGCGATGGGAAGACAGCCGCCCAGCGGATTGATCTTTTCCTTTTTGTATAACTCCATCATGGCCTGATTCATGCGCTGTTTATCGTCGCCGTAGCGTTCCTTGAGGCTGTTGATCTTGGGCGCCAGATTGCGCATC
The DNA here is from genome assembly GCA_903844665.1 of uncultured Pseudomonadota bacterium. Taxonomy (GTDB): domain Bacteria; phylum Pseudomonadota; class Gammaproteobacteria; order Competibacterales; family Competibacteraceae; genus CAIMUS01. Next base: position 484 of record CAIMUS010000224.1, read on the forward strand.
CTGGCCATGGAGCGGTAACTGGTTTCGGAGAGCTTGAAGAAAACCCCCTTGATCAGGATCGTCAGGATGATAATCGCCCAGCCCCAGTTGCCGACCACGTTATGGATCAGTTTCAACAGCCAGAACAGCGGTTCGGCGATGACGGTAAAGATGCCGTAATCCACCGTCAATTGCAGGTGCGGGGCCACTGTCTCCATCACGTTCTGCAGCTTGGGACCGGCGTACAGCCGGGTGGAGAATTCTCCGGTCGAACCTGGCGCGATGGTCTGCGGCTGCCCCAACATCCCCAGGACAAAGCGGCTGCCGTCGATCACCTTGCTGTAGAAGGTATCGGTCTGCTCTTCACCAGGCACCAGCGCGGCGAGAAAATAATGCTGAATCATCGCCGCCCAGCCGCCTTTCGCCGTGAGATTCAGATTCTCCTTGGCCATGGCGCCGAAGGGAATCTTCTGGTATTTCACTTCCGGCGTGGAGATCACCCCGCCGGTGTAGGTGGATACACCGCTGAACATTCCGCCCTGGCTGGGAGGTGAGGTACGCTGCAATTGCCGGTATTGCCAGCCGCGCCACTCCTGGGCGCTGGCGTTTTCGACCCGTTGCTTGAGATCGATGACGAAGCTGCCCCGCTGGAAGGTATAGCTTTTGGTGACGGTAATGCCGCCCTCGCTCCAGGTCAGTTTCACCTCCAGGCTGTTGTGTCCGTCTTGCAGCCGGTACTCGGTCTGTTCGGAGGTGAACCGGGCATAATGATTGGGCGCGGGACTGTCGCTGGAACCCAACCCCGATTGCACGATGAAAAAGTGAGCCGTGCTGTCTTCCAATAGCTCGAAGGGTTGCTGGGGTTGCTGCAAGGACTCAGGGTAGGTGAGCAAACCCAGCAGGCGCAGGTCGCCGCCGACCGTATCGATCTCGGCCTCGTAGACGTCCGTGACCACCCTGATGCGCTGGCCGCTTTCCAGCGTCGTTGGCGCGGGCGCGGCGGCGGTAGGCGCCAGGTTGGGCACGTCCCTTGCCGGCGCGCCTGGCGCGACGGCTCCACTTTGACCCTGGACCGTGGCTGCGGGCGCGGTAACCGGCGGCGGAGGAGGATGTTTTTGCGCCTGGAACTGCAACCAGTTTTCCCAGAGCAGGAAGAGAATAAATGCCAGGGCGAGGAGGGGAAACAGACGTTGGTTGTCCATCAGTGGGATTTCTTGTCAGGTTCGGGAACGGGGTCGATGCCGCCGGGGCACCAGGGATGACAGCGCAGGATTCGCCTGACCGCGAGCAGGCCGCCGCGCCAGGGACCGTGCCGCTCGATGGCTTCCACGGCGTACTGGGAGCAACTGGGATAAAACCGGCAATGGTTGCCAAGCAGCGGACTTAGCAACAGTTGATAGGTTCGAATCAACAAAATCAGACAGTGGCGCATCGCCGTTTAAGCCTAACCCAGTGTCGTTGCAGCGAGGTGAACAGCGCCTCGTTGGCTTGCGTCCTCACCTTCGGCTGGCCGATGACGACGAGGTCCAGGCCGCCCAGCGCTGGCTGATGATGCCGAAAGCTCTCGCGGATGATGCGCTTGATGCGATTGCGAACCACGGCGGATGGAGCTGACTTGCGGGAGATGGCCAAACCGAGGCGGGGGAAACCCAGGGTATTGGGTCGGGCGAGTACCGTGAAATACGGATCTCCGGACTTTACCGGCCGCGCAAAGACATTGCTAAAGTCAGCCTTGCTGCTCAGTCTGGCGCGCCGTGAAAAGCGCGCGCTGTCCACCTCAGGGGGCTAGCCGTGCCCGGCCCTTGGCCCGACGGGCGGCGAGCACCCGGCGACCCGCTTTGGTAGACATGCGGGCGCGGAATCCATGGGTACGCTTGCGATGGATGATACTGGGTTGAAAAGTCCGCTTCATGATGACGCCTCGGTTTGCTTGGCCGGTACCGGCTGCGCCGGTTCAAAGACGAAAGAATGTACTGTTTGATCTTCCCTGCTGTCAAGGCTGATGAGCGAATTTTGTGAAATCGAAAAACGCTATCCGGTAGGGACGAGCTGGCTCGCGAATCCGTCCGGGTGCTACTGTGCGTCTTCTTCGCGGGTATTGTTCTCAGCCCAGGGAAGTCATTCAGGAATGTTAGAGGTGAATCGATCATGACGGTAAGAACGACGTTCGATAAGCATGCCGATAGCTATGACGAACTACGAGAGCAACTGATTCCCTGTTTCGATGAGTTTTATGGCGCTGCGTTAAGTCTACTCCCTTTTAAGAGGGAACGGCGTATCGATATTCTTGATCTGGGTGCGGGTACAGGCTTATTGTCCGGCAGGATACTGGAGCGCTATCCGAACGCCCACCTGGTGCTGTTAGATATCTCGAAGAATATGTTAAAGCAGGCGCAAGCGCGCTTTACCGGGGTCGGCGCCCAGGTCGAATTCAAGTTGAGTGACTTTTATTCTGAACCATTCACCGGTTGCTATGATGCGATTGTCTCCGCGTTAGCCATCCATCATGTGGACGCCGATCGGAAAAGGGAATTATTCTTAAAAATTTACGACCACTTAAAACCAACAGGTCTGTTTATCAATGCCGATCAAGTCTTGGGAGCTAACGAGGCCATCGAGGAGAGTTATCGACAGCACTGGCTGAGCCAGGTTCGAGCGGCTGGCGTGTCGGCAATCACGCTGGCGGAGGCTTTGGAACGCATGCAAGAGGATCGAATGTCGACCTTATTCGATCAACTCACGTGGCTTAAAGAAGCGGGTTTTAAAGATGTCAACTGTTGGTATAAAAACTACAGTTTCGTGGTTTATTCAGGTATTAAAAGGTGACCGTTTACCGGCGCCCGGTTACACCTGTAGGAGCGAGCTTGCTCGCGATTCGTTCGGATCGACCACGCTGGCTCCTGCGACCGTAACCAGTCAGCAGTCGCAAGAGGAATATTCTGATCCAACAAAATTTTTAACGGCGCTTCAGCCATGAGCCAACACTTGCTCTTCGTCAATCACGGTGGCTGCATACTCCAGGGCAGCTTCAACCATCTCCTGCGTCAATTCCGGATAAGCCTGTAGGATTTGTCCCAAGGTATAACCGCCGGCAATCATTCCAAGGATATTTTTCACCATGATACGGGTGCCACGGATGACTGGTTTTCCGCTACAAACAGCAGGATCGACAATAATCCAGTCTTGCATGATTCACCTCTTCACAGAAAACGTGTTAATAGTTGTAGGATGGGCAGAAGTCGCCAAATCGTGCCTATCATGCTTGGCTCGATAGGCACGCTTCGCTTTGCCTATCTTACTCCAACTGGCTGTAGGCCTATATGCCGGAATAAGGCCAAAGGCCGTTTCCGGGATACCGGTTCACTAGGACTGTTGTGATAACTAATTGAATATATTAGACTATTTTGATAATAAAGCCAAACTTGTGGAGATCTATGGAGGCCAGTATTGAGAATTCAAAGGCTGCTTATCTTCAGCCGGGATAGGGTACGCCTTGCGTACCTTTTTCGGGTTTGCCCGGTAGGGAAGCCGGCGGGGACGCCGGCGTTCCCAGGGTCGCGGTCAGTTGTAGGGTAGGCATCGCCCACCAAGCGATGGCCGAAACGATGATCATGGCCCTTTAGGTGAGCAGGAAAGAAAAGACTGGAACAAAGAATTGCAGAGGCATTAGCCGTTAAGGCTGTTGAAACGATCATGTGCGCCGCGGTCTGCAGCGTGCTGCTGTAAATTGCAGAGGCATTAGCCGTTAAGGCTGTTGAAACTTTCCTGCAACACGTCATATTGCCTGTTTGACTCACCAAATTGCAGAGGCATTAGCCGTTAAGTCTGTTGAAACATGGCAAAGCCAACCTGTTCAAGCTGTTCGACAAGGCATTGCAGAGGCATTAGCCGTTAAGGCTGTTGAAACTCCCACTGGAAGTTGGGTTCGACGATCGAGTAGTCGATTGCAGAGGCATTAGCCGTTAAGGCTGTTGAAACAATTTTCGTTGCTGTTATAGGAAGAATAATACCCATTGCAGAGGTATTAGCCGTTAAGGCTGTTGAAACTTTTTGTTGATTATGAAATTAAGTGTTTCTCCCTCTTTAATTGCAGAGGCATTAGCCGTTAAGGCTGTTGAAACTTGAACCACGGCCATGAATGCGTCCAGCTCGCCAGATTGCAGAGGCATTAGCCGTTAAGGCTGTTGAAACCATGCTCGGCTGCGCAAATCCTTATTCGGGATATCATTGCAGAGGCATTAGCCGTTAAGGCTGTTGAAACCGTAGGGGCGGTTCGCGAACCGCCCCTACACCTACCAAGAGGTGCAACCGTCATTCCAGCGAAAGCCGGAATCCAGCAACTGTCCCCAATGTCATCATCCGGCTTGACC
>CAIMUS010000225.1 GCA_903844665.1 uncultured Pseudomonadota bacterium
CGTGCCTTTGATACACGCTTCTTTCAGGCTGGCCTCACGGCTTCCCCCTTGCGTTTCTCTACGGTTGTCGTCACTCTCTCCGGCAACCTCGTTTCAGGTTGCAAGTCTTGGCCCATGCCGGGCACACTAGGTCGGGCACAGGATGTGCCCGACGTGCACTGACATTGTGCGCGGGATACTCTGAGGCCGGCGAGGACGCCGGCGCTCCCAGGGCCGGATTATCCCGCTTTAAGCTGGTAGCCGGCTGGGCCAGCCTCATTTGCTTTACCACTCTTCATAAATGCCGCGCGCCGTGACATACTCGCACTGTCATTGAGCCTACAGACAACTGGAGATTTCCGTGAGCGACAGACCTTTTAGAGTCCTTGGCATACAACAGATCGCGGTCGGCGGTCTCGATAAGAACCAGCTCAGAAAATTCTGGGTCGATACCCTGGGCTTGACCCTGAGCGGTACTTTCAAAAGCGAACGCGAGAACGTAGACGAAGACATTGCAGTGATCGGTTCCGGCCCGCTCAAGGTCGAAGTGGACCTGATGCAGCCGCTCGATCCCGAGAAAAAGCCCAAGGTGCAGGATCCGCCCCTCAACCATATCGGCCTGTGGATCGACAATCTCAAAGCAGCCGTTGACTGGCTGATAGCCCAGGGCGTGCGGTTCACGCCGGGCGGCATCCGCAAGGGCGCCGCCGGCTACGATGTCTGCTTCATTCATCCCAAAGGCAACGCGGAAGCGCCGCTGAGCGGCGAGGGCGTGCTGATCGAACTGATTCAAGCGCCGCCCGAAGTGGTTGCGGCCTTCACCCGTTAATAACCGTTAAGGTGGGCGGACAAGCTGCCCACCCTACCACTGTTCGCGAGCCAACTCGCTCCTACAGGTGAAAAATCACGACTACGCCTCGGTCAGTTATCCTCCAATTTATAAAGCAGCTTGATGGCGTCCACCAGATCGTCGCGTTCCTGGGCGCTGGCCTCGCGCAAGGCCACGCTGGGTGCATGAAGCAGCTTGTTCGTCAGGGTATTGGCCAGATAGCGCAAGACTTCCAGCGGTTCCCTGCCGCTCAGCAGTTGCCGCCTGGCATTTTCATAGACTTCATCGCGCAGCCGCTCCGCTTGGTGGCGCAGTGCGCAAATGCTGCCGGCGCTGTCATGAATCCGCAGCCAGGCCATGAAATGCGCCACCTGGGTATCGACAATCTCTTCCGCCTGGGTGGCCGCCGCCGCCCGGGAGTTCAGGTTCTCCTGAATAATCTCCTGCAAATCGTCCACCGTATACAGATAGACATCCTCCAACTCGCCTACCGCCGGGTCGATATCGCGGGGCACGGCGATATCGACCATAAAAATCGGGCGATGCTTGCGCTTTTTGAGCGAACTTTTAACCTGGGGCTGCTCTAACACGAAGTCGGGGCTGGCGGTGGAGGCGATCACGATATCGGCCTCCGCCAGATGCAGGGGAATTTCCTCCAGCCCGATCGCATAGCCCCCGAACGGGGCGGCCAGTTCATGGGCGCGCTCCAGGGTACGGTTGGCTACGATCATGCGGCCGGCGCCGTTCTCCCGTAGATGGCGTGCCACCAGATCGATCGTTTCGCCGGCGCCGATCAGCAGCGCGGTATGCCCGGCCAGATCGCCGAAAATCTGCCTGGCCAGGCTGACCGCCGCGAAAGCCACCGATACCGGGCTGACCCCGATCTGGGTATCGGTGCGTATCCGCTTGGCCACCGCGAACGCATGCTGGAACAGGCGGTTCAGCAGCGTCCCTACTGTGCCGGTAGCGATGGCGAGCTGATAGGCGGCTTTCACCTGCCCCAGAATCTGGGGCTCGCCCAGCACCATCGAATCCAGGCCCGCGGCGACCCGTAGAACGTGGCGCACCGCCGGCTGATCGAAATGATGGTAAAGACAGGGCTGCAGATCCTGCAATTGCAGAACATGATAACGCTCCAGCCAAGCCAATACGGGCCGGCTGTCGACACTCTCCAGGCTGCAATACAGCTCGGTGCGGTTGCAGGTGGACAGAATGACGGCTTCCCGGATACCGGTGCAGCTTTGCAACTCCCGCAAGGCTTCCGGCAGTTGCTCGGGAGCAAACGCCAATTGCTCGCGGACCTCGACGGGCGCCGTCTTGTGATTGATGCCTAGAGCCAACAAGGGCATGATACAATCGATAACAAGCAGAAAAGTGGCCAGATTTTGCGGGATGGCTTGCCCGAATACAAGCCATACGACGCTTCGGCCAGATCCAGCCCGGTGGGAACCACACCCCGTCCATTCAGACCTTCACTACAGAGTAGCGTTTCCATGAGCAGTGTTTGCAAAGCGTTAGTCGTCGCCACGGCTTTGCTGTGGGGCTATCCTGCCGGAGCGGCAACACCGGCCGCCGACGCCGATACCCCGCCTTTAGGTCCGGCCTACCAGCCCGGCCTCACTGCCGAGGTGATCTACAATGTTCTGGTGGCGGAAATGGCCGGCAAGCGGGAGCAGTCGGAAACGGCGCTGCAACATTATCGAATCGCCGCCCTGACCAGCCAGGATCCGGCGATTGCGGGACGCGCCGCAACCCTCGCCCTGTTTCTGGGTGATTCGCAGATTCTGCTGGAGATGGCGCAACGCTGGCAGGCCCTGGCGCCGAACAATCCACAGGCCAGGCAGATGCTGGCGCTCGCGCTGTTGCGCGCCAACCGCTTCGATGAGGCCATTACCCAACTGGATGTCATCCGCGCTGCCGCTACCGGCGATGGCCAGGACGGTTTTGGCGCGATAGCCGCCCTGCTCGACCAACTGGGGAACAAGGAAATCACTTTCCGGGCGCTGGAGCAGTTGCGCCAGCGGCATCCGGAGGCTCCCTTTGGCCAGTATCAATATGCCCTGGCGGCGCTGGAACTGAAGCGGCACGATCAAGCCTTGAACGCGTTGCAGACCGCCCTGGAGCGTAATCCCCAGTGGGCGCCCGGCTATCTGCTGCGGGCGCGGGTACTGATGGACAAGGGCGACAACGAGGCCGCTCTGCAAAGCCTGGCCAACGCCGTGACCGCCCTGCCCGCCAACCGCGAACTCCGCACCGGTTATGCGCGCCTGCTGGTGGGCGCCAGGCGCCTGGAGGAAGCACAGCGTCAATTCCAGATTCTGGCCGAACAAAATCCCAAGGATGTCGACGCCCTCATGGCGTTAGGCGTGCTGGCCAGCGAAGCCAGGCAATACGATGAGGCGGTGGCACGGTTTACGCAAGCCTTGCAACTCGGCGCCCGGACGGCGGAAATCGACTACGAACTGGGACGGGTGGAAGAACTGCGAAAGAATTATGACAAAGCCAGGGAGTGGTATGCGCGGGTGAACGACGAAGAGCATTACCTGAATGCCCAGATACACATCGGCATGATATTGGCCAGGTTGGGCGATTTCCCTGCCATGAGCGCGCACTTCGCCAAGCTGCGCCAGGACAATCCCCAGGAGGTGGTCCCCCTGCTGATCTCGGAAGCCGAAGTCCTGCGGGAAGAAAAGCGCTATCAGCAGAGCTTCGATCTGCTGTCACAGGCGCTGGCGCAATACCCTGATAACCCGGATCTGCTCTACACCCGTACCCTGGTGGCGGAACGGCTCGACCGGCTGGATATCGTGGAGCGGGATCTACGCCTGTTGATCGACGCCAATCCGAAAAACGGACAGGCGCTCAATGCCCTGGGTTATACCCTGGCGGACCGCACCGACCGCTATCAGGAAGCCTTGCAATATCTGCAACAGGCGGTCGCGCTGCTGCCTAACGATCCCGCCGTGCTGGACAGCATGGGCTGGGTGTATTACCGGCTGGGCCAGTATGATAGGGCGCTGGACTACCTGCACCGTGCCTATCAATTGAGCGACGACGATGAAATCGGGGCGCATCTAAGCGAAGTGCTGTGGGTCTCGGGCCAGCGGGAGGAAGCGCGCACCGTCTGGCAGAAGGCGCTCGACAAGCAGCCCGACAGTGAGCATTTGATCAAGCTCAAGGAACTTATCAAGCCGTGAACAGTGGGCTCCCGCGGCGGCGGCCGGGACGCCATTACCTGGCCGGACTGATAGCACTGGCGCTGCTCGCCGGTTGCGCCACCCCGGTGGAAACGGCGACGCATCCCGCCTGGCCGGCCCGCCAGCGGGCGCTCGCCGCCCTGCGCGACTGGAGCGTGAACGGCCGGCTGGCGGTCACTACCGCCCAGCAGGGCTGGCATGTCGGCCTGTACTGGGTGCAGCAGGGTCCGGTTTATAACATCGATCTGATCGGTCCGCTGGGTCAGGGGCGGGTGCGGATCCAGGGTGACGCCCAGGGGGTCGCCCTGCGGACCGCGGACGGTCAAATCCAGCGCGCCACCGACGCCGATGAGTTGCTGGCGCGGGCGGTGGGCGTGCGCATTCCCCTGAACGGCCTGTTGTACTGGGTGCGGGGTCTGCCGGACCCCGGCCAACCCGGCACCCTGGCCCTGGACGAGCAGGGACGGCTGAGCCGGTTGGAACAGGACGGCTGGCGGATCGATTATCTGGACTATATGCCGGTGGCGCCGCTGGAACTGCCACGGCGGATCCGGGCCACCCAGGGCGAGATCAAGGTTCAGATAATCGTCAACGACTGGTCGCTGGCGCCGGCCACGACCGTAGCCAGCGGCCGCTGAGGTTGCCGGCTCATGTCCGATCCAGGCTGGCCGGCCCCGGCCAAACTCAACCGCTTTCTGCATATCGTCGGCCGCCGCGCCGATGGCTACCACCTGTTGCAAACGGTGTTCCAGTTTATCGACCACTGCGATTATCTGTCTTTTTCGGTGCGCGCCGACGGCCTGATCCAGCGGCGGGGCGAGGTCGGCGGTGTGCCGGCCGAGGCCGATCTCAGCGTCAGGGCGGCGCGCCTGTTGCAGCGGGCCTGTGGCGTGCGGCAGGGCGTGACCATCGCCATCGACAAACGGTTGCCGCTGGGCGGGGGGCTGGGCGGCGGCAGTTCGGACGCCGCGACCACACTGGTCGCCCTGAATCATTACTGGGGGACCGGCCTGACGACGGCTGAATTGGCGACCCTGGGCCTTACGCTGGGGGCGGATGTGCCGGTGTTCGTCCATGGCCGGGCCGCCTGGGCGGAGGGCGTGGGCGAGCAACTGACGCCGCTGGACAATCTGGACGAGCCCTGGTTTGTGGTCGTGGCGCCAGCCTGTACCGTAGCGACCGGGGCGGTGTTCGGCGATCCTAAATTGACACGAGATTCGCAACCGGTCACAATAATTGACTTCGTGGCCGGTAAGGTTCGCAATGATTGCGAGGCGGTCGTCTATGAGCGCTATCCAGCGGTAGCCGCCGCCGCCCGCTGGCTGGGCGCCTATGGTCAGGCCCGACTAACCGGAACCGGCGCCTGTGTGTTCGCGGCCTTTGCCGGGCGGTCCGCGGCGGAGCGGGTACTTGCCCGGCTGCCATCATCCCTGCCGGGTTTCGTGGCCCGCGGCTTGAACCATTCCCCCTTGCGGGAACGGCTCCGGCGCGAGTTGCACGGTGTTAGTGTGTAACGATTCCTTGGGCCGTCGCCAAGCGGTAAGGCACGGGGTTTTGATCCCCGCATTCCCAGGTTCGAATCCTGGCGGCCCAGCCATTTTTACACCGCTCGATTAAGTAGGGGCCCTCGTGACAGACAGTAGAATGATGGTGTTCGCCGGTAACGCCAACCCGCAGTTGGCCCAGGACATCACCCGGCACCTGGAATTGCCTTTGGGCAAGGCGGTCGTGGGACGCTTCAGCGATGGCGAGGTGATGGTGGAAATCATGGAGAACGTGCGCGGCAAGGATGTGTTTATCGTCCAGCCCACCTGTTATCCCACCAACGACAATCTGATGGAACTGCTGGTGATTGCCGATGCCCTGCGGCGTTCCTCGGCGGTCCGTCTTACTGTGGTGATCCCCTACTTCGGCTATTCCCGCCAGGATCGTCGGCCACGTTCGGCCCGGGTGCCGATCTCGGCCAAGGTGGTGGCCAATATGATCGCCAGCGTGGGCGTGGACCGGGTGCTGACCATCGATCTTCATGCCGATCAGATTCAGGGTTTCTTTGATATTCCGGTGGACAATATCTATTCCACCCCCATCATCTTGCGCGATATCTGGGATCGGAATCTGCCGAACATGATGGTGGTATCGCCGGACGTCGGCGGCGTGATCCGCGCCCGGGCGCTGGCCAAACAGTTGAACGATGCGGAACTGGCCATTATCGACAAGCGCCGGCCGCGCCCCAACGAAGCGCAAGTCATGCATATCATCGGCGAGGTGGAGGGCAAGCATTGCATCGTCATGGACGATATGGTGGATACCGGCGGCACGCTGTGCCATGCCGCCAACGCGCTCAAGCGTGAGGGAGCGGCCTCGGTGCGCGCCTACTGCACCCATGCGATTCTGTCCGGGCGGGCGGTGGAGAACTTCGAAGATTCGAAGATCGATGAATTAGTGGTGACCGATACGATTCCACTGCGCGCCAATGCCGCCGCCAGCAAGATCATCCGCCAGATCAGCGTCGCCGGCCTGCTGGCCGAGACCATGCGGCGTATCCATCTGGAGGAATCGGTCAGCTCGCTGTTCCTGTAGGATGTCTGTAGGAGCGGGCTTGCCCGCGAATTCGCTCATCAACTTTTAAAACCTCCGGCGCGTCTGGTCGCGGACGTTGCCGGATTTTCGTTTATCGACACGCTTTGGAGAATGACTCATGAACGCCACATTTGAACTGAATGCCGAACCGCGCCAGGACGTGGGGAAGGGTGCGAGCCGCCGCCTGCGTCGTCAGGGCCGGTTGCCGGCGGTGCTGTACGGCGGCGACCAGGCGCCCGAAACTCTGACCCTGGTGCAGCACGAGATCATGCGCCAGTTGGACAACGAAGCCTTCTATTCCCATGTCCTGCAGGTCAATATCGGCGCCCGCAAGGAACAGGCGATCCTGCGCGATTTGCAACGCCATCCCTACAAGCCCATGATTCTGCATATGGATCTGCAACGCATCAAGGCCGATGAAAAAGTGCGCGTGCACGTGCCGCTGCATTTCCTCAACGAGGAGGACGCTCCAGGCGTCAAACAGCAGGGCGGCACCATCACCCGCTTCCGAATCGAGGTCGAAGTCTCCTGTCTGCCCAAGGATCTGCCCGAGTTCATCGAGGTGGACCTCATCGATCTGCAGATGGGCGAGGCGATTCACCTGTCCGAACTGAACTTCCCGGTGGGCGTGGAAGTCGTCGATCTGACGCCTGAACACGATGAGCCGGTGGTCAGCATCCACGGCTATAAGGCGTCGACGGAAGAGGCGGAAGCCGGCGCTGCGGAGCAACCCACCGAGGGCAGCGCTGACTAAGGCGCTGGCTGGCGGGGCATGGCTGAACAGGCGCTGGCGCTGGTGGTGGGACTGGGCAATCCCGGTCCACAGTATGCCCGTACCCGGCACAATGCCGGTTTCTGGCTGGCGGACGCGCTGGCGCAGCGTCATGGCGGTCGGTTCCGGCTGGAGTCCAAGTTCAGCGGCGAGATCTGCCGAATCGACATTGCCGGCAGGGATCTCTGGCTGTTGAAACCGCTGACCTTCATGAATCGCAGCGGCCAGGCAGTGGCGCAGTTGGCGGGCTTCTACCGGATCGCTGTCCCGGCCATCCTGGTGGTGCATGATGACCTGGATCTGCCGCCGGGCAGTTTGCGCCTGAAACTGGGCGGCGGTCATGGCGGTCACAACGGCTTGCGCGATACGATTCGCCAACTCGGCAGCGACGAGTTCCGGCGCCTGCGGCTGGGTATCGGCCATCCCGGCCAGAGTCGGGACGTGATCGATTATGTTCTCAGCGTGGCGCCGCCAGCCGAGCAGCGCCTGCTGGAAGACGCCGTGGTGGATGCGGTGCGGGAGTTTCCCCTGCTGGTGGAAGACCAGTGGGAAAAAGCCATGCGGATTCTACACAGCCGGCGGGTGGAGCCTGCCGGCATGCCGGCAGACTAAGAGGCTGTATAAAACCTGGGGGCGGTGACCAGTGAGCGTCGTAAGCGTTCACCCCCCTCCCCCTAACCCCCTCCCACAAGGGGAGGGGGAATACGCTAAGTAGCTGTTTTGCAATAACTCCCTCCCCCCTTGTGGGGGAGGGTCGGGGAGAGGGGTCTGAACGGTTACCATTCAGAAATACTACAAGGCCACCATCGCCGATCTCGGCGGCTTCCCCAAGCGTGATAAGCCCGTCTCCATTTATCCCGAGATCGACCTGCGCGAGCGCTTCCTCTCCTACGACAAGCTCAACGACGAAATCGCCGCCTACAAACTGTCGCTGTTCAATCCCTCCCGATACGTGCTGGAGCCGCACAAGGCCGAGTATGAGAAGAAGGGCGCCTTCCCGTTCACGCAGGGGCAGCGCGAAACCTTCCTCATCGGCATGATGAAGGTGAACTTCCTCAAGCGCCTCGAAAGCTCCGTCAAATCGTTTGAGATCACGATGGAGCGCACCATCGCCAAGATCGAGGGCCTCGAAAAGAAGATCAAAAACTTCCAGGCGTTGCCCAGGCAGAACCCCGAATCCGAAGAGCTGGAACTGGAACTCGACGACCCCGGACACGACGAAGAGCTTGAGGACGCCATGCAGGTTGGCGGCAAACTGAAGTTTCGATTGAATCACCTCCGGCTCGACGGTGACGACGGCTGGCTCAAAGCGCTCAAGCGCGACAAAGACCAGCTCCGCATCCTCTACAACGCCGCGCGGGACGTCACGCCCGAGACCGACGCCAAGCTTGCCGAGCTGAAGACGCTCACATCAACCTCAAGAACCGCGTCGAAGCCCGGATGGCCCTCGTGGACCTTTCCGCCACCTTGGAGGACAACGTGCTCAAGAACGAGGAGATCGAAGACATCATCTCCGACGACCTTCGCTACCGCGACAAGCAGCTTCTCCGGCTCAAAGACGAAGTCCTCGACCTCGAAGACCTCGGCGACAGCGTCTCCCTCACCGAGTTCACCCTCGACGACTTCCGCCTTGAGCTTCTGAAATACATCGAGGCCAACCGCGCCGCCCTCGAAGCCGCTCCCTTCGGCCTCTACACCTGCGTTCCGCCGCACCCCGACTACAAGGTCATCGGTCCTGGCGTCATCTTCTGCTTCCGGCTGGAGGGCCGGCGCGGCGGCGCCACCGCCGCCAAGCCCGCGCCGAGCGAGTCCATCAACCCGCTCCATCCCTACTTCCTCGTTTACGTCCTGGACGACGGCAACGTCCGCTTTGGTTTCGCCCACCCGAAGCAGATTCTCGATATCTACCGGATCCTCTGCTCGGGCAAAGCGGAAGCCTACGGCCAGATTTGCAATCTGTTCGACCAGCAGACCAATCACGGCAGCGACATGAAGGCTTACGACGCGCTCTTGCAAAAAGCCGTGGACTCCCTCGCCGCCACCTTCCGCAAGCGCGCCGCCTCCGGTCTCCAATCCGGGCGCGGTTTTATCCTGCCCAATGCGCAGGAACAGGTCCACGAAAAGACCGACCTCGAACTCGTCACCTGGCTCGTCATCGAGGAGGACAAAGCATGAACGGCAGCGAACTCACCACCGACACCGGCTACCAAGGCCTGCTGGGAAAAATCTCCGAGGTTTACGCCACAGGTCAGGCACGGGCGGCGCAGGCCGTCAATGTCCACATCACCGAGACCTACTGGCAGATTGGCCGGGACATCGTCGAGTTTGAGCAGGAGGGAAACGCCCGCGCCGCCTACGGCAAGGGCCTGCTTGACCGTCTCAGCCGCGATTTGACCCTTCGCCACGGCAAGGGTTTCAGCCGCAGCAATGTGGTGCGCATTCGCCAGTTCTACCTCGCTCACCCAAAAGGTGCGACGCTGTCGCACCAATTGAGTTGGTCGCACATTGTCGAGTTGTTGAAGATCGACGACCCTCTCGAACGCGGATTTTATGAGCAGCAGGCCATTCGGGAGAAATGGGCCGTTCGTGAACTGAAACGTCAAAAAGAAACCTCTCTCTTCCTTCGCCTTGCGGCTGGGAAAGACAAGGAAGCCATCCTCCAACTCGCCTCCCAGGGCCAGGTCGTCACAGGCCCCACCGACCTGCTCCGTGACCCCTACGTGTTCGAGTTCCTGAAAATCCCCGAGCCGCACCAAGTTTCGGAGACGGATCTGGAAACCCGCCTCTGCGATCACCTCCAGCCCTTCCTCCTCGAACTTGGCAAAGGCTTCACCTTCGTCGGCCGGCAATACCGCATCACCCTCAACAACACCCACTACCGGGTCGATCTCGTTTTCTACCACCGCATCCTCCGCTGTTTCGTCCTCATCGATTTGAAGATCAACGATGTCAAACACCACGACATTGGCCAGATGAACATGTATCTCGGCTACTTCGCCACCGAGGAAAACACCGAGGGCGACAACCCTCCCATCGGCATCATCCTCACCCGGAACAAGGACGAACTGCTTGTCGAATACGCCACCTACCAGATGAACAGCCAGCTCTTCGTTCAGAAATACCAACTCTACCTGCCCGACCGCGAAGAACTTCGCCGCGAACTGGAACTCACCCTGCAACTCGCAGAAGACCACGACTGCGACGAAAAACCATGAAAGCCGCCCTTTCCAATTTCCAATCCCTCTCGCTCAAGGACGCCGCCCGCCAGCTTCTCGCCAAGCTCGGCTACAAGAGCGACAAGTTCATCGCAGGCGCCGGCTCCTCACCTCAATCCTTCCTCGATCTCTTCGGCTCTGCCAAAGCTTTCGACCCGGCCAAGGCCCTCGTCCCCGAGTGGAAAACCGCCGATCTCCTCTTCCAGCTCACCGATCAGGAACTCAGCCGCGAATCCAGCCTCTTCACCGACCCCTCGGTTCAGGCCGGCCTGCTCAAATCCTATGTCTTCATCGCCATCGAACTGAAGGGCGGCGACTACGCCCGCGGCAAATTCTCCGCCATCGCCCGCCAGATCAACCGCCTCTTCCCCATGCCCGTCATGGTGTTCTTCAAGCACCAGGGCCGCCTCACCATCGCCGTCATCAACCGGCGCGTGAACAAGCTCGACGAGAGCAAGGACGTGCTCGGCAAGGTCACCTTCATCCGCGAGATCGACATCGCCCAGCCCCATCGCGGCCATCTCGACATCCTCGCTTCGCTGGCGCTGCCCAATCTCGTCCATCCGCAGAAGAAGCCCATCACCGACTTCGACACTCTCCACGCCGCGTGGGAGCATATCTTCAACGTCGAGCTGCTCAACGAACGCTTCTACCGCGAGCTGGCCAACTGGTATTTCTGGGCGCTCCCGCAGGTCGAGTTCCCGGCCGACCTCGAAGCCGACGACGAGAAACGCCGCGCTACCGGCCTCATCCGTCTGCTCACCCGCCTGATCTTCTGCTGGTTCCTCAGGGAAAAGGGTCTCATCCCCGAAAAACTCTTCCACCCCACCGATCTCGAAAAGCTCCTCACCGATTTCGATGATGACAAATCTTCGTACTACCAGGCCATCCTGCAGAATCTCTTTTTCGCCACGCTGAATCAGCGCATGGGCAAGGACGCCAAAGGCCAGCCCTACCGTTTCTTCGCCAAAGACGAAGGCTTCCACAAGAATAAGGCCACCTACGACGTCAACAACCTCTACCGCTACGAATCCCTCTTCCGCGAAGCCCCGGAAGCCGCCCTCGCCCACTTCGCCGACATTCCTTTCCTCAACGGCGGCCTCTTCGAGTGCCTCGACCGCACCGAGGACGGCGCCGACAAAAAGCGCTACCTCGACGGCTTCTCCCGCAACGCCAAAAAGCGCCTCGCCGTCCCCAACCGTCTCTTCTTCGGCGGCGAACAGGAATCCGACCTATCCGGAGCCTATGGCGACACCAAGCGCAAAAAGGAAAAGGTCTCCGGCCTCATCCGCATCCTGAACCGCTACAAGTTCACCATCGTCGAGAACACCCCCATCGATCAGGAAATCGCCCTCGATCCCGAACTCCTCGGCAAGGTCTTCGAGAACCTCCTCGCCTCCTACAACGAGGAAACCAAGACCACCGCCCGCAAGCAGACCGGCTCGTTCTATACCCCGCGCCCCATCGTGGACTACATGGTGGACGAATCCCTCAAAGCCCACCTCACCCGCGCCCTCGTGGAAAAGGCTCGTATGAAGGAACCCGACGCCCGCGCCGGGCTGGACCTCCTCTTCGCCTACACCGAGAAAGAGCACGCCTTCACCGCGTCCGAAGTCGCCTGCCTCATCGCCGCCATTGATGCCCTGAAAATCCTCGACCCCGCCTGCGGCTCCGGCGCCTTCCCCATGGGCGTCCTCCACAAGCTCGTCTATATTCTCGGCAAGCTCGATCCCGACAACGAGCGCTGGAAGCAGACCCAGCTCGCCAAGCTCGACTCCGCCCCCATGCGCGAGGAACTGGAACGCGCCTTCGCCGACAACAACGACGACTACGGCCGCAAGCTCTACCTCATCGAAAACTGCCTTTACGGCGTGGACATCCAGCCCATCGCCATCCAGATCACCAAGCTCCGCTTCTTCATCTCCCTCGTCTGCGATCAGAAGACCAACCGGAACAAAAAGGACAACCACGGCATCCGTCCGCTGCCCAATCTGGAAACCAAGTTTGTCGCCGCGAACACGCTTATCGGGCTCCCGGAGATGGATCAGATGGAGCTTGTCGATCCTCGGGTTTACCAAATAGAGGCGGAGATCGAAGCCCTCTACCACAGCCACTTTTCCGAGCAGAGACGCGATAGGAAGCTGGCCAATCAACGCAAGGTCAAAAGCCTCCGCCAAGAACTCGCCAAGCTCCTCGCCGAAAGCCTCATGTCCACGGCGAAGTCCAAACACGTTGCCGACTGGGATCCCTTCGATCCGCAATCCTGCGCCGATTTTTTCGATCCTCATTGGATGTTTGGCCGTGCGCTGAACGAAGGCTTTGATGTCGTGATTGGCAATCCGCCTTACGTCCGCATCCAGATGCTCGCACAGGCGGACGCCAAGCAATCGGTCAGGCTGAAAAAACAATACGCCAGCGCCCGCAAAGGCAATTACGACCTCTACGTGGTGTTCGTTGAGCGCGGCTTGCAGTTACTCCAGCCGCACGGACAACTGTCCTACATCCTCCCGCACAAATTCTTTAACGCCCAATACGGCGAACCGCTCCGCAAGCTGCTGGCCGATGGCAAAAACCTCCGCCATATCGTCCACTTCGGCGACGAGCAGATTTTTCCCGGTGCGACCAACTATGTCTGCCTGCTGTTCCTCGACAAAGGCGGCGCGGACCATTGCCGTTGGGTGCGTGCGGACGACTTACCTGCGTGGCTCGAAGAACTCCGCGCACCGGAGAGTTCATTAGCTGCCTCCCGCTTTACCGCCGCTGAGTGGAACTTCGCTGGCTCAAGCGCCGACGCCTTACTCGATAAACTGCGGAGGAGTGGGACACGACTCCTCGATTTACCCGCCGATATGAGTCGAGGGCACAGCACTGGTGACGATGATGTGTTCGTCGTTGAGGCGTCATCAACTCAAGTAGAAAAGGAGATTCTTCGAATCCCAGTTTTCGCAACAGATTTCAGCCGCTACAGCTACGTTCCAAACTCTCAATGGCGAGTAATTTTCCCCTACCGGAAACGGGACGGAAATGTTGAGTTGATGTCAGAACCAGAACTACAGCGCGAGTTTCCGAAAGCCTTCCGCTATTTGTCCGAACGCAGGGAAAAACTCGACCAACGAAAGGGTGCCCGTTTTTGGTATGGCTTCACCGCACCTCGGAATCTGACGCTTCATGATAAGGCTCAGGTATTTGTTCCATTGTTGGCGGAAACGGGATGTTACGCCCTCATTCCGTCTGAATTGCTTGGAAAACTTTGCCCTATGGCGAGCGGCGGATTCACTGTTTCCGCAGCCTCTTGTCCTTACCGGATTGAATACCTCCTCGGGCTTCTCAATTCGCGTTTTCTATTTTGGATGCTTCTTCGAACCAGTAACCTTTTCCGGGGTGGATGGATCACTTGCACGAAGCAGTATTTCGGCGAACTCCCCATCCACCCGATTGATTTTGCGGTCGCAGCGGAGCGATCGCAGCACGACGCCATCGTGAGCTTGGTGCAGCGCATCCTCGCCGCCAAGCAGGCGAATCCCGCCGCCGACACGAGCGCCTTGGAGCGCGAGATAGACCAACAGGTTTACGCGCTCTACGGCCTGACGCCGGAGGAAATCGCCATCGTGGAGGGTACCGCCAAATGAACCCGAAGTAATTGTAGGGTGGGCAGCTTGCCTGCCCACGCGGGTTGTCTAAGTAATGGTAGGGTGGGCAGCCTGCCTGCCCACGCAAGAGAAAAATCATGGGATTCAAATGCGGTATCGTCGGCCTGCCGAATGTAGGCAAGTCCACTCTGTTCAATGCCTTGACGCGGGCTAATATCCAGGCTGAAAATTATCCTTTCTGCACGATCGATCCGAATGTGGGCATCGTGCCGGTGCCCGATCCCCGTCTGGAGGCGCTGGCGGCCATCGTCAAGCCGCAGGTGGTGATTCCCACCACCATCGAGTTCGTCGATATCGCCGGTCTGGTGGCGGGCGCTTCCAAGGGCGAAGGGCTGGGCAACAAGTTCCTGGCGCATATCCGCGAAACCGACGCCATCGCCCATGTGGTCCGCTGTTTCGAGCATGGCGATGTGGTGCATGTGGTCGGGCGGGTCGAACCGCAGGCGGATATCGAGGTGGTCAACACGGAGCTGGCCCTGGCCGATCTGGCCACGGTGGAAAAAGCCTGCCAGCGGGCGGAAAAGGCGACCAAGGCCGGCGGCAAGGAGATGCTGGCGCGCAAGGCCCTGCTGGAGCGGGTGCTGGCCCATCTGAACAGTGGCGCGCCGGTGCGTTCCCTGCCCCTGAGTGAGGAAGAACAGGGTTGGCTGCGGGAACTGCATCTGCTGACGGCCAAGCCCACCCTCTATATCGCCAATGTGGCCGAGGACGGCTTTAGCGATAATCCCCTGCTGGAGCAGGTGCGGGCGCTGGCCCTGGCGGAAAACGCCGAGGTGGCGCCGGTCTGCGCGGCCCTGGAAGCGGAGATCGCGCAACTGGAGGAAACCGATAAAGCCGAGTTTCTGGCGAATTACGGCCTGGAGGAACCCGGTTTGAACCGAGTGATCCGCGCCGGTTATAAACTGCTGGGCTTGCAGACTTTTTTCACCGCCGGTCCCAAGGAGGTGCGGGCCTGGACGGTGCGGCTGGGCGCTACGGCGCCGCAGGCCGCCGGCGTGATCCACAGCGACTTCGAGCGCGGCTTTATCCGCGCCGAAGTGATTGCCTACGCCGATTTCATCACCTGCGGCGGTGAGCAGGGCGCCAAGGAGGCGGGCAAATGGCGGCTGGAGGGCAAGGACTATATTATCCAGGAAGGCGATGTCGTGCACTTCCGCTTCAATGTATAACGGTTGACAGAACCTGCTTCAGTGGGGATAATTTTCACCCTTTCCAAGGCTCCTGGCGTCTTGGTCCCTTCCCTCTCTCCATGGCTATGTAGCTCAGACGGTTAGAGCACGGCACTCATAATGCCGGTGTCGGTGGTTCGAGTCCACCCATAGCCACCAAGAAAATCAAGTGTTTACGTTCGCTTGGCTAGCCGTTAGCGGTGAAATTGCGGCATAATGACGAAGGGCGGCAAGGCATCAAAAACCATTTTTATATAATTACATTAGCCGCGAGGGTGTTTTGTCGTCTGAAATGGGAAGGATTTTCACGGTAACACATACGGTTGTTCCCGGTCACCCTAGTGCACGTGATCGCCTTTGCCCTGTTCGTTATCGTAGCGCACCAGACAGCACCCTCCGGCATCGCCGCAGAACAACCGGTTTAAACCCGGCAAATTGCCGGGGATTACCAGGTAGAAACTGGACCGATGGGTACGGCGCCGATGCGCTTTTGCCCATCCTACAACTTTAGTGGTGGCGTCATACTTCAATTTATGGCACCATTTAAAGGATCTAATTGAAGTCGGGTCGCCGCACCGCAATCGCAACCAAGTGCAACAACTTGAAAAAACCTGAAAAAAATAGTGTCTCGCGAAACTGTGGTCTTTGCCGAAAGAGGTATTTCTCTTTAATTTTCATTGCATTGTGCGCAAAAGCGGCGATTGCAGCGTGTAACCCAAGCACTTCATTAGACATTTTTAACTGTAATCCAAACGAAAAATCAAAGCGGAGGTTTATAGTATGGCTGCATTGCCAGAAGAGCTTAAGGCTCGCTGGGGTCAACCCCTGACCGGCATTATTTCCCTGATCACCTTCACGGTAATTGCATGGATTCTCTGGTATATTTTCAGTGACCCGCGGGGGCCGGTACATTCCTTTCCCTATCCGTTTGTACTCTATCTGGCCATGATGATTCTGGTCGGATTATGGCAACACATGTTTTTAGGCGATTGGCCGTTCCAGAACATGTCCCAGCCTACCCGTGGAATCATTCTAACGGTGATGAATCTCGTCATTGTCTGGTTTATGATTCACGTGGTTTTCTACCGTATTCTGGGCTTGGGCTTTAATTTTTTAAGCGAGTCCAATCTGGAACAGATGGCGGCGGCTAGTGGAGGTAAACTGGTTGCGGCCGGCAAAGAACTGTCCCTGGAAAAACTCACCGCCAGTTCAGGTCGGTTCGCCGAGAGAGCCGTGGTCTGTTTCGTGCTGATCGGCTTTTACAGCTACCCCTTCGTCACCATTCTTTTCGGCAAATGGCCGGTTCGCCCCAGCGATTTGACCCAGCCGCAGGCCGGTCTGTTGGAACTGAGCTGGTGTTCCTTATGGACGCTCTTTTTCTACACCATCCTGATCGTTCCCTTCTGGGGATTTTTTTATGGGCAGGCGTTCGGCGATTCTTTCGGTTTCAATTTTCCCTGGTGGACGGGAATAGCGGGTATCAATCATGTCCATTGGGTATTCGGCTGGTGGGAATGGATGATTATCATTCTGTTTATGACGGCCAATGT
This sequence comes from uncultured Pseudomonadota bacterium, assembly GCA_903844665.1. GTDB lineage: Bacteria > Pseudomonadota > Gammaproteobacteria > Competibacterales > Competibacteraceae > CAIMUS01. The sequence continues at coordinate 16,942 of CAIMUS010000225.1, forward strand.
CTGGCGGATGAAACCCTGGACGCTGATAACCTTGCCACAACCCTGGAAAGGGCTGGTATCATTCGTGTTCAATGTGGTTCTGGCCTATATTCTCGCCTTGATTTCCATCAAGCTCTCTCAGTTGTGGCTACCGCATGAACTGTTGGAGGAATTGAAGAAGGCCAAACCCAACGACGCCGAATTGATCCGCTTCCTCTGGTATCATGCCGCTGAAATCGCCGGCTTTACTCTGATTCCTTTCCTGGCCTGGCATCATTATTTCGATGATATGGCGCCGATGTCCGATAAGGATTCATGGGGAGCATTCTGGTTTAGAACCATCGGCGTGCTGCTGTTGGCCGCGGTCAATTATCTGGTTTTCTATTCTCTGGGTTGGGGCCAATGGGGCCTGGGCAATCAGCACTGGGAGCATAATTATCTCCATGGCGAGTCGCTGGTATGGAATTTCTGGTGGATTATCCCGCTGCTATGGAATGAATGGTTCTTCCATAAATGGCCCTTCTATACCCATGAGACGCATGCCGTCGGGCATGCCCTGGGCCGTCCGGCAGTAACCTGATTCATTGCGGCGGTGCTTGCCGGGTATACTGTGCACTCGCCAAGGGTTGGCTTGGTTCAACCCTGATAATTGCTAACAATAGCAGTATACTTAATGTGTTGTAGTGATTCAATGGGAGAAGACTAAAGATGAAATTACGTCCCCGTCGTTCTATTTTGTACATGCCCGGCGCCAATGCGCGCGCCCTGGAAAAAGCCCGCACGCTGCCTGCCGACGGCCTGATCCTCGATATGGAGGACGCCGTATCGCCCGACTCCAAAGAACTGGCCCGCCGGCAGATCGTGGAGAGCGTCACCCAGGGCGGTTACGGTTCTCGAGAAATCATCGTCCGAGTCAACGGTCTGAACACGGCCTGGGGCCACGATGATGTGAAGGCGGTCGCCAAGATCGGCGCCGACGCCATCCTGTTCCCGAAAGTGGAATCGCCCGATGAAGTCCTGGCGGCGGAGGAAGCCCTGGCCAAGGCCGGCGCGCCGGCGGATTTGCCGATCTGGATCATGGCGGAAACGCCGCGCGGCATTTTACGCATCGACGCCATCGCCGGCGCCAGCCCCCGTCTGACCGCCATCGTCATGGGGACTTCCGATCTGGCCAAGGAAATGCGGGTCCGCCATACGCCTGACCGGATCGGCTTTATGGCGGCCCTGAGTATGTGCGTCATGGCCGCCCGCGCGCACGGTCAGGATATCGTGGACGGCGTGTATCTGGATCTGAACGATGATGCCGGTTTCCGCGCCGCCTGCGAGCAGGGTCGGGATCTGGGCTTCGACGGCAAGACCCTGATCCATCCCAAGCAACTGGCGGCGGCCAACGAGGTCTTCGCGCCCGCCGAAAAAGACGTGGAAAACGCCGGCACCATCATCGAGGCCTGGGAGCAGGCCCGGCGTGAAGGTAAGGGCGTGGCCGTGGTGAATGGCAAGCTGGTGGAAAACCTGCACGTGGAAGAGGCCCGCCGCACGCTGGCGGTGGCCGAGGCGATCAAGGCCATGGCCGGCTAGGATGACCCTCGCCGGGGCAGCCCAACCGACGCGGCGCTAACGGTGAATGCACCTGCCGCCGGCCGGCGCCAGCCGCCCCGGGTCTGGCTGATCGAATCTTACCGGGCCGGAGAAAACGCCCAGTTGCTGGCGCTGACGGAAGCACTGGGCTGGCCTTTCGAGATCAAGCGGCTGGTCTATCGCCCCTGGGGGTTTCTCGTCGATCTGCCGCGTCTGGTCAGCCTGGCGGGCATCGACCGGTCCCGCTCCAGTCCCTTGCAACCGCCCTGGCCGGATCTGCTCATCGCCGCCGGCCTGCGCAACGAGCCGGTCGTGCGCTGGATTCGCCGCCAGGCCGGCGGCCGGGTAAAGCTGGTTCATATCGGCCGTCCCTGGGCAAATCTCGCGCAGTTCGATCTGGTCATCACCACCCCCCAGTACCGCTTGCCGGTTCGGCCCAATGTGCTGCATAACCCACTGACCCTGCAACGGGTCACCACCGGCCGTCTGGCCGAGGCGGCGGCGCTGTGGGCGCCCCGGCTGACGGCATTGCCGCGTCCCTATATCGCCGTCCTGGTCGGCGGCAACAGCGGGCCTTATACCTTCGATCGGGCAGCCGCCCGGCGGCTGGGCCGGGCGGCTAACGCGCTGGCGGCGGAATTAGAGGGATCGCTGCTGGTGACCGGCAGCGCCCGCACGCCGGGCGCCTCCTTCGAGGCGCTGGCGGCGACACTGCAAGGACCGACCTATGTTTATCGCTGGACGCCCGACAGCGCCGGGAATCCCTATTATGGCCTGCTGGCGCTGGCCGATACGCTGATCGTCACCAGCGACAGCATCGCGATGCTGACCGAGGCTTGCGCCACCCGCAAGCCGGTCTACATTTTCGATATGGGAGCGGCTCCAGGCGACAGGCCGTGGACCCTGGCCCACTGGGCGGCGTTTGGCTACCGGCAACTGTTACGGTTTGGACCCACACGATTGGGCCGCGATGTGGGTCTGGTCCATCGGGCACTGATCGATGCCGGGCGGGCCGTCTGGCTGGGTCAGCCTTTCCCACCGGGACCGCCACCGCCGCCGCCCGCTGACGTGCAGCGCGCGGTGGCGCGGGTGCGAGCCTTATCACTGATTCAAAATCAATAGTTTAAGAAAAATTTTGCCGGTATGTGCGCGCCGGCATTTATCCCACCGATTGGGGGGATAATGTGATATTTGAAAATGATGGAGTATTTGGTGAGTAGCCCCATTGGGTAGGGTGGGCATGACCCACTATTCCCCGTGGGGGCAACCGAAAAAGGCGGGCCGTGCCCACCCTACCGGGCTACCGGGCTACCGGGCTACCAGGTTTACGTCTCCTGGAGGTCCAGGCGGCGTTCGAGGCGCTCCAGGCGATTCTCCATACGATCAATCCGGGCCGACTGACCTGCATAAGCGGCATAGTGGTCGGCCAAGTTTCGTTCCACGCCGGCAAGGCGGGTTTCGACCAAGGTCAAACGATGTTGGATATCCCGCTGGCCGGCCTTGAGTTCGGCCATGTCCTCTTGAATCCTGCGCAGGATTTCCAAAACGATGTTTTCGGTATTATCGGTCATGGCGGATTCCTCGATTTGGATAGGCCATTATGCCATTTGCAGTGGGGCGGAACCAACCGGGAGCGGGACGGGGCATCCCCTGTCCCGCTCGGGTGGATTTCAACGGGTACATGGATTATATCCATTGGAATCCGGTCAAGCATGGGCATGTTTCCTGTGTCGCCGATTGGCCATATTCCATCTTTCACCGGTATGTGCGTACCGGCATTTATCCCGCCGATTGGGGCGATAACGTGACATTTGAAAATGATGGATCGTTTGGTGAGTAGCCCCATTGGGTAGGGTAGGCATGGCCCACCATTCACGGCGAGCCGGTTGGTTAAGGTGGGCCGGGCCCACCCTGCCACTACGCCGCCTCGCGCACATCCACCACCAAACGCTTACCCAGCGCCGCCAGCGCGGTTTCAATCTGCTCAATACGGCTTTTGTGCCGCAGTGACAATAATCGGTCGATGAGCGTCGGCGTCAGATTCAGCATCCGGGCCAGATCGACCTTGCGCTTGCCCGCTGCCAGCATGGCGTTGTAGAGAGCCACCTTGCCGCCAACGAGTACGGGCAACACCACGCCGGGCCGGTCTTCAAGAGGAGACGGCATGGGAATGGGTTTCCCATCGCCCAGGTAGGCCTCGAAGAGGGTAATCAGTGCGTCCTCGGCATGCAGCAGCGCTTCGTCACGGGTTTCGCCATAGGTGATGGCTTCCGGCATATCGGGAAACTCTACCAGCGTCGTGCCTTCGTCGTCGGAGAGAGTTACGGGGTAAATCAACATAACGTCTCCTGCTTACTTTAAACCGAGGCGCTTCTTAACGCTTTCGATCAAGCCTTTCTTCAACTCTTTGTTGCCGCCATGTATGGGAAGATCTGTCATCTTATCCCCCAGCCGTACCACCAAATGACCGCCGCCACCCCTTTTGGTTTCGAAAGTACAACCCTGCTTGGCGAGCCAGGCTTTGAATGGGTTGCTGTTCATGGCTTGTCATTGAATCAGTCAACGTCAGAGAGAAAAATAGTATGGTTCACTTCGCCGCTGCAAACCACCGAACCCATTAGTTTTATAGTGGGCATGGCCCACCATTCGCGGTGGGGGCAACCGAAAAAGGTGGGCCGTGCCTACCCTACCTGGCTCTGAACCCTTCCCATTCGGCGGAACCCGTCCATGGTTCCGCCTTACGCGGGTTACGCGGGTTACGCGGGTTACGCGGGTTAAAATATCGTGTCTGACCCGAATGGCACTAACTTTTCATATAAGTTGTTAATTTATATTAGTATTTATGCCACTTTGAGGCCATTTTGAGGTATCATAACCGGGTGGTGTTACGAAAGTGTTGGTATGAAAAAA
>CAIMUS010000226.1 GCA_903844665.1 uncultured Pseudomonadota bacterium
GGCGGTTCGCGAACCGCCCCTACGGGGATTCCCTAGTAGCGCCGGCATTTTGCCGGCTGTTGACTGGCGTCGAATGCCCTGAGGCCGGCGGGGACGCCGGCGCTCCCAGGGTCGGATTGTCCCGCCTTAAGTTGGTAGCCAGAGCGGTGGCATGGTGAATACTTCACTGAATTGCGGCAGAAAGATCAGGAACTCGATCTGAACCTGGACGTGCGGGAATAGGCGCGGTCAGTGGTCGGTCTTGGCAGGGCGAAATCGCCGCATCCACAGCCAGTACCCAACAGCCTATCCAGCATGGCCCGACAATGCTCCAGTTTGTTGGGCACGTCCTGTGCCCAACCTACAAAGTTGGCGCTCCCGAAAGAAGTTTTCGGCCAGACACTAATTACAACGCTTTCCAGGACTTTACAGCAACTCCGGAGCGCGTGTAATTGTCGTCACCTCCATATACCAAAGTCGGCTCCAGCGCCTGTTGTTGTGCATAGTTCAGCCATTTTCTAAGACCGGTGAAAAAATCATCCTGAACAGTCTGTCCCGATTTGATTTCCACGGGTCGCAACCCCGCGCCTTCTTCGAGAATCAGATCGACTTCGACGCCTGCATTATCCCGCCAGAAATACAGATTCGAGGTCAAACCCACGTTAAAACGGCGCTTCAGGAACTCGTTGATTACCAGCGTCTCGAACAGCGCCGCCCGTGATGGATGGATGGCCATAGGCTCGATGTCCTGAATGCCCAACAGAGAAGCCGCCAGTCCGGTATCGTGAAAGTACAGCTTCGGCGTTTTGACCACCCGCTTGCCGAAATTTCGATGATGCGGCGGCAACAGAAATACCACATAACTGGCTTCCAGCACTGACAACCAGGAGCGGGCGGCACCCTGGGAGATACCGCATTCGGTGGCCAAATTGCTGAGATTCAGCAACTGCGCGGTGCGCGCCGCACACAGCTTCACGAAACGCTGAAACAGATTCAGGTTATGCACATTGGCCAGTTGCCGGACATCCCGTTCCAGATAGGTCAGCAAATAATTCGCAAACCAGTTGGCCGGGACAAGGTTCCGGTCGTACAGCGGTGGGTAAAGCCCTTGCAGCAGCAATTGTTCGAGCGTTCCCAGCGCTCTGCCGGCGCTGACCAGTTCCGTCAGGCTGAAGGGAAGTAACTGGAGGATGCCGGCGCGACCGGCGAGACTCTGGATAATCTGGGACAGCAGGCCGAAGTGCTGCGCGCCGGTGAGAACGAACAATCCCATCCGCCCGTCCAGGTCCACCTGCGTTTGCAGGTAAGAGAACAACGGTGGACAATGCTGTACCTCATCGAGAATGGCGCCGTCGGGAAAACGTGCCAGAAACCCTTTGGGGTCTTCCAGCGCAAAGGCGCGTTCATCCGGGTTTTCCAGTGATATATAGCGCTTGTCGGTGAAGGCGGCCCGCACCAGGGTGGTCTTGCCGGATTGCCGGGGACCGGTAACGACGATCACCGGATACCCGATGGCCAGTTGTTGCAAAGTAGGTTGAGCGGCGCGTGGAATCATTTTTACAAATCCGTAATTGTTTTGCGAAATTGTAAACCAGAGAACAGGACAGTTGGAAGACTTATGAATCAGCAATTCCCGCTGCTCTAGAAATTTTAGTATAATCAGTGTATTATATATGAGGTCCAGGTAGGTCTGGCAAGGTATTTTGGCTTCAAATCCGATTGATTTTGGTGACCATCATGGTAAAAGCAAACTTAATTCTACAA
>CAIMUS010000227.1 GCA_903844665.1 uncultured Pseudomonadota bacterium
GGCGGCAGCCCGTGGTGCAAACCACCGTCTTTAGACGTCGCGTCTTCAGGCGGCGGTTCAATCCGCCTGCGAAGCGTTTCAGGCGGGGGTTTATCCCCCCGCCAGCCAACCCACCGTCTTTAGACGGTGAGTAGTTGAGTTTCCTTATTCGTGACAACACCACAGGAAGTATTCTGTTCTTGGGGAGAATGGTTGACCCGGCTGCAACGGAGAATTGAGCCAGCGTAGCCCGGATGGAGCAGAGCTTGCGGAGCGCAATCCGGGTTCCTCCCCCGCAATCCCGGATTCAGGCCGCTGGCCTGCATCCGGGCTGCAATTACTATACGAGGTGCGCGACCTGCACCGCCACCTCCATCCGTGGCGACTGAGGGATAGCCGCGAAAAATGATCCGGACACCGGCGGCACCGCTTCGGGATGCCGGCTTACGGCCACCGCGATATGGTCGTTGCCTACCACCCGACCACTGGTGGAATCGAAGCCCTTCCAGCCGGCGCCGGGCAGATAGACTTCCGACCACGCATGAGTGGCCCCTTGACCCTGCGCGGAGACGGGCGAGTACTGATAACCACTGACAAAACGCGCCGCCAAGCCCAGATAGCGGCAGGCTTCGATGAACAGAGTCGCGAAATCCCGGCAGGAGCCGCCTTGCCGGACCAGGGTGGTCGCCGGTGTCTGCACACCCGGTTGTTCCCGCGGCTGATAGATAAAATCGCGGGCAATGGCGTGGTTGATGATATCGAGCAAGGCGTAGGTTTCTATCACCTGGCCGGGCTGCCAGAAACGTTGCAGCCACGCGCTCAACGGCGACTGATCCTGGGCAAAGATCGGCACGAGGTACGGCCCGAGATCGATTTGCTCGGCCATATCGTACTGAAAAGGAAAGTAAACAGCGGATTCAGCCACCAGGAAATCCAGCGGTTGGTCTTCGTAGTGTCGGAGCAGGAGACGGCTGATAATGGAAAGTTGGGCGCTGGGCTCGGTGAAACTCACCAGGGCGACGGAATTGCTGTAAACGTCGCGCTGCCAGCGAAGATGATAGGCCGGGGTAATGTCCAGGGTGGCCGATTCAACGCGAATATCGTGCCCCTCGCGAGGACGCAGGAGCAATTTGTGCGGCAGCAGGGTGACCGCGTCACGGTAATGGTAAGTCGTGGTATGCTCGATTTGCAGGCGGCGCATCGTCGTCATCCTCTGGACCCGTGGCTGGCAGGAGCCGATTAACCAGCGGCAGGCTATCCTACCAGAGCGGGCTTTCAAGGCGCTATCTTATCATTCCGATCCGTTCACAGATTTGTTACCCGGCCGGGGAGCGGGCATGACATGCGGGTATCGGTCTGTCTCCAGCCGGAGACGACGCCCCGAAACAGATAGTCCTGTACTTGCGGGTAAGCACAGGCCTGCCACAGGGACGCAACAATGAATCCATCCCGCTACAGGATGGAAAAGGGGACAGGTCGGAGGGATGATGGGTTGAAGGATCATGACCCTGGCGGGTCAACGCGGGTGGATAAGGCTCATGCCGGCCGGGATGCAAACGAACAACCCCGCCTCATGGCGGGGTTGTTTACTGGGAGTGCGCCCTTACCGGGCAGTATCACCCAGTGTTACCCGAGTGGCGTTGAGGCCCTTGGGACCTCGCTGGGACTCGAACTCAACTTTTTGCCCTTCCTGCAGGCTTTTGAAGCCTGATCCCTGGATCGAAGAATGGTGTACGAATACATCATCACTGCCGTCCTGTGGCGCAATAAAACCGAATCCCTTCGCATCATCAAACCATTTTACAGTACCAATACGCATCAGCTTACTACTTTACCATGAAATTAACATTGACTTTCACTAATCGCACAACAAGTTCTTTCGATCAAGGACTTATCCGGCTGTTAGCGGCACTTCACTCCTGTGGGTTAAACTGTCCATCTCATAAGTTAGGGTGTCTTGATTCAATAAAGTTCAGTGCAGCCGGTATTCCGGCCAAATTTGGCGGCGGTGGTGGCTTTTCTGCCTGGTGAGGAAGCCGGAGGCCATGCCCCTAACCATCCAGTTCAGCGGCCCTGCGGCCCTGGTACTGAACTCTTAGGTGCTGGTAAGCGAGGTTATTCTTTGAAAATATGGATCGACGCGGATGCCTGTCCGAATCCCGTCAAGACGATCGTGTTTCGGGCCGCCCAGCGGCTGGAGGTACCTGTCACACTGGTCGCCAACCGGATGCTGAAACCGCCGCCCTCGCGGCTTATCAACGCGGTGCAGGTCAGCCCGTGCCTGGATGCGGCGGATCATTATTTGTTGCAGCACACGACGGCCGGCGACTTGGTGATCACAGCGGATATCCCGCTGGCGGCGGGTCTGGTGGCGCGGGGAGTGACTGCGCTCAACCCCCGCGGCGAGCTGTATACGGAGAATAATATTTCCGAGCGGCTGGCCTCCCGCAATCTGATGGAGGAATTACGGTCAACCGGCGTGCTCGGTGGCGGACCGGCGCCCTACGACAACCGTGATAAGCAGGCTTTCGCCAACTGCCTGGATCGCTGGCTGGCACAACACGGCTCGCGCTAGCGCGACTTTCAGGGGTCAGCCCGGTAGCCGTAATCCGGTCTTCCTGAAGCACCACGACCGGACAAACCTTGCCGATTTCTCCGCCTTTGTTAAGGTTAAGATTGGCAACCCAGGTTTCTCCTCGTCGTATCACTGCCACCATTTATCGCCAGGCTCATCGGTCCACGGCTCCCATAATACAAACAAGATCGATCAAGTAAGATTCACTCAGGCAGTGGCTACCAACTTAAGGCGGGACAATCCGACCCTGGGAGCGCCGGCGTCCCCGCCGGCCTCAGGGCATTCGACGCCAGTCAACAGCCGGCAAAATGCCGGCGCTACTAGGGAATCCCCGTAGGGGCGGTTCGCGAACCGCC
>CAIMUS010000228.1 GCA_903844665.1 uncultured Pseudomonadota bacterium
CACGGACGTGACGGGATCGGTGGACCTGCCGGAAGGGGTGGAAATGGTGATGCCGGGAGACAACATCAAGATGGAGGTCAGTCTGATTGCGCCGATTGCGATGGAAGAAGGGGTGCGGTTCGCGATTCGCGAAGGCGGCCGCACCGTCGGCGCCGGCGTCGTCGCCAAGATCATCGAGTGAAGTGAGCATGTCCAGCCAGCGTATTCGTATCCGCCTGAAGGCTTTCGATCACCGTTTGATCGATCAATCGGCCCGGGAAATCGTCGAAACGGCCAAGCGCACCGGCGCCCAGGTGCGCGGACCTATTCCGCTGCCGACCAAGACCGAGCGCTTTACGGTGTTGATCTCTCCCCATGTCAACAAGGATGCCCGCGACCAGTACGAGATTCGTACCCATAAGCGCTTGATGGATATCGTCGATCCCACCGACAAAACGGTCGATGCCTTGATGAAGCTCGATCTGGCGGCCGGCGTCGATGTGCAGATCAAGCTGAACTGAGCGGTTCTCCCACCGTCGCCCCCACGGGCGGTAACGGCGGGAAGGCGCGAACACTGACGGCGATGAGGGATGGCCATCCCTCCTCTCACCATGAATTTGTGCGTAGAGGCTGAAAAATGGCAATTGGATTGGTCGGACGTAAAGCCGGCATGACCCGGGTCTTTACCGAGGACGGCGGCTCCATTCCGGTGACCGTTATCGAGGTCGAGCCCAATCGCGTCACCCAGGTGAAGTCGGTGGCCGGCGATGGTTACCGCGCCTTGCAGGTGACTACCGGCGCGCGCCGCGCCAGCCGTATCACCAAGCCCGAGGCCGGGCATTTCGCCAAGGCCGGGGTGGACGCGGGCCGCGGTCTATGGGAATTCCGCCTGGGTGATGGCGAAGGCGAGGATATCGCCGTGGGCGCCGAGCTGACGGTGGAAACTCTATTTCAGCCGGGACAGTTGGTGGATGTCACCGGCACCACCATCGGCAAGGGCTTTGCCGGCACGATCAAGCGCCATCACTTCAAGGGTCAGCCCGCCACCCATGGTAACTCGCTGTCCCACCGCGCCCCCGGTTCTATCGGTCAGAATCAAAGCCCTGGCCGGGTATTCAAGGGCAAGCGCATGGCCGGCCAGATGGGCGCCGTGCGCCGTAGTATCCAGAATCTGGAAGTGGTCCGCATCGATGCCGAGCGCAATCTGCTGCTGGTCAAAGGCGCGGTGCCCGGCGCCAAGGGCGGCGACCTGATCGTTCGTCCCGCCGTCAAGGCCTGGGGCTGAGGAGCGCATCGATGGAACTGCAAGTCAAGAATCTCGGCGACCAAACCGAACAGACGCTGACCGTGCCGGAGCAGGTGTTCAATCGGGAATTCAACGAGGCACTGGTGCACCAGATCGTCGTTGCCTATCTGGCGGGCGGTCGGGCCGGCACCCGCGCCCAGAAGAACCGGGCGGCGGTAAGCGGCGGCGGCGCCAAACCCTGGCGCCAGAAAGGAACCGGCCGGGCCCGCGCCGGCACCATCCGCAGCCCGCTGTGGCGGGGAGGCGGGGTCACTTTTGCCGCCCGGCCGCAGGATCATTCGCAGAAAGTCAACAGGAAGATGTATCGCGCCGCACTGCGCGCCATTTTCTCCGAACTGCTGCGTCAGGGCCGGCTGCTGGTCGTCGACGGGCTGGCGGTGGCCGAGCCCCGGACCAAACTGATGCTGGCCCTGCTGGCCAGGCTCGGCATTGTCGATAATGTCCTGCTGGTCACTGAAGCACTGGATGAAAATGTCCATCTGGCGGCGCGCAACCTGCCCAAAGTCGAGGTCTGCGAGGTCGCCGGTCTGGATCCGGTCAGCCTGATCCGGTTCGACAAAATCGTCATCACGGCCGGGGCGGTTGCCCGGGTAGGGGAGTGGCTGGCATGAAGCAGGAACGGTTGATGAAAATTCTGCTGGCGCCGCATATTTCCGAGAAGACCATAGCGGCCGCCGATAATGTCGTGGTCTTCAAGGTCGCCCGCGACGCCAGTAAACCGGAAATCAAGAGTGCGGTGGAATTGATGTTTTCCGTCAAGGTGCAGGCGGTCAACGTGGTCAACGTCAAGGGCAAAGCCAAGCGTGTCGGCGCCATCCGTGGCCGGCGTTCCGATTGGAAAAAAGCCTATGTCACTCTGGAAGCCGGTCAGCAGATCGATTTCCTCGGCGCCTAATGAACGCGCCTTGTTCAGGAATTATTGAGGGTTAGCGAGCATGGCTGTTGTCAAGCAAAAACCGACTTCACCGGGGCGCCGCTTCGTCGTCAAGGTGGTCACACCGGAACTGCACAAGGGCGCCCCCTACAAGCCGCTGCTGGAAAAGAAAACCAGGAAAGGTGGCCGCAATAATAGGGGGCGTATCACCACCCGCCATCAGGGCGGCGGGCATAAACAGCATTACCGGCTGATCGATTTCAAGCGCAACAAGGACAATATTCCGGCGCGCGTCGAGCGGCTGGAGTATGACCCCAACCGCAGCGCGCATATCGCCCTGTTGCTGTATGCCGATGGCGAGCGCCGCTATATCATCGCGCCCCGCAGCGTCGCCGCGGGCGCGACGCTGCTGTCCGGCGCCTCCGCCCCGATCAGGCCGGGCAATGCTTTGCCGCTGCGCAATATTCCCCTCGGCAGCCAGTTGCACTGTGTCGAGATGAAGCCGGGCAAGGGCGCGCAACTGGCCCGCAGCGCCGGCGCCTCCGCGCAGTTGCTGGCGCGCGAGGGGCAGTACGCCACCTTACGGCTGCGCTCCGGGGAAGTGCGCAAGGTGCATGCAGATTGCAAGGCGACCATCGGCGAAGTGGGCAATGAAGAGCATTCCTTACGCTCGCTGGGCAAGGCCGGCGCCAAACGCTGGCGCGGTATCCGTCCCACGGTGCGGGGCGTGGCGATGAACCCGGTCGATCATCCCCATGGCGGGGGTGAAGGCCGCACCTCCGGCGGCCGCCATCCGGTCTCGCCCTGGGGCGTGCCCACCAAGGGGCATAAGACCCGCTCCAACAAGAGTACCGGGAAAATGATCATACGCCGGCGCAAAGCGGGTTAAGAGAGGGAATAAGCATGCCACGTTCCGTTAAAAAAGGGCCGTTTGTAGATCTCCACCTCGGCAGAAAAGTGGACCAGGCGGTGGCGACCAACAGCAAGAGGCCCATCAAAACCTGGTCGCGCCGGTCGATGATCGTGCCGACCATGATCGGCCTGACCATCGCCGTCCATAATGGCCGCCAACATGTGCCGATTCTGGTCACCGAGAATATGGTCGGTCATAAACTGGGTGAATTTGCCGCTACCCGTACCTTCAGGGGACACGCGGCGGATAAGAAATCCAAGTAGGTCATCATGCAAGCATTTGCCAAATTGAAAGGCGCCCGAATCGCGGCGCAGAAAGCCCGGCTGGTGGCGGATCAGATACGCCAGCTGCCGGTGGATCGCGCCCTGCAAATACTGACTTTCAGTCCCAAGAAATCCGCCCGGCTGATCAAGAAAGTGCTGGAATCGGCTATCGCCAATGCCGAGCATAATGAAGGGGCCGATATCGATGAATTGAAAGTCGCCGCCATCTGGGTGGATGAAGGGCCGCGCTTGAAGCGGATGCACGCCCGCGCCAAGGGACGGGGCAACCGGATCGTCAAGCGTACCAGCCATATTACCGTAACGGTAGCCGAGCACTAAGGGGAACAGCATGGGTCAGAAAGTCCACCCGGTCGGCATCCGGCTCGGCATCGCTTCCGACTGGAATTCGAAGTGGTTCGCCGATACCAAAAATTTTCCCGATTTCCTGGAAATGGACTTGAAGGTGCGGGATTTTCTCAGGAAAAAACTGGCCAATGCCTCGGTCAGCCGGATTCAGATCGAGCGCCCCGCCCGCACGGCGTACATCACCATTCATACCGCCCGGCCGGGGGTGGTGATCGGCAAGAAGGGCGAGGATATCGAAGCCTTGCGCAAGGTGGTGTCCGAGATGATGGGCATCCCGGTGCATCTCAATATAGAAGAGATCCGCAAGCCGGAACTCGATGCGCGATTGGTGGCCGAAGGCGTATCCCAGCAATTGGAACGGCGTATCATGTTTCGCCGGGCGATGAAGCGGGCCGTAACAAATGCTATGCGTTTAGGTGCGCAAGGGATTAAAATACAAGTTTCAGGTCGCTTGAACGGTGCGGAAATCGCCCGTAGCGAATGGTACCGCGAAGGGCGGGTGCCCTTGCACACCTTGCGTGCCGACATCGACTATGGCCTGGCGGAAGCGAAGACCACCTATGGCGTGATCGGGATCAAGGTCTGGATCTTCAAGGGCGAGGTATTCGGTTTAGACAAACAGAGTGAGACCAAAGCCGAGAAAGCGTCCACTGGCTGACGCTCCCAAGGGTTTACTCCGGAACTCCGCGTTGCCCCGCGGAGTTCCTTTTTTCAGTGACGGGGATACACGATGTTACAGCCGAAGAGAACGAAATTCCGCAAGCAGCGCAAGGGGCGCAACCGCGGTGTGGCGACCAGCGGCGACAGGGTCAGTTTCGGCGAATACGGCTTGAAATGCACGACACGGGGCCGGATCACGGCCCGTCAGATCGAGGCGGCGCGGCGTGCGATCAATCGCTACATCAAACGCGGCGGCAAGGTCTGGATTCGGATTTTCCCGGATGTGCCGATAACCAAGAAGCCGCTGGAAGTACGCCAGGGCAAGGGTAAGGGTAATGTGGAATACTGGGTCGCCAGAGTGCAGCCCGGCCGCGTGTTGTACGAGATGGAGGGGGTTTCCGAGCCGATCGCCCGCGAGGCGTTCCGCCTGGCGGCCGCCAAACTCCCGGTCAGGACGGTATTCGTAAATCGGACATTGATATGATGAAGGCCAGCGAACTTCGCCGGAAGAATGTGGAAGAACTGCAACAGGAGCTTTATGCCCTGCTGCGGGAACAGTTCAACCTGCGCATGCAGCAGGCAACCAGTCAGTCCAGCAGACCCCATCTGTTCAAGCAGGTGAGGCGCAACATCGCCCGGGTGAAGATGGTTCTGAGTGAAAAGGCAAACACGGCATGACTACCGCAGAAAAATCGGCGCGCACGCTGACGGGGCGCGTCTCCAGCGACAAAATGGATAAGACCATCACCGTGGTCATCGAGCGGCTGGTACGCCATCCGGTGTATGGTAAATACATGCGTCGCTCCACCAAGCTGCATGCCCATGACGAGAGCAATGAATGCCGGACCGGCGATCTGGTGATGGTCGAACAGTGCCGGCCTCTCGCCAAAACCAAGGCCTGGCGGCTGGTCAAGGTGCTGGAACGGGCCGGGTAAACCAGTGGCGGCAAGACCGCCGGTAAGACGCTCAATAACTTGACAGGAACAGAACCATGATCCAGATGCAAACGGTGTTGGAGGTGGCTGACAACAGCGGTGCGCGCCGCCTGATGTGTATCAAGGTCCTGGGCGGCTCCCATGCACGGTACGCCAAGATCGGCGACGTTATCAAGGTCAGCGTCAAGGAAGCGGTCCCGCGCGGCAAGGTGAAGAAAGGCGAAGTTTACAACGCCGTCGTCGTCCGCACCCGCAAGGGGGTACGGCGCAACGATGGTTCGCTGATTCGTTTCGACGGTAATGCCGCCGTGCTGCTGAACAACAAACTGGAGCCTATCGGCACCCGGATCTTCGGACCGGTGACGCGCGAACTGCGGAGCGAGCGCTTTATGAAAATTATCTCTCTGGCGCCTGAAGTGCTGTAGACGGGAGCAAACCATGCGCAGGATTAAAAAAGGTGATGAAGTCGTCGTGATTGCCGGTAAAGACAAGGGCCGGCGGGGTCATGTGTTGCGGGTGATCGAGAACGAGCGGGTGGTCGTGGAAGGCGTCAATATCATCAAGCGGCATACCAAGCCTAACCCGGGCCGCAATGTCGATGGCAGCATCGTCGAGCGCGAGGCGGCCCTCCATATCTCCAACGTGATGCTGTACAACCCCACCACCCACAAAGGCGACCGGGTCGGCTTCCGCACCCTGGAGAATGGCCGCAAAGTGCGCTATTTCAAGTCCAACGATGAAGTGGTGGACGTCTAAGAGGCTGTATAAGAACTAAGTCTATGACAATATTGATTAATTTTTCAGCAATGCGTCCCCTCCCCCCTTGTGGGGGAGGGACAGGGTGGGGGGGTAAGGCGCCAGATTCCATCAAAACCCCCCACCCCAACCCTCCCCCACAAGGGGGGAGGGAGTTTTCATACAGGCTCTAAGGGTTAACGACAATGGCAAGATTGCAACAATACTATCGGGATGAGGTGGTGCCCAGGCTGAAGGAACAATTCGGCTACGGCAATGTCATGAAAGTTCCCCGCCTGGTCAAGATCACCTTGAATATGGGAGTGGGCGAAGCGCTGGGAGACAAGAAAGTGCTGGACCATGCGCAGCGGGACATGGCTTTGATTGCCGGCCAGAAACCGATCGTCACCCATGCCCGCAAATCGATCGCCGGTTTCAAAATCCGCCAGGGCTGGCCGATCGGCTGCAAAGTCACTTTGCGCCGGGCGCGGATGTATGAGTTTCTGGATCGGCTGGTCAACATCGCCATCCCGCGCATTCGCGATTTTCGCGGCCTCAGTCCCCGGGCCTTCGACGGGCGGGGCAATTACAGCCTGGGGGTGCGCGAGCAGATCATCTTTCCGGAGATCGATTACGACCAGATCGATGCGCTGCGGGGTCTGGATATTACCATTACCACCACGGCCCGTACCGATGAGGAAGGGCGCGCCCTGCTGGCGGCATTTAATTTTCCATTCAGGGGTTAAGTCACTCCATGGCCAAAACATCGATTATCAATCGTGAAGCCCGGCGCCAGCGCACCGTGCAAAAATACGCCGCCAGGCGGGCCGAGTTGAAAGAACTGATTCGCAGTCCGAACAGCAGTAACGAGCAGCGGCGTACCGCCCAGATTCGGCTGCAAGAGTTGCCGCGTGACGCCAGCCCGGTGCGGCTGCGGCATCGCTGTCGTCTGACCGGGCGGCCGCACGGCTATTATCGGAAGTTCGGGCTGGGTCGCAACAAGATGCGGGAAGCCGCCATGCGCGGCGATATTCCCGGTTTACGCAAGGCGAGTTGGTAACTGTTTTGTTGTGGACAGCGCCGGTTTCGGCCATGGGAAAAAGCGTTGCCACCGATTATTACTACGGAGTTCGAGCTATGAGCATGACGGACCCCATCGCGGATATGTTGACCCGTATCCGCAATGCCCAGGGGGCGGCCAAGGCCAAAGTGAGCATGCCTTCTTCCAAGGTGAAGGTGGCGATCGCGGCGGTATTGCAACAGGAGGGCTATATCGCCGATTACGCGGTGAGCCAACCGGGCAGCCACACCGAGCTGAGCATCACCCTCCGCTATTTCGAGGGTAAACCGGTCATCGCCAGGGTGGATCGGGTCAGCCGGCCGGGGTTGCGGGTGTTCAGGGGCAAGGACGATCTACCCAAAGTGCTCGGTGGTCTGGGTATCGCCATCGTCTCCACCTCGAAAGGCGTGATGACCGACCGGGCCGCGCGCGCCATCGGGCAGGGCGGCGAAGTCCTGTGTGTCGTCGCCTGAGGAGTCGCCAACCATGTCACGCATTGCCAAACTGCCCATTGCTGTTCCCGCCGGGGTGGAGGTCACCATCCAGGAGCGACAGGTGATCGCCAAAGGTAAGAAAGGCGCGCTGGAGTTAGAGCTGCACCCGACCGTCAAGCTGGTGCGGGAGGGAGACAGCTTAAAGGTGATCCCGGCTTCAGAGGCGGCCAACCACCGGGCCCTGGCGGGCACCATGCGGGCCCTGGTCAACAATCTGATGGTGGGCGTCAGCGCCGGTTTCGAGCGCAAGTTGCAATTGGTCGGGGTCGGTTATCGCGCCCAGGCGCAGGGCAAGGTCCTGAATCTCAGCCTGGGTTTTTCCCATCCGGTCGAATTCAAGGTGCCGGATGATATCACCATCGAAACACCCAGCCAGACGGAAATCGCCGTCAGGGGAGTCGATAAGCAGAAGGTCGGCCAGGTGGCCGCCAAAATCCGTGCCTATCGACCGCCGGAGCCTTATAAGGGCAAGGGCGTGCGTTATACGGACGAGGTTGTGGTGATTAAAGAAGCGAAGAAGAAGTAAGCGTTATGGATAAGAAATCAGCGGACAAGAAAGCAGGACGGGTACGCCGCGGGCGACACACCCGGATGAAGATTCGCGAACTGGGCGCCTATCGGCTGTGTATCCATCGCACTCCCCGCCATATCTATGCACAGGTGATTGCGCCGAGCGGTTCCGAGGTGGTGGCGGCCGCGTCCACCCTGCAGGCGGCGGTGCGGGAAGGCTTGCGCGCCACCGGTAATATCGAAGCCGCCAAGGCCGTCGGCAAGGCGATCGCCGCCAAGGCCGTCGCCGCCGGCGTCACCCAGGTCGCCTTCGACCGCTCCGGGTTCAAATTCCATGGCCGGATCAAGGCTCTGGCCGACGCAGCGCGCGAGAATGGCTTGCAGTTTTAAAGGGTAAAGTTATGGCGAAGAATGTCGAAAGTTCGCAGAGCAGCGACGGCCTGAATGAAAAGCTGATCGCTGTCAACCGCGTTGCCAAGGTCGTCAAGGGTGGCCGGCAGTTCGGTTTTACCGCCCTGACGGTGGTCGGCGATGGCGCCGGTCGGGTCGGTTTCGGTTATGGCAAGGCCCGTGAGGTGCCGACCGCCATTCAAAAGGCGATGGATAAGGCACGCCGCAATATGTACTCCGTCCCTCTCAGCGGCGTCACCCTGCAATATCCGGTGACGGCGCATCACGGCGCCGCCCATGTATTTATGCAGCCGGCTTCCGAGGGCACCGGGATCATCGCCGGCGGCGCCATGCGGGCGGTGTTCGAGGTGCTGGGGGTCAAGGATGTACTGTCCAAATGCATCGGCTCCCGCAACCCGATCAATGTGGTGCGGGCGACGATCCGGGGGCTGACGGAAATGGCATCGCCCGAGCGCATTGCCGCCAAGCGTGGCAAATCCGTGCAAGACATCCTGGGGAACTGAGATGGCGGGCAAGGTTAAAGTGACGCTGGTGAAAAGCCTGAACGGTCGTCTGGCGGCACACCAGGCGTGTGTGCACGGCCTGGGCCTGCGGCGTATCCGTCACAGCGTGGTGGTCGAGGATACCCCCGAGAACCGGGGCATGATCGATAAAGTCGGCTATATGCTGAAAGTGGAGGAAGCTTGAGCATGCGCTTGAATACGCTTAAACCCGCCGCCGGCAGCAAGCCGGCTCCCAAGCGCGTCGGCCGCGGGATCGGCTCGGGCCTGGGCAAGACCTGTGGCCGCGGCCATAAGGGACAGCGCGCCCGCGCCGGTGGCTATCACAAGATCGGCTTCGAAGGCGGCCAGATGCCGTTGCAGCGGCGCCTGCCGAAGCGGGGCTTTCGTTCCATGACGGCGCAGGATACGGCGGAGGTCAGGCTGCACCAGTTGGCGGCGGTGAAAGCCGAAGTGATCGACCTGGCGGCGCTCAAGGCCGCCAATATCGTTCCGGCGGCGACCAAACGCGCCAAGGTGATTCTGACGGGCAAGCTGGAGAAAGCCGTCACCCTGCGCGGCCTGGCGCTGACCAAGGGGGCGCGGGCGGCGGTGGAAGCACTGGGCGGAATGATCGAAGAGTAAATTCCTATGGCGGCATCCCTGCCGAACCTCGGCAAAATGACTGAACTGCGCCAGCGCCTGTTGTTTCTGCTGGGCGCCATGGTGGTGTTTCGGATCGGCACCCATATTCCGGTGCCGGGCATCGATCCCCAGGCCATGATGCGCCTGTTCGAGCAGCAGCGCGGCACCATCCTGGACATGTTCAACATGTTCTCGGGCGGAGCGCTGCAGCGGCTGAGCATCTTCGCACTGGGTGTCATGCCCTATATTTCGGCCTCCATCATTCTGCAACTGATGTCGGTCGTTATCCCGACCCTGGAACAACTGCGCAAAGAGGGCAATGTCGGCCGGCGCAAGATTACCCAATATACCCGTTATTTGACGGTCGGGCTGGCGACGTTCCAATCCATCGGGGTCTGCGTCGCCCTGCAAAATCAGACGGTCGCCGGAACCTCAGTGGTGCTGATCCCCGGCATCGCCTTTATCTTTATCGCCACGGTCACGCTGGTCACCGGCACCCTGTTTCTGATGTGGTTGGGGGAGCAGGTGACCGAGCGGGGAGTCGGCAATGGCATTTCGATGCTGATCTTTGCCGGTATTGTGGCCGGGCTGCCGCACGCGATCGGCGGCACCCTGGAATTGGCCCGCACCGGCGAGCTGAACTGGATGCTGGTGCTGTTCCTGTTGGCGCTGGTGCTGGCGGTGACGGCGTTTGTCGTCTTCGTGGAGCGCGGGCAGCGGCGGATTACCGTGAACTATGCGCGCCGGCAGCAGGGGCGACGCCTCTATGCGGCGCAAAGCAGCCATCTGCCCTTCAAGTTGAATATGTCCGGAGTGATACCGCCGATCTTCGCTTCCAGTCTGATTCTGTTCCCGGCCACCCTGGGCAGATGGTTCGGCGATAACCCGACGATGAGCTGGCTGGCCGATATCAGCCGGGGGCTGTCGCCGGGTCAACCCCTGTATGTGGTCTGTTATGCCGGTCTGATCATCTTCTTCTGTTTTTTCTATACCGCACTGGTCTTCAACTCGACCGAGACGGCGGACCAATTGAAAAAATCCGGCGCCTTTATCCCCGGCATCCGGCCGGGGGCGCAGACCGCGACCTATATCGACCGGGTGTTGACCCGCCTGACGCTGGTGGGGGCGATCTACATCACGGTGGTCTGTCTGCTGCCCGAGTTTTTAATTCTTTACTGGAATGTGCCGTTTTATTTCGGCGGCACCTCCTTGCTGATCATCGTGGTGGTGGTCATGGACTTCATGGCCCAGGTGCAGGCCCATCTGATGTCGCATCAGTACGAGAGCCTGATGAAGAAAGCGAGCTTCAAAGGCCAGGGGCGTCAGGGCGTGCTGCGTTGACTCCCGGCGCATGACGGGGAGGCGCGGGTGACGCCGCTTCCCCTTGCAAGAGGATGTAAGTGATGAAAGTGCGTGCTTCCGTGAAAAAAATCTGTCGTAATTGCAAAATCATCCGGCGGGAAGGCGTGGTGCGGGTGATTTGCAAGGACGGCCGGCATAAGCAGCGGCAGGGGTAGCTTTTTATTGCCCTATCGAGTGATTCCAGTTAAAATGATCAATTTGTTTAACTTTTCGCCTTGCAGCATCCATCCAGGAGTTCCACATGGCCCGTATTGCAGGCATAAACATTCCGTTGAACAAGCATGCGGTTATCGCACTGCAGGCCATTTACGGCATTGGTACGACCCGCGCGCGGCAGATTTGCGAAGCGGCGGCGGTCGCTCCCGATAAAAAGGTCAAAGACCTGGATGATGCCCAGGTCGAGGCGCTGCGGGCGGAAGTTGCCAAATATTCTGTGGAAGGCGATTTGCGCCGCGAAGTTTCGATGAATATCAAGCGGTTGATGGATTTGGGCTGTTATCGCGGGTTGCGCCATCGGCGGGGATTGCCGCTGCGGGGGCAGCGGACCCGCACTAACGCCAGAACCCGTAAGGGTCCGCGGCGCGCGATTCGTAATAAATAGCCTTTCGCAGACGGCTGAGGTCACTACATGGCAAAACCGGTTACCAAGACGCGCAAACGCGTCAAGAAGAACGTGGTCGATGGCGTCGCCCACATCCACGCCTCCTTTAATAATACGATCATCACCATTACCGACCGTCAGGGCAATACGCTGGCCTGGAGCACCTCCGGTGGTTCCGGTTTTCGCGGTTCCCGCAAGAGCACGCCCTTTGCCGCGCAGGTGGCCGCCGAGAAAGTCGGTAACGCGGTGAAGGAATTCGGGGTCAAGAATCTGGAAGTGAATGTGAAGGGACCTGGTCCCGGCCGTGAATCGGCGGTGCGCGCCCTGAATGCCGGCGGTTTCAAGATCACCAGCATCATGGATGTCACTCCCATTCCTCATAATGGCTGTCGTCCGCCGAAGAGACGGCGCGTTTAGCTGGCAGGAGCATTAGTGTGGCGAGATATATCGGTCCGAAGTGCAAGCTGAGTCGGCGGGAAGGCGTGGATCTGGGGCTTAAATCCGCGGCTCGTCCACTGGAGTCCAAGTGCAATCTGGAAAGACCGCCCGGCCAGCATGGCGCCCGGCGTCAGCGGTTGTCGGATTATGGCTTGCAGTTGCGGGAGAAGCAGAAGCTGCGCCGGATTTACGGCGTGCTGGAGCGACAGTTTCTGAATTACTACAAAGAGGCGGCCCGTCGCAAAGGCTCCACCGGCGAAAATCTGCTGAAGCTGTTGGAGCGCCGGCTGGATAATGTCGTCTATCGGATGGGTTTCGGCGCCACCCGGGCGGAGGCGCGGCAACTGGTGTCGCATCGGGCGGTGCTGGTCAATGGCGAGCGCATCAATATCGCCTCGTACCAGGTCAGTTCCGAAGATGTGGTCTCCGTTCGGGAAAAAAGCCGGACGCAGACCCGCATCCAGTATGCGCTCCAACTGGCCCAGAGCCGGGGCTTCGTCGATTGGGTCGATGTCGACGCCAATAAGATGAGCGGCATTTTCAAACGGGTTCCGGACCGCGCCGATTTGCCGGCGGATATCAACGAATCCCTGGTGGTGGAACTTTATTCCAAGTAAGCCCTGGAGGTATGGCCGTAGATGTCGGGTTCTTTTGATTTACTCAAACCGCGCATCGTCGATGTCGCTGTCATTAACAAGTTCAACGCCCGGATTACCCTGGAGCCGCTCGAGCGTGGCTTTGGTCATACGCTGGGCAATGCGCTGCGGCGCATTCTGCTGTCATCGATTCCAGGCGCCGCCGTTGTCGAATGCGAAATCGACGGGGTGTTGCATGAGTATTCGGCGATGGAAGGGATACAGGAAGATGTGATCGATATCCTGCTCAATCTGAAGGGTGTGGCGATTATCCTGCACGGCGTCGATGAGGCGACCGTAACCTTGACTAAAGCAGGACCCGGTTCCGTACTTGCCGGGGATATCGAGACCACTCACGCCGTCGAGATTGTCAATCCGGACTATGAGATCGCCAACCTGACCAGGGATGTCGCGTTGAAAATGAAGCTGAAGATCGAGAGAGGGCGCGGTTATCTGCCGGCCACCCAGCGGCTGACCGCCGATGAAAGCCGGCCCATCGGGCGGCTGCAACTGGACGCCTCCTTCAGCCCCGTCGTCCGGGTCAGTTATAAGGTGGAAAGCGCCCGGGTCGAGCAACGCACCGATCTCGACAAGCTGATCATCAACCTGGAGACCAACGGCACGATCGATCCGCAGGAAGCGATTCGGACCGCCGCCCGGATTTTGCTGGATCAGTTGACGGTGTTCGTCGATCTCAAGGGTAAGGAAGAAGTACCGCCGCAACCGGAGCCGGTGGATATCGATCCGATCCTGCTGCGCCCGGTGGACGATCTGGAACTGACCGTGCGTTCCGCCAACTGCCTGAAAGCCGAGAATATCAATTACATCGGCGATCTGATTCAGCGCACCGAGGTGGAATTGTTGAAAACGCCGAATCTGGGTAAGAAGTCCCTGACCGAAATCAAGGATGTGCTGGCTTCCCACGGTTTATCGCTGGGGATGAAGCTGGAGAATTGGCCGCCTCCCGGCCTGAGCGGTGAAAAGAAGGAAGAGAAGGCAGCTACGGTCTGAACGATCCCAGCATCGGATGGATGCCGCCGGTAGCGGCGGCTCCCCGTGAATTTTGTTAACCAGAATTGATAGAACGCCAGGAATTATTGCCATGCGCCATCGTAAATCCGGTCGGGCCTTGAGCCGTACGAGCAGCCATCGCAAGGCCATGTTCAGCAACATGACCGTGTCGTTGTTCACTCACGAGTTGATCAAGACGACCCTGCCCAAGGCCAAGGAATTGCGGCGGGTGGCCGAACCGTTGATCACCCTCGCCAAAGAAGATAGCGTGGCGCATCGGCGGCTGGCGTTTGCCCGGTTGCGGAGCCGCCCCATCGTCACCAAATTGTTCAACGAACTCGGTCCTCGTTACCGTTTTCGTCCGGGCGGTTATCTGCGCATTTTGAAATGTGGTTTCCGGGTGGGCGATAACGCGCCCATGGCCTATGTCGAGTTGATGGATCGGCCGGACAAGACGGCTCAATCTCAATAAGAAGAATGGTGTGGCCCTTGCCTGAAGCC
Organism: uncultured Pseudomonadota bacterium; assembly: GCA_903844665.1. GTDB lineage: Bacteria > Pseudomonadota > Gammaproteobacteria > Competibacterales > Competibacteraceae > CAIMUS01. The sequence goes on from CAIMUS010000228.1 coordinate 14,179, forward strand.
GGGTTTTGCCCGGCTTTTTTCATTTCGCCAGGCTGTGTTACCGTGAAAATCCCCGTAGGTCGGGTTAGGTGCGCCCTTCCACCCAGCCTGGAGATAGCAGAAGCTTGGGGGCGCACCGTAACCCGACAGGAGAGCCAATTTTCATCGCTGGGGGTGCTCTTTTCCCCGAGCATGACCAGTTTGTTGAATGGCAGGAGCGAGTTAGAGAGCATGAACATGGTGGTGCTGTTTACCGATTTCGGTTGGCAAGGGCCTTATGTGGGCCTGCTGAAGCTGGCCATCGCCCGATATGCGCCAACGGTGCCGGTGCTCGACCTTTGTCACGATGCGCCGGCTTTCGAGGTGCAATGCTCGGCCTATCTGCTGGCGACCTATGCGCAGGAGTTTCCGCCCGGAGCGGTATTCGTCGCCGTGGTGGACCCAGGCGTGGGCGGTCTCCGCCCGTCCTTGATCCTGCGGGCGAATGAACACTGGTTCATCGGTCCGGATAACGGCCTGCTCGATCGGGTGGCGGCGCGCGCCCGGCAGATCCAGTCCTGGCATATCACCTGGCAGCCGGAACGGCTGTCCGCCTCCTTCCATGGTCGTGATTTGTTTGCGCCGGTGGCGGCCATGCTGGTGACCGGTGTGGTGACACCGCCGCAAGTGGGCACAGCCACGCCGTTTACATTTCAAAACTGGCCTGACGATCTGGCGCGGATTATTTATAGCGACCGCTACGGCAATCTGATAACCGGCATCCGGGCCGCCTCCGTGGGTCCCGAGGCGGTGATTCAGGTGGCCGATCATACCTTGCGGCAGGCGCGCACCTTTGCCGATGTGCCGGTCGGACAGGGTTTCTGGTACGAGAATTCCAGCGGGCTGGTGGAATTGGCGGTCAATCAGGGCGACGCTTCCGCCCGGTTCGGTTTGGCGGTAGGCGATAGCGTGCAGGTGACCGGTGCATGCCTGTAGGCTCCGCCCTGCTTTCCTTTTTAATCGGTCATAGGCTTTAGGGGGATTGAATCATGCAGCAAGCGCTTGCCATTCGGCATGTGGCCTTTGAGGATGTCGGTAGTCTGGGGCCGGTGCTGGATTCAGCCGGATTCAGCCTGCGTTATCTGGAAGCCGGTTATGACGATCTCGCCACCGTCGATGCCGTCGCGCCCGATCTCCTGATTGTTCTGGGCGGTCCCATCGGGGCTTATGAAGCGCATCTTTATCCGTTCCTGACCGATGAGTTTCGCATTCTTGAGCAGCGGCTCAAGGCCGACCGTCCAACGCTGGGATTCTGTCTGGGCGCCCAGCTTATCGCCAAAGCGCTCGGTTCGCGTGTCTATCCCGGCAGACGCAAGGAGATCGGCTGGATTCCGCTTAACTTGACCGCCGCAGGTCGGTCCTCGCCGCTGGCCCATCTGGCGCCCGACAGGACCTCGATGCTGCACTGGCACGGCGATACTTTCGATCTGCCGGCGGGATCGACCCTGTTGGCCTCCACCCCGGATTGTGACAATCAGGCGTTTTTGCTGGGCAGTCGTGTGCTGGCCTTCCAATGCCATCCGGAAGCCACGGTGCGAGGCCTGGAGCGCTGGTTTATCGGCCATGCCTGCGAAATCGCGAACACTCCCGGCGTGGATGTGCCGCAACTGCGCGCCGATACCGCGTTGCATGGCCCTCGCCTGGAGCGCCAGGGCGGGTTGTGCTTAAGCGAGTGGCTGGCGCAAACACGCTGAGGCACGGTGCGGCGCGCCGGCCAGCATTCCCGCATTCAAACCATGATTGCATTGCAAGCGCAGGACGATAACAGGCCGAAAACAATCATCGGGGGGACGTTTTACCTAATCGACACGGACCGGCTAATGGGCGACCCCGTTTCAAATGTAGTTTGTGCAAATAACGGTCGGCTTCACGGTCAAAAATAGTTAACCCAGGCCGTTGGCCTGGGCTATGGTTGGCACGCCCCGTTGGGGCTATTGTTCGGCATACATGACCGGTTAACCCAGGCCGTTGGCCTGGGCTATGGTTGAAATGCCCCGTTGGGGCTATTGTTAAGCATACATGACCGGTTAACCCAGGCCGTTGGCCTGGGCTATGGTTGGCACGCCTCCTGCCAGCGATACCAGATCAACCCGATCCACTCGTAGAACAGATAGTGGACGGCGTCAATCGATGGGACCGAAGGGATCCAGGAAGCCAGATCGAATGGCTTGATCCTGGTCGAAAAAAACAGGGTGGGCGCCGGGATCGCCTTGATTCCGGCGCGCTGAAAAGATTCCACGGAGCGTTGCATATGCGCGGCCTGGGTCACCAGCAGGATCGTATCGATCCCCCGCGCTTTCAGCATGGCGGCGCTATGGGCGGCATTTTCCAAGGTATTACGGCTGGTGGTTTCCACCAGCACAGGGGCGATTCCGAATTCCTCTTCCAGTACGCGCCGCATCAGTTCCGCTTCCGGCGCCTCCTGCTCGAGGCCCGGCTCATAACCAAAGCCGCCGCTGGCCAGCACGGGCAGACCGGTTTGTCGCGCCAGGCGGGCCGCGTAGCGGATTCGGCCCAGGGTGCGCAGGTGAACTGTCTCGTAGCCATACTCCAGCGCTTCGGGATAAATGCCTCCAGCCAGGACGACGATAGCGCCGGGCCGTCCCGCGCCGATCGCCTCGGCGGTTACAGGACCATAAGTCTGCACCACCCGGCCCAGAAGGTTGGCGGTCAGGCCGATACTGCAAAGATAGGTGAGCGCCACGCTGCCCGCCAGCAGAGCGATAGCGGCGGTGCGGCGCCACCGCAGCAACGCGAGCGCCACCAACCCCAGCAGGATGGGGCCGCTGGGTGGCAGCAACAGCGTTTTGAGCAAGCCGATCAAAATCAACAGAAGACCTCCCACTGGGTGCAACTAAAAGGGTTACCGGGAAAATCTGCGGGGCAATAATTTTCTGGAACACCTGCCCGAGCCTGACGTGACGATCGACCCCAATTAAGACATGCGGATAGCGCGCCGGTGCAAGACGGCGTAATGCTCCCGTAGCCAAGCTTTATGGCGCTTGAATTCAGGGCAAAATGCGGCGACCAGCAGCCAGAAGTCGGGTGAATGATTGGGCTCCGCCAGATGGGCGAGTTCATGCACCACGACATAGTCCAGCACCGCCGGCGGCGCCATCACGAGCCGCCAGTTGAAGGACAGGTTGCCGAGCCGCGAACAGGCTCCCCAGCGGGTGCGCTGATCCCGGATATAAATACAGCGGGGCTGCTGCCGCATTTCCACGCTGCGTTGCGCCAATCGGGCCTCGATATCCTTCCTGGCCTGATGGCGCAGCCAGGTTTCCAGGGCTGCGATCGGGTCGGTCGCCGCCTGGACCAGCAGCCGGACCCGCAACCCGCCATCCCACGGATCGACCTGGCCAAAGCCGCCTGCCGAGGTGGTGCGGATGATTTCCACCAGAGCGGGCTCGCCACGCAGCAGGATGGTATTTTCCGGCAGTAAGGCCGCATCGGCGGCTACCCGATGCTGTTGATGCTCCAGTTGCCGCAGCACCCAGGCGCTGTGTTCCCGCAGCATCGACACCGCCTGGCTTAAGCTTACCCGGCGCGGCAGCACCACTTCGACTCCATCCAGATCGACCCGGATTTTGCAGCGTTTGGCAAGCGGGGAAATGCGTATCGCATAGTCAATCCGCCGCCCTTCCAGCTCGATGCAGTGAGCGGAACGTCGAGCATTCGCTGGATAAACGGTAACGCCATTCATTTTCGAGCCTGCCGCTGGTAGCCACTGTTCATCGCCACCCGTCCAGCGCCATAGTCCTGGCTTGTGAAACCACACTCAGGCCATCGCCTTCTGTTCCAGAATTTCCTCTTCCTCGGCGTCGCCCTGAAACACATCCATCCAGGCCACATATAACAGCACCCCAAAGTAAGCCGGCAGAGGCAGCGCCAGTATCTGCGCCAGCACCGTTAGGGCCGGCAGTTGACAGATCAGGATAAACGCCAGACCTGGCAATCCCAGCGCCGGCAGCAGCCAGGGATTGAGCTGCACGGCAAGAAAGCTGAGACGCCAGCAGGCGTACAGCGGCATTTCCCTAAATAAGTGCAACGGGGTTACGAAACAGGCGAAGAGAAACTGCAGAACCAGCAACAACGCGCCGACCATCCCGAGTTGAGTGCCCAAGACGGTATCCGCAACTCCGAAAAAAGGACCGGAGGCCGGGGTTCTGCCCTCCGCCACAATCAGGATGGCGGCCGGGCTAACCAGATTATGCACCAGGTAGATAGCCAGATAACCTTGTAATAATAGCGCGACCAGAAACCAGGCGGAACGCAGCAATACCCTTATGACCGCCGGAATCGACAACTGTCGCAGCGGCGAGGCGGTCTGTCGATTGACCGCCCGGGCAAAGCCGCAGGCCAGATTGATCGTCAAAGTCAGGGGCAGGCCATAGCACAGCACCGTGGAAATCGCGGCAAACCAATCGCCCAGGGGTAACACCGCTCGCCAGAGCGGCAGCAGTAGCAAAGCGGCGCTCCCCAGTGGCGCCACCAGAGCGGCAAGCACGAACAACACGGGCCGTTGCAGCATCAACTGCAGCGCCTGCAGTAACCAATCCAAACCATCACGCGGGTTCATCGCCTGGGGTCCGACATGTTTCATGACAGCTTCATCCGCAGCGCCAAAGCAGGATTGGCATTGTAACCAAGAACTTTGCAAAACAGGGGTTCGGTCAAAATCATTCTGATGGCAAGCGACAGTTCGATCTATTCCTCATATAATCACGCCATTTTAGCGACACAAAAATTTAACCGAGAGGATGCCATAATGGTCAGTTATACTACCGAATCCATCCGTAATATCGCCCTGGCCGGCCATGGCGGCGCCGGTAAGACCACCTTGGTGGAGGCGCTGCTGCTGCAGGGCGGGCGGATTGCGACGGCAGGCAGCGTGGGACAGGGCAATACCATCTGCGACTTCGATCCGCAGGAAAAGGCGCATCAGCACTCCCTGGATGCCGCTCTGGTCAATCTGGATTATCAGGGCGCCCATATCAATTTGATCGATACCCCCGGCTTTCCGGATTTTATCGGCCAGGCGCTTGCCGTGCTGCCGGCGGTGGAAACGGCGGCGGTGGTGATCAACGCCCAGGCCGGGATCGAGACGGTCACCCACCGGCTGATGGAGCGGGCCGCCGAGCGGCGCCTGTGCCGGATGATCGTCATCAACAAGATCGATGCAGACAACGTCGATCTGCTGACGCTGGTGGAACAGATTCGGGAAACCTTCGGCAACGAGTGTCTGCCGGTCAACCTGCCGGCCAACCAGGGCAAAAGCGTCGTGGATTGCTTCTTCAATCCCGCCGGCGAGAGCGACTTTTCCAGCGTCGCCGAGGCCCATACCGCTATTATCGACCAGGTGGTCGAAGTGGACGAGGCGCTGATGGAACTCTATCTGGAACAGGGGCAGGAACAGGGGCAGGAACTGGAACCCGGCCAGTTGCACAATGCTTTCGAGAAGGCCCTGCGCGAAGGTCATCTGGTGCCCATCTGTTTCGTCTCGGCCCATACCGGCGTGGGGATCAAGGAGTTATTGGATTTCTGCGTGCG
>CAIMUS010000229.1 GCA_903844665.1 uncultured Pseudomonadota bacterium
TTATATTAGTATTTATGCCACTTTAAGGCCATTCTGAGGTATCATAACCGGGTGGTGTTACGAAAGTGTTAGCATGAAAAAATTAAGTTATTCAAACAGTTGCTTATAAATGATTAGCAACGGTTTTGGAACACTACCGTCAACTTATAGCCAAGTTGGCGGCCTAAAAAATAGAGGAATTAATAGGTTACGTGAAAAGTTAGTGCCATTCGGGACAGACCACGTTTTTTCAGAAAGAAAAAAGGGGCCAGGCTCGATTTATTCGATAGCCCTAACAAAAGCATGCAGCCGACGCGCTACGCGCGCGGCTGATGCTGGTCGTTAGGCATTTCTGGTGTAAGTAGATGCAAGATCAACTCTTCTGTTTCTTGGACGTTTTAGGGTTCTCGAATCTAATCAGAAACGAAGCTCTTGATTCAATCTACGCGAAGTACAAGGTACTCATCACAGCAGCAAATCAGCAACAGCATAATGGTCTAGTGTTTAGCTCTTGGGCAGGTCATCCATATTTTGGCTACGAGGTGCTGGAGTCTGCCTACTTCAGCGACACTATTTTATTTTGGTGTCCGTATGATGTCCGTTCCCTACAATCCCTCGCTCTATCGATGAAGGAAGTTCTGTGTCGGTCAATTGAGATTGGACTTCCTCTCCGTGGCGCAATTAGCGTTGGTCAGGCTATCCTCGATAAGGAGAAGAACGAGTTCCTTGGGAGACCAGTGATCAGTGCAATTGACGCTGAGAAGGTTCAACGTTGGATTGGTATCACCCTGAGCAGCGATTTCCGTGAGCCGCCCTTTAACGGTGGCTTTAGTGCTGACTGCTTCATTCCCTACGAATGGCATCTAAAGGATGGTGGTGTTGAACGTGTGACACCACTTGTTCTTGACTTCCCCCGCCGATGGCGTGCCACCCGGCAATCCTCACTTCAATCTGCGGTGAAAGCTCTTGATCGTAATCCCGAGTTTTCTCCGTACTATAATAATACGCTTGATTTCGTTGGGTTCTCCAGCAAGAATGAGCGATGGTGGAAGACGCATCCTGACTTCAAGCATCGAGATACCTAATTGAAGATATTATGATGAAGCGTAAGGTATATATTGAAACCTCCGTCGTTAGCTACCTGACGGCCCGCCCAAGTAAGAATGTGATTGAGGCCGGTCATCAGCAAAGCACTTACCAATTTTGGGATAGGAGGGATGAGTTTGATCTTTTCGCCTCAGAACTTGTTCTGACAGAATGTGCCGCTGGTGATCCTGACGCAGCAAGCAAACGTCTTGCCGCTTTGCATGGTATCAAATTGCTTGACATCACATCCTATAGCATCGAACTTGCCAAGGACTTGGTAACATCCGGTATCATTCCCTCAAAAGCGAGTGAGGACGCACTACATATTTCGATAGCCACAATTCATTTCTCTGACTATTTATTGACGTGGAATTGTAGGCATATTGCCAACCCGGAAATCCAAGCCCGAATTGCCGAGAACTTTCAGCGCAAAGGCTTGTTTCTACCATTTATTTGTACCCCCGAAGAACTTATGGGAGGCGAAGATGAGTGACAGTATTATTCAAGAAGTCCGCAATATCCGCGAACAACACGCCGCTAGTATGGGTTACGACTTAGATCGAATTTATGCCGACTTAAAAGTTCGGCAGGAAAAACACGCGGCGGAAGGATGGGTTGTTGTTCCACCACCTACTACCCCACCGCTAGAGCCTAACTTGGCGTTGCAGCGGACTCGCTTCGCTCGCCGCTGAACTTTGGCGTTAGGCGTTTCGCCACCCGTCCCGTTCCAAGAACGCCAGGCAAGTCCACTGTAACCATGATGACGACGCTGGCGGCGCTATTAGGTGCACTGCCTCTGATGCTGGGCGCCGGGGTGGGTTCGGAACTGCGCCATCCGCTCGGCATCAGTATCGTCGGCGGCGGGCCACCCTGATCCCGGGCGTGGCGGTTCCGGTATCGCTGATCGGGACTTTCGGCGTCATGTACCTGTGCGGGTACAGCCTCGACAACCTGTCGCTGATGGCGCTGACCATCGCTACCGGGTTTGTCGTGGACGACGCCATTGTCGTACTGGAGAATATCACGCGCCACCGGGAGGCAGGCGTGCCGCCGTTGCAGGCGGCGCTGTAGGGCGCTAGCGAGGTCGGCTTCACCGTGCTCTCCATGAGCCTGTCGCTCGTCGCCGTGTTCATCCCCATCCTGCTCATGGGCGGCATTGTGGGGCGGCTGTTCCGCGAGTTCGCGATGACGCTCTCCGTGGCCGTCCTGGTATCGCTGGTGGTATCGCTCACAACCACCCCGATGATGTGCGCGCGGCTGCTCAAAGGGCCGGCGCAGCGCCCGCCTGGACGCCTGTACCGGGCGAGCGAGCGCGCCTTCGAGTGGCTCCACAACCGCTACGAGAGGAGCCTTGCCTGGGCGCTGCGCCATTCGGTGTTGATGCTGGTGGTGTTGCTCGCGACGGTCGGCCTCAACATTTACCTGTACATGATCGTGCCGAAGGGACTTTTCCCGCAGCAGGATACCGGCCGCGTGACCGGGTCGATTCAGGCGGACCAGTCCATTTCCTTTCAGGCGATGCAACAGAAGCTGGCGGACTTCATCGAGATCATCCGGCGCGACCCTGCTGTCGACAGCGTAGTGGGGTTCACGGGGGGCGGCGGTCAAAGGAACACCGGGCGGGCGTTTATTTCGCTGAAGCCGCTCGAAGCGCGCCAGTTGAGTGCCGACGCGGTCATCGCGCGTCTGCGTGCCCAACTCGCCCAGGTGCCCGGCGCGACCTTGTACCTTCAGCCCGTGCAGGATATTAACGTCGGCGGGCGGCAAAGCAACGCGCAATACCAGTACACCTTACAGGGCGACCACTTGAGCGAACTGGTCCGGGGCATCGACAACGCGCTCCCTGCGGTCGTCCACCCTCGGCAGTGGTCCTTCCCTATCAAAAGGAGAGCCAGCTGGGCGGTGGGCGTCTCACTACGTCGCGGCGAATTACCTTATTTTAAGGACATATGAAGCCGCAAAGCAGCTCCGGCAGACTACACATGGTCGCATAGCCCTCCTCGTTCTGGAGGACCGGACCTGGAACAGGTTCAAACTCGCCCTCAACTGGATAACGTGGCGTGATCCCAAGTTCTTTAAGGGAGATTCTCACTGGGAGCAGTTTCTTGAGGGCCGTGATCTACCGAACGACACTGAGCTGGGCTCAGCCCTTCGGGATCTGAACGCGATCTGGATCCTGAGGCACTCGTATGGGTACGAGTATGCATGTGAGCGCAAGATTGATATCCGGGCCTTCTAACCCCGCGTTGGAGCGGACCGCTGGCTCGCGTACGTTCGCCGCGGCCGCTCACCGCGAACGTTAGCCCCTTTTTCGCCCACATCAACGGAACCACCTGATGTACAATGCAAGAGTGCTAGCTGTCTGTAGCATTGATCAAAAGGAGCAAAGCCTGCGGGGTCAGGTCTAGAATCAAAGCGCTTCTGATCACATCATTCATTAATTCCTAGACCTGCCCCTTTTCCCTACACGCCAATTAGCTTTTTGAGAGGCAGAGACAAATGTCAAAACTTGACCGTGCCAAAGAGCAGATCGCCTACTTAAAACTTTGGCTAGGCATTTTGATCGCTACCATCATAAGTCTCACGGGTTGGCTTATTTCAAATTTCCAACAGGTACATTGGTTGCTTGTTCTGGCCGCTATTTTCTCCTTGCTGATAATCAGCCTTGGTGGCTACCGTATTCATAGGCGCATCGAAGAAAAAATCACCTCACTTGAGGAGTTGTAGAAATGACTACCGTTATTGCCTTAGTTCTTATTGCAGCAGCAGCGTTCATTACCTATCTTGCACTTGATGCTGCACGTAAAGCAGGTGGATAGGGGTGGTATTCCAGATTTGGATATTATGATTTCTAAGATATTGATCTACTTAACTTTAAAACCGCTTATATCCACGTTTGGAACACTACCCCTGCCGGCGTCATCCCTGCCAACCAGCGGATGAATTTGTAAAGCCGGTGCTCATACCGAGCGCTGATTCAGTGGCCATTTCCCGTAAGAGGCAGTGATCGTGACGGCAGCCCCCTCCTCTCCAACCGCCAGCGCTATCCTGGACTCTGCGGAACTCGACCGGCTGATCGCCGGGTTGAGTGGCGAGGGTTATCAGGTCATCGGTCCCACCATCAGGGACGGCGCCGTCGTGTATGAACCTTTGCAGACCGCCGCCGCCTTGCCGTGGGGCTGGGCCGACCGGCAGGATGGCGGCAGTTACCGGCTGGTCAAAAGCGAACGCAACGCCGCGTTCGACCATGTGGTCGGCCCGCAAAGCTGGAAACGCTATCTGTATCCGCCGGTCCAGCGGCTGTGGCAGGCGCAACGGCGTGGCAGGGGGTTTCTGGGCGTGACCCGGAATCCGCCAACCCCACACTATGCGTTTTTCGGCGTGCGTAGCTGCGAACTGCACGCCATCCAGATTCAGGACCGGGTGTTCAACAACGGCGCCTTCGCCGATCCCGGCTATCTGGCCCGTCGCGCCGCCGCCTTCATCGTGGCGGTCAACTGTGCCCGTCCCGCCGGCGCCTGTTTTTGCGCTTCCATGAATACCGGTCCCAGAGCGAGTGAGGGCTTCGATCTGGCGCTGACGGAACTGCTCGACAGCGAACGCCATGAATTTCTGGTGGAAGTGGGCTCGGCCAAGGGGGCCGCTATTCTCGGCTGCTTGTCGTATCGACCGGCCGGGGACAGCGATATTAAGGCGGCGCAAACGGTATGGGACGCCGCCGCCAACGCGATGGGACGAACCATGCCTGCCGGGGTGGAGACGCTGCTGAAACATAATCTGGAGCATCCCCGCTGGGATGAGGTGGGACAGCGTTGCCTTAACTGCGGCAACTGTACCCTGGTCTGTCCCACCTGTTTCTGCACCACCATGGAAGACGTGACCGATCTCACCGGCCGGACGGCGGAGCGCTGGCGTAAGTGGGATTCCTGTTTCACCCTGGATTTCAGTTATATTCACGGGGGCAGCATCCGTCGCGACAGCCGCTCCCGCTATCGCCAATGGCTGACGCACAAATTGGCCAACTGGCACGATCAATTCGGGTCCTCGGGCTGTGTCGGCTGCGGCCGCTGCATCACCTGGTGTCCCGTCGGCATCGATATTACCGAAGAGGCCCGGGCGATCCGGGACAATGGAGGATAATCCCATGGGACAGAACGAGGAACTTGGCCGTTTACTGGTACAACATCGCTTTTTCGAGGGGATGGATCCCAACGTCTGCGACAAGCTGAGCGAGTGCGCCGCCCTGGAGCAGTTCAGGGCGGGGCAATATATTTTTCGTGAGGGTAGCCCTGCTGACCGTTTTTATCTGATTCGGCACGGCAGCGTGATGCTGGAAATCCATGTGCCGGGACGCGATCCGATCGTGGTCGATACGCTGCAGGCAGGCGAGGTGTTGGGGCTGTCCTGGCTGGTATCGCCCTATAAATGGGCTTATGACGCCCGCGCCGAGCAGTCGACCGAAGCCATCAGTCTGGAGGTCACCTGCCTGCGCAGCAAATACGATAACGACCCGGTCCTGGCATCCGAGTTGTTTAAGCGCTATATCCCGGTCATGGCCGACCGGCTGGCGGCGACCCGGCGGCGGATTATCGACAAGGCGAGGGCAAGCCGGCTCACTCAAGAGGTAAAGTAAGATGGATCAGCACGAGGAACTCGATCGCCTGCTCCGTGAACATCCCTTTTTCCAGAATATGGATCCGGAACTCTGGCAGGAAATCGCCGACTGCGCCAAAAGCGAGCGCTATAACGCCGGTGAGTATATTCACCGGGAGGGAGAGCCGGCAGATAGGTTTTACCTTATCCGCCATGGCAGCGTGGCGCAGGAATTGCGCATTCCGGAGCAGGAGCCGATCATCATTCAAACCCTGCACGAGGGTGATATTCTGGGCTGGTCGTGGCTGGTGCCGCCCTACCGCTGGACGGCGGACGCGCGGGTGATTCAGTTAACCCGGCTGATCGCCCTGGACGCCCGCTGTCTGCGCGGCAAATACGCCGATGATCCCCAACTGGCCTATGAACTGTTGAAGCGCTTTATCCCGATCATTGCCAACCGGCTGGAAGCATCGCGGCTGCAACTCATCGATGTTTATGGGGAACCCCGCCAGCGGAAATAAGAACTCATGGCCAGCACCGTCGATCCCTTACCAGCGTTGTCGGAGCACGCGCCCAGGGTCCGCGAGGACAGCAGCGACTTCTTCGGCGCCGATCCCATGTTGCCGGCGCCCTACCGTATTCACAAGCGGCGCCAGGAACTCAGCGACACCTTTACCCTGGAACTGGCGCCCGCCGACAGTTCGAGGAGTTTGGCGTTCGGTCCCGGCCAGTTCAACATGCTGTATGCCTTCGGCGCCGGGGAAGCGCCTGTCAGCATCAGCGGCAATCCAGCCAATCCGGCGACCCTGGTACATACCATTCGGGCGGTGGGGCCGGTGACGGAGGCCCTGTGGGACTTGAAGAGCGGCGATGTGCTCGGCGTGCGGGGACCGTTCGGCGCCGCCTGGCCGGTGGCTGAGGCAGAAGGCAGCGATGTGGTGATCGTCGCTGGCGGCATCGGCCTGGCGCCCTTGCGCCCGGCGATTTACCATGTCCTCAACCAGCGGGAAAAATACGGCAGTGTCTGTATCTACTACGGCGCCCGCACCCCGGCGGATATCCTATATCGCTCCGAACTGGAGAAATGGCGCGGGCAGTTCGATCTTACCGTCGATGTCACGGTGGACCGCGCCACCGGTAAGTGGTCCGGCAAGGTGGGCGTGGTCACCCGGCTGGTGGCGCGGGGCGGTTTCGATCCCTCGCAAACCGTCGCCCTGGTCTGTGGGCCGGAGATCATGATGCGCTACGCGGTCAAATCCCTCAAGCAGCAGGGAGTCGCCAATGACCGGATCTATGTTTCGATGGAACGCAACATGAAATGCGCCGTGGGCTTTTGCGGCCATTGCCAGCTCGGTCCCTATTTCATTTGCAGAGACGGACCGGTATTACGTTTCGATCGGATCGAGCCGCTGTTCGAGATCAGGGAGTTATAACATGGCAATCGGGAAAAAACCCAAGCTGGCTGTGTGGAAGTTTTCCTCCTGTGACGGTTGTCAGCTCAGTCTGCTGGACTGTGAAGACGAACTGTTGCAGTTGGCCGCCAGCGTGGAGATCGCCTATTTTCTGGAAGCGACCCGGGCGCAGATTCGGGGACCCTACGATATCTCGCTGGTGGAGGGGTCCATCGCCACGCCGGAAGATGTGGAGCGCATTTGTCAGGTGCGCCGGCAGTCGAAAAAGCTGATCACCATCGGCGCCTGCGCCACCGCCGGCGGTATTCAGGCGCTGCGTAACTTCAAAGATGTCGATCAGTTTATCCAGGCGGTCTATGCGCATCCTCACTATATCGACACCCTGGCCACCTCGACGTCGATCGGGAATCATGTGAGCGTGGATTTCGAGTTGCGCGGCTGTCCCATCGACAAGCATCAATTATTGGAAGTGCTGAGCGCCTTTCTCAACAGCCGCAAGCCCAATGTGCCGCGTTACAGCCAGTGCATTGAATGCAAGCAGGCCGGCACGGTCTGCGTGATGGTCGCCCAGGGGATTCCCTGTCTGGGACCGGTCACCCAGGCCGGCTGCGGCAATCTCTGTCCGCGCTGCCGGCGCGGTTGTTACGGCTGTTTCGGACCCAAGGAAACGCCCAATACCGCCAGCCTGAGTCACTGGTTCGAGCAACTGGGTATGCCGCCACGGGAAATCCAACACGCTTACCGGTCGTTCAACGCCAACGCCCCCGAGTTCCGCAAGGAGAGTGAGCGTTATGACTAAACCCAGGAGCCGCACCGTCAAGGTAAACGCCCTGGCTCGGGTCGAAGGCGAGGGGGCGCTCTATGTCAGCATCAAGGGCGACGCCGTCCAGGAGGTCAAATTCCGCATTTTCGAGCCGCCGCGGTTCTTCGAGGCGCTGTTGCAGGGACGGCTGTACAGCGACGCGCCGGACATTACCGCCCGCATCTGCGGCATCTGTCCCATCGCCTATATGCTGGGCGCCTGCCAGGCGATGGAGGATGCCCTGGGCGTCGTCCTGCCGCAACCTTTGCAGGATCTGCGCCGCCTGATCTATTGCGGCGAGTGGATCCAAAGCCATGTCTTGCATACCTATCTGCTGCATGCGCCGGATTTTCTGGGTTATGAGGACTCCATCCGTTTGTCGCACGATTATCCGGGCGTGGTGGAGCGGGCGCTGGAACTCAAGAAAACCGGCAACCGGATTATGGAAGTGGTCGGCGGCCGGGCCGTGCATCCGGTGAACCTGAAAGTGGGCGGCTTCTACAGCGTTCCGCGCAGGCAGACTGTGCGGGAATTGATAGAGCCGCTCAACTGGGCGCTGGAGGCCGCGCTGGCGACGGTCAGGTTGTTTGCCGGCTTCGACTTTCCCGACTATCGCTACGATTACACCTGTGTCTCGCTGCGGCAACCGGAGGAATACCCCATCACCCAGGGCCGGCTGGTTTCCAACCGGGGGCTGGATATTCCTATCGATCAGTTCACGGCTCATTTCAGTGAGGAACACGTCGCCCATTCCAATGCCCTGCATGGGCGGATGAATGGTGGCGAAGCTTATCTGGTGGGACCGATAGCCCGCTATAACAACAACTTTGACACGCTGTCGGAACTGGCCCGGCAATCGGCCAGAGAAGCCGGGCTGGAACCGGTCTGCGACAATCCTTTCCAGAGCATCATCGTGCGGGCGGTGGAAACGCTGTATGCCTGCGAGGAGGCGTTACGACTGGCCAACGCTTATGAAGAACCGGACGCCGCGGCGGTGGAGATCGTCCCGCATGCCGGCGAGGGTCACGGCTGTACCGAAGCGCCGCGCGGCATCTGCTATCACCGCTATCGGCTGGATGAAGCGGGACGTATTGTGGAAGCCCAGATCGTTCCGCCCACTTCGCAGAATCAGAAACAGATCGAGCGGGATCTGTGGGGCGTGGTGGAGAAGAATCTGGATCTGGCCGAAGATAAGCTCAAATGGCGCTGCGAGCAGACGATCCGCAATTACGATCCATGCATTTCCTGCGCCACGCATTTCCTGAAGCTCACCCTTGATCGTAGCTGAGAAACCGGCCGTTCTGATCATCGGCGTCGGCAATCCGCTGCGTGGCGATGACGCCGCCGGGCCGGCGGTGATACAACGCCTGCAAAACCGTCTGCCGCCTTCCGTAATAGCCCTGCCACTGGATAGCGACAGCGTCAGCCTGATGGAAGCCTGGCGGGACTTCGAGCGGGTCATCCTGGTGGATGCCGTCTGCTCGGGCGCTGTCCCTGGTTTTATCCACCGTTTCGATGCCACTCGAACCGAGCTGCCACGCGGTTTGTTCCATTATTCCAGTCATCTGTTCGGGGTCGCCGAGGCGGTGGAACTGGCCCGTCAGTTGGGGCGGCTGCCGGAGCGGCTGGTGGTTTATGGGATCGAAGGGGCGGGGTTCGCTTATGGCGAGGGACTGTCGGCGGGGGTTGCCGAGGCGGTGGAGCAGGTGGCGCATAGGATACTTGTGGAACTTGGAGAATAGGCTTCATCAGGCGATATGGAAAAAACCATAGCATCAGAAACAGTTCAGTCCGTCACTCAAGCCATACCCTGGCTTCTCAAGATTCCGGAACGGCGGTTCTGGGTCGATTATGATGCCGAAGCGGATGTTCTGTACATCAGTTTCCAGCGACCCCAGCAGGCGACTGATAGTGAAATGACCGAAGAAGGGATATTGTTGCGTTATAAAGGCAAGCAACTGGTGGGAATGACTATTTTGGACGCTTCCAAACGAGCGTCACCATAAGAGTGCCAGTTTGCTCGTCGGCTTCAAAAACAGCCGGTGGGGACGCCGGCGCTCCCAGGGAATTGCCTTAACGCCGTTCGGTGGAGCCGTCCGGATAGATGCTCAGCCGTTAACGTCATTATGTGGCGTTAACCAGCGGCTGAGCAATGCTCCGCGCCATCTTGTACGCCGGTAGGAGCTACAACTTGGCTGATTGATTATTAAAATAGTATCATATATAATACCAAAATATGAGCATACCCCAGATAGTCATCGACACCAATGTTATCATCGCTGCTTTACGGTCAAACCGTGGTGCGTCTTACAAGTTGCTCCTGTTGCTTGGAAATGACCGGTTCGAAGCGAATATGTCGGCTCCATTGGCTTTGGAATATGAAGATGCTGCCAAACGATTGCTGGGAAGCATTGCTTTAAATGCCGCTGAGATTGAAGATATTTTGGATTATATTTTTTCGGTGACAAATCATCATGAAATTTTTTATCTGTGGCGACCGTTCTTAAAAGATCCAAAAGATGACATGGTGCTTGAGTTGGCAGTAAAAGCGAATTGTAATATCATAGTGACTTATAATAAGGGTGATTTTCAAGAACTAGAGCAATTTGGGATACGCGCGATGACTGCCAAAGAGTTTTTGCAAGAAATAGGAGAATTGTAATGAGTACGATCAGCCTTCGTCTACCTGAGTCGCTCCATCGGAAAGCGCGTGAACTGGCCGAGCAGGAGCATATTTCGATCAATCAATTGATTACTGTTGCCCTAGCAGAGAAAATTTCCGTGCTGATGACCGAAGATTATCTTGGGGAGCGCGCCAAACGTGGCAGCCGTGCCAAATTTGAAAAAGCGATGGCCAAAGTGGCTGATGTTGAACCGGAAGAATACGATAGGCTTTAGGGCAAACAAACAGATGGTTATTCCAATTCTGGTGGGTTTTGTCCACTCTGCTCCGCCTTGGTCGCCGAAGCGATGAACTCATCAATCAGTTTGCCCACCCTCGGCATATCGTCCGCGCTATGCGCGCCTTCGGCCCAATAGACGCAGCCTGACTCTATATCCCACAAGGCGGACAAGCCGCAGGTGCTCCAGTCTGTTGCTGTCCAGTCATCGAAGGGCTTCAACCAAAGTTCTGGTTTGGGCATCAGGGCGTGGATTCGGGGGACTTTGAAAAGCTCAAGAAACGCTTGGCTTTGCTCCTTAAACAACTCTTCTGAGCCAAGAAGGAAGTAAGCCAAGACGCCGCGCGCACGAAAGCTACGATCAGATCGCCATTCTGGGCAATCGCAACGAAGACGACCTAACGGAACATTCGTCAGGGGAAAAACCAGATCGTAGCCCTTCTTAATGAGATATCTGGACCACTGTTCTTCAGGGCTATCTCGACACACCTCGGCGGTTACCGGGTCCACATCCCATTCGATCCAGCCAGGCGCCATGAGCCAGCCGTCCCCTGCACGGCCTCTCAGTCCACAAACACCCAACGGCGGTAAGCTACGGCTGAGGTCGTCGGCAAATGCTTCTGGAAGAAGATGAAGGTCCAGCGATAATTTCCAGTGAACATAAGCATTCGCTTTCAAGGATGCGAACACGCGTTCGAAGTCGAGGGCGCGGGTGCGGGCGAGGACGAGGGCGAGGACGAGGGCGAGGTCGCGGTCGAGGGTGCGGTCGAGGGCGAGGGCGAGGGCGAGGGCACAGGCACGGGCGAGGGCGTCGTCGAGGGTGAGGGCGCGGTCGAGGGCGCGGTCGCGGTCGCGGTCGAGGGCGCGGACGCGGTCGCGGTCGAAGTTGAGGGCGCGGACGAAGTTGAGGGCGAGGGCGAAGGCGCGGGCGAGGGCGGGGTCGCGGTTGCGGGCGAGGGCGAGGGCGCGGTCGACGAGGTCGCGGGCGCAGTGGCGGACGAGGTTGAGGTAGCTGTCGAAGTCGAGGGCGCGGTCGAAGGCAAAGACGTAGCCAAAATCACAGGTAGAAGCAATTTCCTGGATTAACAGAGTATTGAGCCATTGCCCGATCCATTCTGCCGGTTGATGAGTTGCCTTAATTTGCCAACTATGCAACTGCAGCGTGGCAGGTGCTCTGGGACGCAATTCAGATTCAACAGAGAAGGCTGAAAGCAAACCTGAAGCGAGTCGTGATGAATATGGATTAAGCGGTCCTTGTAGCCAGCCGCACCATCGTCGGAAGATGCTGCGAAACACGCTTGGCCAATCCTCAACATCCTCTCGCGGCATGGCTGTTTTCCGGTCGGCTGTCAGGCGTGGAGCGGCAGGGCCACGCAGGTCCACCCACAACCTCGTGCCGACACCGGCAGCCGCCGGCAGCATTTCGACGCATACCTTCAGGTCGTCCACAGCGATCCCTTTGACGGTGAGACGTTTTCTTGTCTTGCCGGTATCCAGGGTCGTCTCAACGAACGCGGCCAACTCATGCGCCCGCACAAGATTACTCTCCAGCGGCGGATCAAGCGGTAATGGCATATCACCGGTTGGCTGATGATAGGGAAAAATCAGCCGAATGCGCGTACCGGTGGCTTGATCGCCTTGATTGTCCTCCCAATCGAGGCATTCCCAGTGTGGTTGACCCAGGGCCGAGGCTGGAAAATCCCACTCTGTCGCTTTTTTTATGACAGCCTCGATATCTATTGGCGCCAGCACATCCCAATGAAAACGATCATTCAGCCGAGTGATCTGTTTACCGTCACCTTCGGGACTGAGGGAGATAGGAAACAGCGGCCAGATGGCGTAGCGACCCATGATCCAGAGCGGATCGATATACTTTTGGTTTTCAACCGCTTGCCACTCTTTCTGGGCTTCATCACGCTGCCCTGAGTATTCGAAATAGGCTCGCAACCAGCGGATTGCCCGCTCTCGATCATAGTCAAGTTGAAATGGGCGCTTGAGATAGAGCGTAATTTCAGTACCCTGCCGTTCGAGGGTGCCGGGCGATAACCAAAACAAACTGCCTGGACCGGATATATGAACGTCGTAAGCATTGCGCTCCCCGTCATTTTTTCCGCCTGGATGGGTTCGGAGATGCACCTCATCGGCAAGCATAAAGCAGGAGAGAAAACCGATGCCGAACTGGGAGATCGGCGAGACGATGAAACCGTGTTCGCGCAGAATCTGCCGCTCCCGCTCGTATTCAGGGGAGCGGT
The DNA here is from genome assembly GCA_903844665.1 of uncultured Pseudomonadota bacterium. GTDB lineage: Bacteria > Pseudomonadota > Gammaproteobacteria > Competibacterales > Competibacteraceae > CAIMUS01. The sequence continues at coordinate 13,025 of CAIMUS010000229.1, forward strand.
AGTAGCTCTTGCCCAACTTGGTGAAGTAGCGTTCCAGCACATCGCGGGTCATGCCGCAGCCGTTGTCCCAGACGCGGATGTATTCTCGATCAGTCTGGAGGTCACGGCCCCAAGTCACTTTGACATGCAGTTCTTCGCGTGGACGCACCAGATCAGTAGGCTCCACTCGTGCATCCGGGTCTTTTGCCAATACTTTGAGACGCAGGTCACGCATCTGGAGCGCATCGAGAGAGTTCTGGAGCAACTCGCGCAGACACAGGGTAGGATCACCGTACAGTGATTCCCCCATCAACAATTGCTGAATCTCGTCCTGGTCCAGTTCGAACTGGAGGTCGTGGAAAATGTAGACAGATCGGCCTGCATCGTCACAGGCGGGCCGAATTCGAGCTTGAACCAGTTCGGGCAAACGGAGTTGATAGTGATCATCCTCATGGCCAAGCAACCGTTGCTGCCAGCTCAATTCCTCGCGGACGTGCTTAACCTCACGCTCGATGTCGCTGACGAATTTACGAATCGTTTTCTCATAAACGGGATGCTGGCATTGATCGGTCTCATAGGTGAGCGTGGAATCATCCAAACTCCAGCCGGTAATCGCTATATGCTTGTTCCATTCCAGGATACTCACCGCGTTTTCGATACCGAAGTGCTTGTAGAGAATGCCCGGCGCACGAGTGGCGTCGAAATCCATGATGTCCGCCAGACGCACCAGCAGGCCGGGAAAGGCGAAATTGACACGCTCGCCTCCGACAAAATGACGGAAATCATTGAGCTGGCCGAGTTGCTCGCGAAGCCATGAAACCCGTTGGCCGTGGCTTACGCCGATTTGCGCCAGATACCGTTTGAAATTGAAATTGCCATAGCGGAAGAGAGACTGGTTCCCTGCTTCTGCTTCCAGCCGCGTGAGCCAATGGAGAATGGGGCCGAGTTCGGCAGCATGGCGCTTGCGGATGAATTCGGCCAGGAGATGGCCTTCGAGGTAGCTGATCCGGCGCCTTGCTTCAGCCTCACGTGCAGGGTCACTGTCACGAATCTTCTTCCAGCGCTCGATCTGGCGAAGTTCCTCCGGGTAAGCATCGCAATGCCGCAGCCATTCGCGGCATTCGGCGGTATCCCGCGCTTCCTGATATTTCTGAACCTCTTCATCCGTCATCACCATGCCGAGGTCATGGGTGAAAGCGGCCAGGATGCAGAGGGCGCACTCCAGCGGCGTCATCTGCTGCAATGTCTCATCGGGCAGCAGTTCCTCCATGATGGCGAGGACGTTGAAGAGATGGGCGCCTTGGTGGAGAGTGTACTGAGGCAGCCGACGGATGATCTGGTCGCTGATGATTTGGGCGTGATCGACCACCCAGCGAACGTTGCCGGCAAGCAGGCCGCGAGCCGTAGGGTCGTCCGTCGGCGCTTTGTTAAGCTGCTGGAAGAGCTTCGATTCGTCGAGTGCCCGCAGTTTTTTCATCCTCATTCTTCCGTAATTCATGCATAACATAGCCGAATTGTAGCTTATTCCAACCGCTGCTGACGGTTAGGAGCACCACAGGGAACAGGATCAAATCTTGTCTTTTGCTTTTCTTTTGAGTGAATGGAATCCGGGCGGGTAAAAAGCAAGATTTGCCCTGTCATGTGGGGCATGGTAAAAAGCATGTAGATTGAGGTGACAAGGAACCTCAACCGCTAAATTCCACCCTCGCTATGTTGGGTTTCGTTCCTCAACCCAACCTACGAGCTTTCCTGGAAGCGCTGGCGTTCTCGCCGGCTTTAACAAAACAGCCGGCGAGAACGCCAGCGCTCCCAGGGAATTGCCTTAACGCCGTTCGGTGGAGCCGTCAGGATAGATGCTCAGCCGTTGCGTATTCAAACGCACGACCGTGAAGCGGAACGTTCCCAGCAGATAAGTTTCCTGCTCGCGGTCCGCCGTCAATACTCCTTGAAAGATCATCTTTCGGTCCGGCGATTCTTGTGTCGCCAGGGGAAGCTGGTAATCGAGGGCGCAGTGCAGCGTTTCCCCTGCCGCCGGCCAACGGATCATATCCATGACGACCACGATGCCGCCGTAATTACGGGTGTCCAACTTATCCTGCAATTGGATATCAGAACTGCCGGCGGCGAACTCGATATCCAGCCTTTTCATATAAGCCCGTGCGCTTTGTCCGGCCAGCCATAACAGCGATTGCCCATCTTTCACCCGATCGCCGGTGGCGACGGCAAGCTGTGGTCGCCATAACTGGCTGTCGGTGCGGTCGTCGGCGCTCGCCTGATCGAGGCTGTAAGGCAGGGGGTGAACATCGCCACGCCTGGCAAAAACCAGACGCCATTTACCGACCCGGCCCAGCTTCTCGCTTTTGCTGAAATAGATGTCGAATTCCCGGTTCTCCGAAGGAGCGCCGGCGGTTTCTTCCAGGGCCAGTTGCACGGTGTCGCCTTCTCTGGCGCCCTCTTTGAATTCGGCGCTGTAGCGGTACAGGTCCAGGGTGTCCGGGTAAGCGTCGCCCAGTTCGGCGAACGCCGCGTGCAGAGCCGCCGCCAGCATGGAGGGGGCGGCCAGGGTGTTCAGTTCATTCAGCAGAGGTTGGGTTACCACGAAGGGTTCTAACTGTTTCACGGATTTTCCTTTCAGGGTTGTTCTCAAGCGATTGTCGCGTCATTATGTGACGTTGACCGGCGGCTGAGCAATGCCCTGGGAGCGCTGGCGTCCTCGCCGGCAAAAGGGAGGAACCTGTAAGAGGTATGCTCAAGATTTCGTAGGTTGGGCAGAAGCGAGGCGTTGCCCAGCATGGCATCAGGAGATTTTTATGAGTACAATCAGCGTTCATCTACCCGATTCACTACATCGAAAAGCGGCCGAGAAAATTTCTGTACTGATGACCGAAGATTATCTTGGCGAACGCGCCAAACGCGGCAACCGTACCAAACCACACCCCATTCAACCCATCGAACAACCCATGAATACCGGAACTTAACCAATGATAAAACCACTCGATACCAAAGCAGCAGTATTGGTCGGCCTGGTTATAATCGTCCTGCTGGGGGCAGCCGCCTATTATACATTCTATTTCATCAAGGGTCTTTTCGACAGGCTGGACCCGCAAGTGGCTGCCGTCACTATCATTGCATCCGCCACGGTGCTGATTGGCGCTATTATTATTGCAAGCGCCATCCGCTCGCTGAATCGATGGAAGAATGTTTACGCGCTAAATGCCAAGAGAAGAACGACTTACGAACGCCTCATCCAGATCTGGAGAGTGGCGCTTTCGCCAGGTGTTTATCGGGGCGGTATAGATACGAGTGACCTGCGGGAACTGGAACAGCAATTGCTCTTATGGGGAAATCCCCCCGTAATCCAGGCCTACGCCGAGCTGCGGCAATTCAAGAAAGAAGAGGGCTTGTCAAGCCCTGATATTCCAGCTTATTTCATTGATTTACTGATGGAGATGCGAAAAGATCTGGGCTTGAACATCCTGGATCTGGATGATGACGATTTTTCCGAACTACTCACCGACTCCGACCAGGGTAAAAAGAGATCGAGGTGAAACGGACCTTGACAGTCAACGTAGGGTGCGTCCTACGCACCGACACCCGGCGCCCTCTGGATCGAAACTTTGTGTACCTGCATAGACAAACCACCCCGGCGCTTCGCGCCACCCCTCCTTATCTAAGGAGGGGAAAAACCGATTCACATTGAATCCAGACCTGGAGATTAGAAACCGATGCCACTAGAAGAAGAATACCTTGATGTACTGCAAAACATCGAGTTTGCAATTGTGAGCGTATACAAAAAGCAACGTGACTTACGGGATTTGCAAGTCATGCGTGCGCTCGATGCCCTGATAGAACTCTATCGCGCCGAATCCCGTGGACATCAGCCGAAAGAACACAGTTTGCCGGAGCAGGAAGCTGCTGTCTTCGAGCGTGTTAAAACTATATGTGAATTTAGACTCGGTCGGGAAAAATTAGGCGTTAAAAGACCGAGCATATTAACACCCCGCCCCATAACAGTCGATGAGATTCTTTCATGCTTAAGAAAGATTCGAAGATCGGTTGAAAGATGGAACAGGCGTGGTGGACAACAGGGGTATTTGCAGTTCGCTTCCGAATTTGTAAAGTAAACAGTTGTTGAAGGGCGTAACCAGCCGGGCACTATAGAATAATCGTGATGAATGAACGCTACGAATCGATGCTGGACTGGGTGCAGAGCCTGTTTCCGCTGGTGACTCCCGCCAATATCACGCCGGCTTCCAGTGACGCCAGTTTTCGGCAGTATTTCCGGGTGCGGCATGAGCATACCAGCCATATCGTCATGGACGCTCCGCCCGATAAAGAGGACTGCCGGCCTTTTATCGCCGTCTCCAATGCCTTGTGCGAACTGGGCTTGCAGGCGCCACGGGTGCTGGAAACGGATCTGGATAAGGGTTTTTTACTGCTGAGCGATCTGGGCTCGCGGCAGTATCTGGCGGAACTGCATGAAGCCAGCGTCGAACCCCTCTATGGCGATGCGCTGGACGCTCTGGGCCGCTTGCAACTGGGCGGCGACCCGGATACCGAACTGCTGCCTCCATACAATGCCGAGTTGCTGGAGCGGGAAATGGAACTGTTCCGCGAATGGTTCCTGGGCCGGCATCTGGGACTGGAACTGAAGGATGCGGAGCATAAGGTGCTGGACCGGACCTTCGCCTGCCTGCGTGACAGCGCCCTGGAGCAACCGCGCGTGTGGGTGCATCGGGATTATCACTCCCGCAATCTGATGGTGACCGAGCGGGACAATCCCGGCATTCTGGATTTTCAGGACGCCGTCGTCGGCGCGGTGACCTACGATCTGGTGTCGCTGCTGCGGGATTGTTATATCGCCTGGCCGCGCGAGCGGGTGGAATCCTGGGCGCTGATTTATCGGGACCGGTTGCAGGCGCAGGGCATGGCCGGGGTCGGGGACGACGGGCAATTTCTGCACTGGTTCGATCTGATGGGGGTGCAACGGCATCTGAAAGCCATCGGCATCTTCGCCCGCCTGAACCGCCGCGACGGCAAACCCGGATATCTGCGCGATATTCCCCGCACCTTGGGCTATGTACTGGACGTGGCCGGACGCTACGACGATCTGGCCGACTTGCGCCGCTTGATAGAGGAGCGGGAGATACCGGCCCGGTTGCTGTCATGAAAGTCATGCTGCTGGCCGCCGGACGAGGCGAGCGCATGCGCCCGTTGACCGATATAAAACCCAAACCGCTGCTGGAAGCCGGAGGCCGGGCGCTGATCGTGCATCATCTGGATGCCTTGCGTGCAGCCGGCCTGCGGGAAGTCGTGATCAACCTGGGTTATCGGGGTGAGCAGATTTGCGCCGCACTGGGCGATGGCCGCCGCTATGGGATGCGCATCGACTATTCCCGGGAACCGGAGCAGTCGTTGGAAACGGGGGGCGGGATTTTTCAGATGCTGCCGCTGCTGGGGCCGGCGCCGTTCGCCGTGATCAACAGCGATATCTGGAGCGATTACCCCTACGCCCGCCTGCCGCGTGAGCCCGCCGGTCTGGCGCATCTGGTGCTGGTCGATAATCCGCCGCATCATCCCGAAGGCGATTTTGTCCTGCGGGAAGGGCTGGTGTTGGATAACGAAACGCCGCGGCTGACTTTCAGTGGCATCAGTATTCTGCGTCCCGAATTGTTCGCGGGTTGTCAACCCGGTCGTTTCCCGCTGGCGCCGCTGCTGCGCCGGGCGATGGCGGCAGGCCGGGTCAGCGGCGAACATTACCCCGGTATCTGGCAGGATATCGGCACGCCGGAGCGGTTATATTGCCTGGATCGGGAATTGCGCGTCCGGCGGAAGATATTTCCATAGACTCTGCCTTAAAATATTCAGGGCCTTTTTATGAGTCCTTGCTTTTGAGAACCCTTATGATCCAAGCAAAGTTCAGTCTTGAAGAATCCCAAATCCGTTTTCTGGAACAGTGTAAGGTATACGGATTCAAGGACAGGAGCGATCTGGTGCGTACCGCTCTCGATCAGTTGCGCAGGGAACTGGAAATACGCAATTTGGAAAAATCGGCGGAACTCTATGCAGAAGTGTATGGAGAAGATGCCGAGCTTAGGGAGTTGACCGAGTCCGCCATGTTGGACTGGCCTTCATGAGCACGCTCAGACGCGGCATGGTCATCGATGTCGATCTTGACCCTACCAAAGGTTCGGAAACTGGGAAGACTGCTGCAATTATGAGTTATCAGGGGCTTAAGCCGGCGCAAACGCCGGCGTTCCCACGGGGCGGCAAGCGGCATTCTGTGTTACATTCCTGAACTCCAGCCTGCTCCCGGACCTGTCACAACATGCTCATCAAACAACGACCCCGCAGCGAAACCACCTATCGCCTCGCCCTGGAGGCAGGACTGTCCCCGCTGCTGGCGCATATCATCGCCGGTCGCCTGCCCGATCTCGACGGCGATATCCAGCGCATCATCAAGCCGGCGCTCAAATATATCGATCATCCGGAGCAGCTCAAGGACGCCGACAGGGCGGCGGAACGGATTGCCGACGCCGTCATGCAGCGCCAGCGGATCGGCATTCTGACGGATTACGATGTCGATGGCGTCACCTCGCATGCAGTGATCTACCGGACGCTGACCGAGTATTTCGGCTTTCCCAAATCCCAGATCGACAGTCTGATCGGTCATCGCATCCGCGACGGCTATGGGATCAGCGTGAACTTGATCGAACGGATTCTGGCCGGCAATCCTCTGCCTGATGTCATCATCACCGCCGATTGCGGCTCTTCCGACGAACCCCGGATCGCCCGCCTCAAGGCTGCCGGCATCGATGTGATCGTCACCGACCACCACGCACTCTCCATCGAAGGACCGCCGCCGTCCGCCTATGCCATGGTCAATCCCACCCGCGCCGATTGCAGCTATCCGGACGCCACCATCGCCGGTTGCATGGCTGCCTGGCTGCTGCTGTCATATCTGCGCGGCAAGCTGATCGAGCGGGGTTATCTGCCGTCCACCGCCCCTAAACTGGCGAGGGAACTGGATTATGTCAGCCTGGGCACGGTGGCGGATTGCGTCAGCATCGGCACGGCGATCAACCGGGCGGTGGTGACCATCGGCCTGAAACAACTGAATCGCTTCGATCGTCCCTGCTGGCGGGTCATACGCCTGCTGCTGGGCCGCCAAGGCCAGGATTTCCGCGAAGAGGATCTCGCCTTTCAAATCGGTCCCCGGATCAATGCCCGCTCCCGGCTGGACGATCCCTATGCCGCGCTGCGCTATCTGCTGGCCGATACCGATGAGGAGGCGCGCCGCTATCTGGCGATGCTGGATCTGGACAATCAGGACCGCAAGATCATCGAGCGGGATATGGTGGAAATGGCCCGCCGCCAGGCCGAGGAACAGATCGGACGGGGCCGATTATCGCTGGTGATTTACCTTGAGGACGGTCATGCCGGCGTGCAGGGAATCGTCGCCTCCCGGCTGGTCGACGCCTTTGGTCGTCCCGCCATCGTCCTGTGCAATACCGCCGAACCCCTGCATCTGACCGGTTCGGCGCGCAGTATTCGCGAATTGCATCTGCGGGATGTATTACAGCAGGTGGCCGACGCCCAACCGGAACTGTTCATCAAGTTCGGCGGGCATCGTGGCGCGGCGGGTTTGACGATCTATCGTTCGCTGCTGGCGGTTTTCCAGGAAGCCTTCGAACAGGCGGTCAGGGCGCAACTGGGCGAACAGACGCTGGCGCCGGCGATCTGGACCGATGGGCCGCTGCCGGAGGAAGCCATTGCGCTGGAGACTCTGAGAGAACTCGACCAGTTGCAGCCCTATGGCCGGGAGTTCGAAGCGCCGGTATTCGAAGGCCGGTTCTACGTGGACTCGGTACGAGTGGTCGGAGCGGACCCGATCCATCTGATGCTGATATTAAGAACCGAGCGAAAAGCATACGACGCCGTCTGGTTTCGCGCTCTGGAGAAGGCCGGCGATCCTCCGCCGCTGGCGGTAGGCGAAATGGTCCGCTGCACCTACCGGTTGAGCAGCCGGGATTATCGTGGCGAGCGGAATTTGCGGTTGATGATTGGTCAGCAATTCCCGCTCTAATGCACCGGCGTCAGTAGCTAATTGATCAGTAATTACACAAGAATCATAACGACAAAAACTACCCCTGACTTCCTCGGAAGCCATAATGAACAGCTCTCATTTTAACCACTTTCTTTCAA
>CAIMUS010000230.1 GCA_903844665.1 uncultured Pseudomonadota bacterium
CAAAACCTAACCCATTGAACTTGCTAAATGTCCCGGCTTAAGTGGATACCCGCCCATAGCAAGCGGCAGATACAATCTCAGCCACGCTGGCGGAGTATCTCGGACAGGGTGCGACTCCTGATGGACGGTATGCTTATACTGCAACGAATTCGCCAGGCGGTGGGCATTCGGCCGGTAGGGATCTGAGGCCGTAGCGAGATGGCCGCATTCAGCGCGTTAGCGATTGAACTTGCCCGCGCCAGGTAGTATATTACTACTCATTATGACTCACTGCGGAGATTGCCCATGGGAATGCCGGTCAAGCTATCCGATAATCTGGTCTCGGCGGCGCGTGCGGAGGCTGCGGCGGAAGACCGTTCCATTACTGCCCAGATCGAGCACTGGGCCAAGCTGGGTCGCGCGGTCGAAGCGGTGCTCAAGCATGCGGATATCCTGGCCCTGAAACGCAGCGACGGCGATCCCATCAGGGCTTTCCCCGACCAAGCCAAGCGGCAAGCCGTGCATGCCCTGCTCGAACGCATTGCCACCTCGGCCGACCGTTCGGATCTGGTCGAAAAATTGCGGTCGCGCGGTAAACCCGTCTATGGCGCCGATCCTCGTTTTCCAGGCACGGTGGTGCGGATCGACCCGGATGGCAAGCGCACTCCGGGCCGGTTCGAGAACCGTTGCTTCATACCTGCCGCCGAGACGTGATGGCGGAGGCGTCGCTTGGCGCCCTGCAAGCCGCGGTGGTGCAAGACGATCGGATTCTGATCGTACTGGCGGGCCCGAATGGGGCTGGCAAATCGACGTTTTTCGACATTTTCCTGGCGCCAACCGGGATTCGCTTTGTCAATGCGGACCTGATCGCGCGCGCTATCGATCCGAATGATTGCTCGTCCGTCGCTTACGAAGCCGCCAAAATTGCCGATGAGAGGCGACGGTTACTGATCGCCAAGGGCGCTTCGTTCTGCATGGAAACCGTCTTTTCCGACCCGACCGGAGGCAAGCTCCAGTTTTTGCGGCAAGCCCAGGGTGCCGGCTATACCGTATTTTTACTCTTCATCGGTCTCGACAGTCCGGAGTTGTCTATTGGCCGTATCATTCAGCGGGTCGAGGACGGCGGTCATGATGTCCCCGACCACAAGATCAGGGCGCGCTTTCCGCGAACGCTGGCAAACCTGCGCCAAGTGGTGCAGTTCGTCGACTACGCTTGGCTATTCGACAACAGTTCCTATGATGAACCCTACCGCCTGGTCGCCGTGTTCGAGCGGGGCATTCCGATCCGGCGCGCAACCGTACTGCCCGCCTGGAGCGGCAGCATTCCGGGGCTTGGATCGGCGACCTGATTCCGTTGCCGATCGAGCAAGCCTGCCCATGGGCATTGGTCAGCGCGTTGAAAATAAGTTATCTTGCGTTTTATAGCCGCTGGGATTTATCCACCTTGATAATATCGATTGAGCTTCATGAGCGTCACGGAAAGCACTGCACTCGCCCGCGTCAACGGCCAACCCTATCCGGAACTTCCCCAGGATCTCTATATTCCGCCGGACGCCCTGGAAGTCTTTCTGGAGACTTTCGAGGGACCGCTGGATCTGTTGCTGTATCTGATCAAACGACAGAATCTGAATATTCTGGATATTCCCATCGCCGCTATCACCCGCCAGTACATGGATTACCTGGCCCTGATGCAGGAACTGCGGCTGGAACTGGCGGCGGAATACCTGGTGATGGCGGCGATGCTGGCGGAGATCAAATCGCGGCTGTTGTTGCCACATCCCCCAGCGGGCGGGCCCCAGGAGGACGATCCGCGCGCCCAACTGGTGCGCCGCCTGCAGGAATACGAACGCTTCAAGCAGGCGGCGGAAAAGCTGGATGTGCTGCCCCGGCTGGAACGGGACGTGTTCACCGCGTCGGCGGAACTGCTGCACCGGGAAATCAAGCGCACTCCGCCGCCGGTCAGCCTGACCGATCTCCTGGCGGCTCTGCGGGAAGTGTTGCAGCGGGCCGAACTCTACAGCCACCACCGGATCAGTCGCGAGCCCTTGTCGGTGCGCGAGCGCATGAGCCGGATTCTGGAACGGATGGATGCGGTGCGCTTTACGCCCTTCAGCACCCTGTTCACCCTGGAAGAGGGCCGACCGGGAGTGGTCGTCACCCTGCTGGCGCTGTTGGAGTTGATCCGCGAAGCCCTGCTGGAACTGGTGCAGGCGGAGCCGTTTGCGCCGATTCACGTCCGGCTGCGCGGTTAAGCCGATGCCACCCCTGAAAGCAATTCTGGAAGCCGCCCTGCTGGCCGCCGCCGAGCCGGTATCCATCGAGCGCCTGGCGGCCTTGTTCGACGAGGAACAGCGCCCTTCACTGGATACGGTTCGCACCGCTTTGCTGGAACTGGGCCGCGATTACGAAGGTCGCGGCATGGAACTGGTCGAAGTGGCCAGCGGTTTTCGGGTGCAGGTGCCACAGTCCTTCGCTCCCTGGGTTTCCCGGCTGTGGGAGGAACGCGCCGCCCGCTATTCGCGAGCCTTGCTGGAGACCCTGGCGCTGATCGCCTATCGCCAGCCGATCACCCGCGGCGAGATCGAAGAGGTGCGGGGGGTCAGCGTCAGCACCACCACCATCAA
>CAIMUS010000231.1 GCA_903844665.1 uncultured Pseudomonadota bacterium
CAGAGCTCAATAATAAGTGGCGGGAGCTCTGGTTTGCTAATGAGGCTGCCAACGATTCAGACATTAATGGCATTCATACTATCTTGGCCTTGGCTAGTTGATCTAAAGGCTATCACTGGAAAATTTACAGCAAGAAAAATCTTGACACTTCGCTGTGTCCCGGCAACCAGGGGGATTCCATAAACCTCTGAATTGCGGTTACTCACCAGCGTCTTTGAGGGTCTGCTGGTAAAGATCATCCCGTATCCCTTCATTCTGCTGCTTCATGGCATCCAACACGGCTTTGACGGAGGTGATAGCACCTACCTGCTTAGCGTATACCAAAAGGTCAAAGACCCTGACGGGCTGTAAACCCTGTCGAACCGCATTTCTGAAGGCTTTCTCATCATCCGTGATCAGCGTGGTTATCCCCAGCTCCACCGCCAGACTGATAGCTTCCCGTTCGCCCTTTCCCATCCCTAACGGAAGCACATTATGGACAGTACGAACTTCAAAAAAGGGCTGTTCCAGGGCTTGCCAGCTTGTACCGCAGGCGCACTCCACCTGTACCGCCGGTGGAATATAGACCTTGTCAAACAGCAAGCCCAGACAATCGATCACCCGGCCTTTTCTAAGCTTGATGAGTGAACAGGTGTCACAAACAGCGAATTTCATACCTTCCCGGTAGGGTGAGGTTGCTTCTCATGATCGCGTGTTTCCTGGAGGCGTCGGACATTGTCCCTGGAAATGGCCGCCATTTCAGGGCTCATCGGGCGCGAGGTAGGAACGCCAATGCTGTTAAGCCATTCCATCGTCTCTTCGTAAGCCATTTCCAGCAGTTCCGCGACTTCGCCGAGACTCAGTTCCGCTCTCAGGTACTCCAGGACAATCAATCCCATGCGCAACTTCCATTGGAGTTCTTCAGGGCTTTCACCGTGAATCAGGCGATCTTCAAGGGCCAGGTGAATATTCATAATCTCAGGCAACTATAGGGGTATTGGCTATATCGAATACATTATCATTCCACCTCCACACTTTGTCCATCGACTCAAACCTAAGGAACCGAGGCCTATGCACGCTACTCTGCCTCTGCTGCGACAGACCGATTTCCCGCCCCTGTACCGCAAAGAGCACCGGTGACAGAGTCGCCAGATTGCCCATCACACCCTGGCTGACGAATTTCTCCAGATGCGGCATTTTGCCGGCGTCCAGCAGCGGGGTGATGACTTTCCAATCGGCGGCATCCCAGCCGATGAGCAGGACTTTGTGGGTCATGATGGAGTTTTTTCCCGTTATTGGTTCGGTCACGCGGTTACGCCCCGGCGTGAGTATGTGTAGGCATCCACTGCCCGCCGAATGGTCTCTTCCACCCATTGATTGAGGCTTTGACCCGCCGCTTGCGCCGCCGCGATGGCCGCTTCGTGGGTAGCCGGATCCAGCCGTAGCATGAACTTTCCCGAAAAATGCCGGTGGGGTTCGATACCGCGTTCCCGGCATGCCGCCAGAAACACGCGCAAGGAAATTTCCCCTTCGTGTTTGAGGCTCTCCACGTCGGTGGCGTAAAAATCCGCTCCGCCATTGAGACCCACGAACTCGCCACGAAACATTTCGATCTCGGGATCATAGGAAATGACGGCCTTGACACCGTCGATCATCATGATGTTCATGGTTTCACCCCGTGCGTTTCCAACCATTTGCGGATACACTTTACCGCACCCTTGTCGTAACCGTTTAGTCCCCTCTCCTCTGCTTGCAGGGCTGACAAGGGTAGGTATTGCTGCTTTCCCCTCCTTTTCAGGGAGGGGTGGCGTGTAAGCGCCGGGGTGGTTGCCGGGATGGTTTCACAGTTGGCCTTGATCATCGTTTCGGCCAGCCGGAGGAACCTGGATTGCGCTTCGCCAGTAGGGGCGCGATTAATCGCGCCCCTACTCCCGCTCCCGCTCCATCCAGGCTACGCCGGCTGAACTGCAACTATAATTTGAAAGAGGTTCAAATGCTTGCTCACAAAGTTGAAACCACGCTCAGCGAAAATGGAATCTTAAATTTACAGGCCTTACCCTTTACCAAAGGGGATAGAGTGGAAGTCATTATCTTAAAGCAGGAACAGGAATCCAGAAAAGGACATAAACGCACGATCGGGGAATACAGTGGAAAAATCAAGATCAGCGATGATTTTTGTGAGCCTCTCCCGGATGAATTCTGGCTGGATGGCGGAAAATCATGAAATTATTACTCGATACCCACGTCTTTCTATGGCTGAGGAATGAGCCAGAGAAAGTTTCAAAGACAGTATTGGATGCTTACCAGAACAACGAAAACAGCATATTCTTGAGCTTGGTCAGTATATGGGAAATACAAATAAAGCAACAGCTTGGTAAGCTTCAATTGGCTGTTCCTTTAGCTGATATGATACAGGAGCAGTGTACAAACAATGATTTGGGAATCATTCCAATTGACCTGCATCATATACTCGGTGTCGGACAATTACCCTTCCACCATAAAGATCCTTTTGATCGGTTACTTATATCTCAAGCTAAAATAGAAAAACTCATACTGGTGAGTTCCGACAGTTGGTTTGCCCAGTACAATATAAATTTATTGTGGTGAACAGTTGTAGGATACATTGTTTAATATAAATCATGCTCTGCAAATCCTGCAGCCACCGGCGTTAGCCTGTTCAAACCACGCGGTGGTGATCGCCGTGTAGCCTTTTTAAGGAACCGAGCCTATGCACGCTACTCTGCCTCTGCTGCGACAGACCGATTTCCCACCCCTGTATCGTAAGCCACTGGAAATCCTCCAGGTCAATCTGGGTTATCGCTGCAACCAAAGCTGTCTGCATTGCCATGTCAACGCCGGTCCCGGCCGGAAAGAGAGCATGAACTGGGAGACGGTGCAGCAGGTGATCGAACTGTTGCGCGCATCCAAGGCGCATACGCTGGATCTGACCGGCGGCGCGCCGGAACTCAATCCCCACTTCCGCTATCTGATCGAAACCGCCCATAGTATGAACGTGCGGGTCATAGACCGCTGCAATCTGACCATCCTGGAAGCGCCGGGACAGGAGACACTGGCGGAATTTCTGGCGGCCAACCGGGTAGAGATAGTCGCCTCGATGCCTTGCTATCTCCAGGAAAACGTGGACGCACAGCGCGGCGAGGGAGTATTCGCCGCCAGCATTCGCGGTTTGCAGCGGCTGAATGCGCTGGGCTATGGGCTGGAAGATACCGGCCTGGTGCTGAATCTGGTCTTCAACCCGCAAGGACCGGCGCTGCCGCCGCCCCAGACGGCGCTCGAAGCCGATTACAAGGCGTACCTACAGGAAAACTACGGCATCCGCTTCAAGCAGCTCTACACCCTCACCAACATGCCCATCCAGCGCTTCGGCAGCCTGCTGATCTCCAAGAGACAGTTTCACGATTACATGAACCTGCTCAAGAGCGCTCATCGGCAGGAGAATCTGGACACCGTCATGTGCCGCAACCTGCTCAGCGTGGCCTGGAACGGTGAGATCTATGACTGCGACTTCAATCAGATGCTGGGCATTCCCTTGCGGCTGCACGGTCGTCCGCGCGTTCACATCAAGGATCTGCTGAATGTCGATCTGAACGGCAATCCGATCGGCGTGGCGGATCACTGCTACGGCTGCACTGCCGGCCAGGGCAGCAGTTGCGGCGGAGCGCTCGGTTAATCCATGTTGCAGGTGCGTGATCTGCAACGGCCCGGTCTGTCTCCCGTTTCTTTCGACTTGAACGACGGTGAATGTATCGCCGTGCAGGGTCCCTCGGGTTCGGGCAAGAGCCTGCTGCTGCGGGCTATCGCCGATCTCGATCCCAATCAGGGCGAAGTGCGGTTGAACGGCGACGCGCGGGAGGGAATGACGGGACCGGCCTGGCGCCGACGGGTCATCTATGTGCCGGCGGAGTCCGGCTGGTGGAGCGACCGGGTGGGGGAGCATTTCGCCGATTGGGAACGGGCGATACCGTTGTTACAAGCCCTGTTTCTGCCGGCGGAGGCGCGTGATTGGCCGGTACAGCGCCTGTCCACCGGCGAACGGCAGCGCATGGCGCTGGCGCGGGCCTTGGTGTTGCAGCCCAGGGTATTGCTGCTGGACGAGCCGACCTCCGGTCTGGACAGCGAGGCCGCCGCAGCGGTCGAGCAGTTGATCGGAGAACGTCTGCACGACGGCGCCGGCGTGCTTTGGGTCACGCATGACGCTGCACAGGCCAGGCGCATCGCCAAACGTTGCCTTTCTGTCGAAAACGGCCGGGTACACGCTACGATTTTATGAACACGATCCCACTCAGCAATATCGACCTGGCATTGGCGTCCCTGCTGGTTATCCTGGACGCCGTCCTGTCCCTGGTGCTGCGGCTGAAGCTGGAGCGGCAGATCCTGATCGCGCTGGTACGCATGTGCGTGCAATTGACGCTGGTCGGGCTGGTGCTGAAGACCTTGTTCGCGCTGGTTTCACCCTGGTGGACGGGGTTGGCGATTCTGGTCATGGTGCTGTTCGCCGGACGGGAAATCATGGCCCGCCAGGAACGCCGGTTGCAGGGCTGGTGGGCCTATGGCCTGGGCACCGGCTGCATGTTTATCGGCGCCGGCCTGGTCATGATCTTTGCCCTGACCACCCAACTCCGTCCCGATCCCTGGTACGATCCCCGCTATGTCATCCCCTTGCTGGGTATGATTCTCGGCAACACCATGACCGGCATCAGCCTGGGACTGGATACGTTGGCCGGCCAGTTGACGCGCGAGCGGAGCGCGGTGGAGGCGCAATTGATGTTGGGTGCGACCCGCTGGGAAGCCGCGTTGCCGGTCGCGCGCGGCGCGTTGCGCCGAGCCTTGATGCCTATCATCAATTCCATGGCGGCGACCGGTTTGGTAGCCCTGCCCGGGATGATGACCGGCCAGATTCTGGCGGGCGCCGAACCGATTCTGGCGGTGAAATATCAGATGCTGATCATGTTCCTGATCGCCGGCGGCACCGGGATGGGATCGGTCGCCGCGGTGTTGGGCGGCGTGTACCGATTGACCGACAGCCGGCATCGGCTGCGGTTGGATCGGCTGGGAGCGCCGAGGTGATACGGCGGCTAAAGCAGGTGCGTTTCACGCACCAGGCAAGGGTAGTGTTTCAGATCTGGATGTAGTGGTTACTAACGCTTTGATCTACTGCCTATTAGAATCTCTCGTATCCATGTTTGGAACACTACCCCCCCCCATAAGGGTACACCAGGCCAGGAAAGGAGGTGATACTTAAGGAGGCGCTCGAACTCCTTGGATCTTTCAAGCGCCAAAACAGGGTAGAATTAAGGTTGCTATAATGTTCTGCTTTACTTAATGGTTTGGATAGTCAGCATGCGCCGTGTGCACACCCACCGCTTACGCGCCTTTCTTATCGCCGGCCTAATCCTGGCGGGATTGGCGCTATCGCCGCTTGCCGCTGTTGCCCAGCAGCAGGATGGCGGCCTGCGCCAGCAGCTTACCGCACTGGCGCAGCAGCACGCCTTTATCATCAGAGGCCTGGATCGACTCAGCCAGGAGCCGGCCAGCGCCATGACCGGCGATCTGCGCACCCAGGTATCGTTGTTACTGGGCGGCTACAATTTCATCGTGCTCGAAGACGGGCAGGGCAATATTCGCGAAATTCAAATCCTCGGCCAGCGCTCGGCTCAAGGTAATAACCCTCCAGCGGTACAATACAATCCACCGGCGCCACCCACTCCAGCGGCGCAATACAACCCCCCGGCGCCACCCACTCCAGCGGCGCAATATAATCCGCCTGGACAGTACAACGCTTACTTGACGCCGCCCGGGGATCATGCCTACGCCATCAAAACCACCCGCCGCGGTCCGCATCATCATGTAGAGGCTGTACTGAGCGGTCCGAATGATTATCCCTACACGTTATCACTCTTAATCGACACGGGCGCCACCACGGTGGTTTTGCCCGCTTCGCTGAGTTCGGGGATGGGGTTCCGCCGGGAGGATCTGCAGGATGGCTGGACCCAGACCGCGAACGGCCGGGTTCCGATCAAGCGCGGCATTCTCGCCTCGGTGAAAATCGGTGACGCCACCGCTGAAAATGTGGAGGTCAGTTTCATCGCCGATGAATTGCTCGGCACCCAGAAGATTCTGGGAATGAGTTTTCTGCGGAATTTCCGGATGTCGCTGGATGACAAGAATAATGAGTTGATTTTGCTTTCGGGTAGTGCCCCTTAACTTCCGTGATAAATTTAACTTAAACTATCTATATACTGTGGTTATATGCGCGTGCCATACTAGTGGTCCGTCAGCGTTGCTTTGACGAGATAAATGGGCCAAACTCTACCGGCGTACACAGTGATCAGTCGGGTTTACGACGGCGGATGCACGGATCAAGCTCAAGCGGCTTTACCCGTCACTGCAACGCTGACGTGC
>CAIMUS010000232.1 GCA_903844665.1 uncultured Pseudomonadota bacterium
AGGCGTGAGGCGTGAGGCGTGAGGCGTGAGGCGTGAGGCGTGAGGCGTGAGGCGTGAGGCGTGAGGCGTGAGGCGTGAGGCGTGAGGCGTGAGGCGTGATGGGTAGCCGCGATACGCATCTTAAGTTTTTAAATTATATAGTAAATTTTAAGAGCATCATTTTTATTTACACACTTGACCTTGCAATGTTGATAATATTACCTGTTTTTCAGTAAGCACCCTTGAGCCAAGCGGGGTTTATGTTCGACCATATACTCATCGTCTGTACAGGCAATATTTGCCGAAGCCCCATGGGCGAGGCGCTGCTGGCCCGGCAACTGAGCGCCCATCCGCAGATGAGCGTTACCTCCGCCGGCATCAGCGCGCTGGTGGGCTATCCGGCCGATGAGACCGCCCAGGCATTATTATTGGAACAAGGGATCGATATTTCCACCCATCGCGCCCGCCAGTTGACCGGCGCGATGCTACGGCAGGTCGATCTGGTGCTGGTCATGGAAACCGGGCAGAAGCGGGCCATCGAAACGATAGACCCCAGCGCCCGAGGCAAGATCTATCGTCTCGGCGAGTGGGGCGGCTTCGATATACCGGATCCTTACCGGCAACCGCGTGCAGCCTTCGAAGAATCC
Source organism: uncultured Pseudomonadota bacterium (assembly GCA_903844665.1). Taxonomy (GTDB): domain Bacteria; phylum Pseudomonadota; class Gammaproteobacteria; order Competibacterales; family Competibacteraceae; genus CAIMUS01. Next base: position 627 of record CAIMUS010000232.1, read on the forward strand.
TTGCGGCTGATCCAGCAGGGTGTAACGGACTGGTCTGCCAAACTTTTCTGATGAAACATTAATTTCAAAGATGCGTGCAAAACTTATCCCTGTGCTGATAAGCGTTTCTCTCAGTGCCTGTGTGCTTGCGCCCGGCATGTACATGGGGGACACCAGCGGTGAATCTAAAAACGATGTACCGATGCTGGATTCCGGCGAGCCGATAACGACCAGAGCGATTATTACGCCCATCACGGCCGATTTGATCGTACAGAAGCTCACCGCGGCGCGCCGCCAGGCTCAAGCCGCCAAGCCCCCTGTACCAGCTCCACAGGACCCGGGTCCCTACCGGTTGGGTGCGCATGATGTCCTCAGCATTACGGTATGGGATCATCCGGAACTGACCATTCCCGCCGGTGAGTTCCGTACCGCGGAGACCGCCGGTAATGTGATCGGCGATGACGGCACCATATTTTATCCGTATGTGGGAGTCATCAGGGTCGAGGGCATGACCATCGAGCAACTGCGGGATACGTTGACCCGGCGGCTCGCCCATTACATCGAGAATCCGCAGTTGGACGTCAAGGTGGTCGCCTACCGTAGCAAGAAAGTTTACGTCGTGGGCGAAGTCAAGCAGCCGGGTATCCAGGCGATCACTGATGTACCGATGACGGTTGTTGAGGCGGTCAATCGTTCCGGTGGCGTCAATCAGGCGACTGCCGACATGGCGCGGGTGACGGTTTCCCGAGGCAGCCAGGTGATCAAGATCGATCTGTTGGCCCTCTATGAGGATGGCGATCTTTCCCAGAACATCCTGCTCAAGAATGGCGATGTGCTCAACGTGCCCGATAATAACCTGAACAAGGTTTTCGTGATCGGCGAGGTGCTCAAGCCTTCTTCCCAATTTATAGATAAGGGTCGCATGACCCTGGCCGAGGCGCTGGGCGATGCCGGTGGAGTCGATCCCCTGTCTGCCAACGCCGGTCAGATTTATGTGATCCGCAGCGGCCAGGGCAAACCTGAAATCTTCCACCTGAACGCCAGTTCACCCGATGCCATGCTGTTGGCGCATGATTTCAGGCTGGCGGCGAGGGACGTGGTCTATGTCGATCCCGCCCAGGTGACCCGCTGGAACCGCGTAATTACCCAGATCCTGCCCACGGTCCAAACTATCAATACGACCGGCGCTACCAACTTCCCGCCGACGCCGCGAGCGAGTGGATGGCATTAACAGATGCAGCTATGTTCCAGCGTCAGTAACACTACATGGCCGCCGCCGCGAGGAAATTAATCGCCTGGTTTCCCTGGCAGCAGTTCGTTTGCCAGGGATTGCGGGGCCGGAATGGAATCGTATTCAAGCCAGTTGAAGAAGACTTATGAATCCTCAAGATCAAATTGCCATACCTAATGCTCCATCACTGGATTACCAGGAAGAGGAAATCGACCTGGGCCATTATCTGAGTGTTCTGGCCGAATCCAAGTGGTTGATCTTCCTGGTCACTGTGCTGGTTCTGCTGGCGGGAGTCGCCTTCCTGTTGAAGACCCCGCCCCAATATCAGGTGGATGCCCTGCTCCAGGTGGAGGAGCAGAAGACGAGTTCTCTCGAGTCGAGCGTGACCAGCGCTTTGGCCCCCCTGATGGGGGGCGATACGATAGCCAGCGCAGAATTGGAAATCCTGAGTTCCCGCCTGGTGATAGGCAAGGCGGTGGAAAACCTGCGGCTTGCCATCAGCGCCGCCCCGGAATACTTCCCAGTGATCGGCTCAACCATTGCGCGGTTGCAGGACGATCCGTCGAAACTGGCCGAACCCTGGTTTGGCCAGGATCACTACGCCTGGGGGGGTGAAGTTATCAAGGCGCCAACCTTCGATGTGCCGCCGGCCAACTATGGCGATGTATTCATCCTGGAGGCAGGGGAAAACGGCCGGTATCGCCTGCTGGGACCTAAGTCTTCATGGGGCTTTGCCGATCCGCCCCTCGTCCTGGAGGGTAAGGTGGGCGAAAAGGCACAGACCACGTTGGACGGCAAACCGCTGACTTTGTTCGTTTCGGAACTCAAGGCGCGGCCGGGCGCCCGCTTCAAGCTGGTGCGTAGCGATCTCCTCAGCGCCGTCGATGCGCTCAAGAAAATTCTGATTATCAAACAACAAGGCATGGCGAGCAGGAAGGATACCGGCGTGATCAGCCTGTCGATGACCGATAAAAATCCCGATAAAGCCACCGAGATTGTCAATGAAATTGCCAATATCTATCTCCGCCAGAACGTCGAGCGCAGATCCGCCGAGGCGGCGCAGACCTTGACCTTCCTGGAGCGGCAGTTGCCTTCGCTCAAGAAGGATCTCGAAATTTCCGAGTCCGCTTTGAACACGTTCCGGTTACAGCAGGGTTCACTGGATCTGCCCAAGGAAGTGGAGCAAATCCTGCAGCAGATTGTCGAGATCGAGGGGCAACTGTTGCAACTCAAACAAAAGCGCGAGGAACTGATCCAGAGATTCACCCCTTCCCACCCCACTATAGTCGCCCTGGACGCCCAGTCGGCGCGCCTCAACAAGGAACTGGATGAGTTGAACAGGCAAGTCAAAAAGCTTCCTAATACCGAACAGCAGATGGTCGCGCTGACGCGGAATGTCGAAGTCAATACCAATTTATATACCGCCTTGCTGAATCGCGCTCAGGAATTGCAGGTCGCCAAGGCCGGCACCTTGGGGAATGTACGCATCATCGACTATGCGATCCCTCCCGTCATACCGGTCTCGCCCAAGAAAACGCAGGTCATGACACTGGCGCTGGTCCTGGGACTGTTCCTGGGAATCGTCGTTGCGTTCCTACGTAAATCGCTGCAAAAAGGGGTCGAAGACCCGAATCAGTTGGAAAAGCAACTGGGCCTGCCCGTTTACGCGACGATTCCTCACAGCAAGCCGCAGGAGAGGCTGGGTCGGCGCCTGCGCACCCAAAGTGGCCAGAACGCGGTGCTGGCCCTGCGTAACCCGGAAGACGCGGCCATCGAGAGCTTGCGCAGCCTGCGCACCACGCTGCATTTCATTCAGATGGACGCTAAAAATAATGTCATGATGATCACCGGCCCCAGCCCCGGCGTGGGCAAGTCCTTCGTCAGCATCAACCTGGGCGCCGTCCAGGCCAGCGCCGGCAGACGCATTCTGCTGATCGACGCCGATCTGCGCAAGGGCATGCTGCACCGCTACGTCGGGGTGGACCGGGAGCCGGGTCTGGCGGAGTTGATCAGCGCTACGGCGACGCTGGAAGAGGTCGTTCGCCCGACGGCTGTCGAAGGCATGGATCTCATCACCACCGGGAAGTTGCCGCCCAATCCCTCTGAACTGCTGCTGCACGAACGCTTTGCGAACCACCTGGAGAAACTGTCGCAGGACTACAACTCTATCATTATCGACTGTGCCCCCGTGCTGGCGGTCACCGATGCCGCCATCGTCGGCCGTCTGGCCGGCACCACCCTACTGGTGTTGAAAGCCGGCATCCATCCTATGCGGGAGATAGAGCAGAGCATCAAACGGCTGAAGCAGGCGGGCGTCAACCTGAGAGGCGTGCTGTTCAATAATGTGCAATTCGCCAGTCGGCGCTACTACAGCTATGGCAAGTACATTTACCAGTATGCGTACAACAAGAAATAAAGCGTCAGGCGCCTGCTTGTCCCTGGGAGCGCCGGCGTCCTCGCCGGCCAACCCGCTGGCAAGGCAGGTTGGCGCCGCCTCGATGTCGGGTTACGGCGCGCCCACCAAGTTCCTGCTATCTCCAGGTTTGGTGAAAGGGCGCGCCTAACCCGACCTACCTGGCTGGCTGAACCCGGCATCAGGCGGCGCCAGGTTTCACCACCGACCGCTGCGCCGGGCCGACATAGGAACCGATAGGACGGATCAGCTTGTTGGCGGTAAGCTGCTCCATCACATGGGCCGACCAGCCAGTGACGCGACTCAAAGCGAAGATAGGAGTGGCCATTTCCACCCCGAAACCCATCAGGTAATAGGCAAGACCCGCCACATAGTCCAGATTCGGATAGAGGTTCTTGCGTTCCCGCATGATATCGGCCAGTTGCTCCTGCATCGTCGTCCATTTTTCCCCGTCTCTGAGCCGGGCCAGTTTCTGCACCTCAGTGTAGAGAATGGAAACGCGCGGGTCGCCGCGCTTGAAAACCCGGTGGCCGAAACCGAAGATCGTCTTTTTATTCGCCAGCGCCGCCTCGACCCAGTTTGCCAGCCGTTCCGGTTCGCCGATTTCCAACAGCATCCGCATGACGTCGGCATTGGCGCCGCCGTGCAGGGGACCTTTCAGGGAGCCGATGGCGGCGGTAATGGCGCTGTAAATATCGGACAGGCTCGAAGCCACCACCCGGGCGGCGAAGGTGGATGGACCGAAACCCAGATCGGCGTAGAGGATGAGCGAGGTATTAAGACACCGCAGGACCGTTTTTTCGGGCACCTCGCCGAAGCACATGTGGAAGAAATTCTCCGCGAAGCTCAGATCGCGCCGCGGTGGAATCGGCTCCAGCCCCTTATGGCAACGATAACCGGTGGCTACGATCGTAGGCATCCGGGCCAGCATTTTGATGGCTTTCTCCAGATTCGCCTCCCGCCGGTTGTCATTGGCCTCGGGGTCTTCCAGACCCAGATAGCTTACGGCGGTACGCAGTCTGGCCATGGGATCGGTAGAGGCGGGAAACTGACGGATCAGCGCAATCAGCTCCGGGCTGATGTCCCGGTAATCCCGTTCCTTGGTCTGGAAGCGCCGCAGTTGCGCCGGCGTGGGGAGTTCGCCGTACAGGATCAGATAGGCGACATCCTTAAAGCTGCAATGTTTCACCAGATCCTGGATCTCGTAGCCGCGATAGGTTAGCGGACCGGTCTCCGCCGCCCGAGTGATAGCGGTTTCATCCACCACGACCCCGGCTAGGCCTTTGCGTTTGTCGCTACTCATGGTCAGCATGGAAATTCTCCCTTGGGGAATGGCCCCTGGATGCGGAAATGGCCTTGAACAGGCGGGAAAAATGCAGCATTGCTATTGTATACCAACCTGTCTTGCACGTGCCTGGTTTGTCCTCTTAAAGTACGTAGGAGTGAGGAGTGAGGAGTGAGGAGTGAGGAGTGAGGGGATTCGCCTTTCGCCTTTCGCCTTTCGCCTTTCGCTTTCGCCTTACCCCTCACCCCTCACCCCTCACCCCTCAAAATGCACGCGGTTTAACGCGCGGCAATCCCCTTGCGCTTGCGTTTCTTCAGCCGCTGGGCCGCTTTCTGCCGCTGGTCGGCCAGATCGATAAGAATCTCCTGGGCGCCGCGTGGATCGTCGCCATTGCCGGGACGGCGCTGGCTGTAACTGCCGTCCGGGAGCATATCCCAGGCGCTGCGTTGGTTGTATAACTGCACATCCAGGATCTGGCGCAGTTGCTCGCGCAACTCCGGCAGCTCCACCGGCGTCACCACCTCCACCCGGCTTTCCAGATTGCGGTTCATGCAATCGGCGGAGCCGATGTAGTATTCCTCCTTACCGCCGTTGCGGAAGTAGTAGATCCGGCTGTGTTCCAGGAACCGGCCGACGATGCTGACCACCCGCACCTTGTCCGACAGACCCGGAATGCCGGGCCGCAGCCGGCAGGTGTCGCGCACGATCAAATCCACCTGCACCCCGGCCTGGGCGGCCCGGTAGAGCGCCGCCGTGATGTCCTTGTCTTCCAGCGCATTCATCTTGAACTGGATCAAACCGGGCGATTCCGGCGCATGTTTTTCAATTTCCCGCTCGATTTTGGCCAGCAGCGCCGGTTTCAATACCTTGGGAGCGGGCAGCAGTTTGTGGTAATTGCGCTTGGGTACATAGCCGGTGGTCAGGTAATTGAACAGTTCGGTCAAGTCCTCACCGATCACCGGATCGCAGGTCAGTAATCCCAGATCGCTGTATAAACGGGCAGTGCCGGAGTGGTAATTGCCCGTGCCGATATGGGCGTAGCGCCGCAGACCGTCGTAATCGCGGCGGACGACGAAGATCACCTTGCTATGGGTTTTCAGTCCCAACACCCCGTAGCTGACATGAATACCCGCTTCCTCCAACTGATTTGCCCATTGAATATTGGCGTATTCATCGAAGCGGGCCTTGAGTTCCACCGCCACCGCCACCTGCTTGCCGTTCTGGGCGGCGTTCAGCAGATAATCGATAATCTTGGAATCGGAGGAGGTCCGATACAGCGTCATCTTGATGGCCAGCACCTTCGGGTCCTGACTGGCTTCCTTGAGAAAGCGCTCGACCGAGGTGACGAAGGATTCATAAGGGTGCTGTAACAGAATGGCGCCCTGCTCGCGGATGGTATGGAAGATATTGGGCGTACCGACCAGCTTGGGATGGTCCAGGGTATGGTGCGGCGAGTCATGCAAGTCGGGGCGGTCCAGCGCGACGAGCTGGAACAGATCGCGCTTGCCCATCATGCCTTCCACTTCGAACACATCTTCCTCTTCGTTCAGGCCAAGTTCGGCGGCCAGCATGCCGCGATGGACCGGGTCCATGCCCTTGACCACTTCCAGCCGCACGATCGGCGCGAACTTGCGGTCCCGCAACTCGGACTCGATCATGGAGAGCAGATCGTTGGCCTGATCCTCCAGCTTGTCGGTGATGGCGTTCCGGGTTACCCGGAACAGTTCGCAGGCTTCCACCACCATGCCGGGGAACAATAGATCCAGGTTATTGGCGATCACATCCTCCAGGGGTACGAACAGGGTATCGGCGCCGACCCGCAGGAAGCGGGGAATGCCGGAGCCGGTAGGCACCTTGATCCGGGTCAGAGCGGTGTTTTCCTCCTCCGGATAGCGTACCGTCACCAGCAGATTCACGGATAGGTTGGAGATAAAAGGAAAAGGATGCGCCGGGTCCATCGACAGGGGGGTAACCAGCGGAAAGATATTTTTGAAGTAATATTCCCGCATCCATGCCCGCTGCTCGGGGGTCAGGCGTCCATAGCTGCTGATGCGGATACCCTGCTGAATCAGCAGCACATGCAACTCTTTGGCCAGCAGCCGCTGCTGTTCCTCCAGTTCCCGCGCCACGGTATGACAGGCGCGGATCTGCTGTTCCGGGGTACGACCATCGATGGAAAGCTCCTTGACGCCGGCGCCCACCTGCTGTTTCAGGCCGCCGATGCGCTTCATGAAGAACTCATCCAGGTTGGAACTGACGATGGCCAGAAACTTGACCCGTTCCAGCAAGGGCGTGCGCTCGTCCTGCCCCTCGTGCAATACTCGGCGGTTGAACTCCAGCCAGGTCAGTTCCCGGTTGAGATACCACTCGGGTGCAGTTAAATCGAACTCCGCCGGAGGAGCGGGGGCCTTCTCCACGGCGGCGTGGCTGCGCTGCCGCGATTTGATCGTCGTCACTGCGGCGGTCTGGGCGGGTTCTTCCACCGCGGCAGTGGCGGCGGTGGCGGTCTCGATCGGAGCGGTCATGCGTCTCACCTGTGCTTGGAAAGAATTTACAACAGTATGGATTAGTTATAGTTATAGCAGAAATCGGTGAATTTCGGTTAGGTGAATCTTAAAGATTCTATGCGTTGCCATAAAGATGCCTGCCGATATCGAGCGGGCGTCGATTGAACCGCCAAGAATGCAAAGTGGTGAGTCGTCCGGCACGGTAGCGGTTTGGCGAAAATTTGATTTAGATCATGGTTGCGTTGCCTGGCGACGTGCAGCCGGCAGATCGGGCATGTTAAGCTTGCAAAGCCGTGCGCAATCGCTTAATTTGCACGATGCATGTGCAAAGTACGTCAGCGCTCCCCGGAGGCGATGCCGGGCGCCGCTGGCGGCGGTGAAGCAGCACAGGCCGGACGAACTGCTTCTTTAACAGCGCCAGGGACAGCATTATGTTCGACATCAACCGAGTTTAAAGAAGATTTAACGTAAGGGAGGATCTGATGAATCGATGGCTGTCGCTGGGGGTACTGTTCGCCGCACTGGTTTTGAATGTCCCCTGCCAGGCAGACATCTACGTCTGCAAAGACCCTTCGGGTGTTCGTAATTTTACCGACCGTCCCACCGATCCGACCCGCTGTTCCGTGTTTCTGAAGACCAGACTGCGCAGCCGGTTGCAGGTGGTTCCTTCCACCAATACCAGGATCAGTTCCATCCTGGGTGGTCCCGGTTACATCTATTACTCTTCCGTCAATCCCTACGGCTATCCCTTGAACGGCGCGGGCGGGCGCAAGCGGGGCGTGGTCAATCAGACCAACCGCAAGTTGTATGCGCCGCAGATCGATCTGATCGCCAGAACCTATGGTCTGGAGCCGCAACTGATGCATGCGGTGATCAGCGCGGAATCGGCCTACAATCCCGGGGCGGTATCCGATAAAGGGGCGATGGGATTGATGCAGTTGATGCCGGATACGGCCCGGCGCTTCGGGGTCGAGGATCCGTTCGATCCGGCCGCCAATATGCATGGCGGCGCCCGTTACCTGCGCTGGCTGATGGACCGCTTCCAGAATAACCTGAACCTGGTGCTGGCGGCCTATAATGCCGGCGAGGGCGCGGTGGAGCGCTACGGCAATACTATCCCGCCCTATGAAGAAACCCGTACCTATGTCGTCAAGGTGCTGGATTTCTACAATCTGTATCGGGGCGTGAATTAAATTTTTTCAGAGGCTCCCGCCGGGAATAAGCGAATGTATCGCTGGCTGCCTGTCGTGGGAATAGCATGCGCCGCGCTGCTTCTGAGCGCGCCGGTCGGGGCCGATGTCTATGTCTTCAAGGATGCCTCCGGCGACCGCCGTTTTACCGAAAGCTGCCCGCAGCGGCGCTGTAAGCTGTTTCTCAAGACCCGAATAAGCGGCGCGCTACAGCCGAAACTGTCCCGGACTCGCGGAAGTCGAACCACCACCGGGACTTATGGCTACTACACCTATTATTCCAGGGCGTTGCTGGGTTATCCCGAATTAAGAGCTTCCGGGCGGGCCTCTCTGGCGGACCTAAGGCCGGCCAATTCCCTGGCCGGTGGCCTGGAGTTCGATAAGCCCCGTCCGCTCGATCCAGCCAACCGTAAGTTATATACGCCGCAGATCGAGCAGATCGCCCGGCTGTATGGTCTTGATGCCAGGCTGCTGCATGCGGTGATCAGCGCCGAATCGGCATATGACCCGGCGGCGGTCTCCGATAAAGGGGCGATGGGGCTGATGCAATTGATGCCGGATACGGCCCGGCGCTTCGGGGTGGCCGATCCGTTCGATCCGGCCGCCAATTTGCATGGCGGCGCCCGTTACTTGCGCTGGCTGATGGACCGTTTCCAGAACGACCTCGAGCTGGTGCTGGCGGCCTATAATGCCGGCGAGGGCGCGGTGGAGCGCTACGGCAACGCCATCCCACCCTACGAAGAAACCCGCACCTATGTGGTGCGGGTGCTGGATTACTACAATAACTCCCGCGGTTTGAATTGATCGTTTCATCTGCATGGTCTGGCTTGATTGCTTTGGAATCGGGTTGGTCAGTGCCGGACAACGGCTGCGGTGGGCACTGTGGCTGTTGCCGGTCGTCGGTCTTTGCCTGCACGCCTGTACCGCCGAGGAAACCACCCTGGCCGCTCGACGCCAGGCCTTTCAGACGGCCGACCAGGCTCTGCAAAATGGTCAGGCGGTGGCTTACGATAACCTGGCGACCTATCCGCTCTATCCCTATCTCCGCTATCGGGAGCTGACACGGCGACTGAGCGAAAATCCAGCCGCCGAAGTCAGAACCTTTCTAACGACCTACGACGCCACCCCGCCGGCCGAGCGTCTGCGCCGCGCCTGGCTGTTGGAACTCGCCAAAGAACAGCGCTGGGCCGATTTTCTCCAGGATTACCACCCCGGCAACGACCTGGTCTTAACCTGTTGGCGGCGCCAGGCCCTGCTCTCCAGCGGCCAGAGTGAGCAGGCTTTACAGGGTTTCGAGCAGGTATGGCTGAGCGCCACACCCCTGCCGGCGGGGTGCGATCCCGTGGTCAGCCGCTGGATCGGTCAGGGCAGACTGAGTCAGGAACTGATCTGGCAACGCTTTACGCTGGCGCTGGCCCAGGGCGGGCGGACTCTCGCAAGGCAACTGCAAACCCTGCTGCCAGCCAGTGAGCAGCCGACCGCAGCCCTGTGGCTGGCGGTGGACGCCAATCCCCGCCTGGTGCTGGAGGCCGGTCGTTTCGATCCCGGCAATCCCCACACGGAGGCCATTTTGCTGCACGGCCTGCGCCGCTGGAGCCGGCAGGATTCGGTCAGCGCCGCCCCTGTTTTAGATACCCTGAAGGTGCGTTACCATTTAAACGGGGAGCCATGGACCGAACTGGAACGGCAGATCGCCGTGTTCATGGCCAGCCGGGGTCATCCGGATGCCCCGCGGCGCCTGGCTGCCCTGCCGCCTGACAGCGCCGATACGACGGTGCGGGAGTGGCGGGTGCGGCTGGCGCTGCGGCAGGGCGATTGGCCGGCGGTCCTGCGCGGGATCGATCTCCTGACGCCGTCGGAACGCGAGGATTCGCGCTGGCAATACTGGCGCGCCCGCGCCCTGGAGTCCACCGGCCGGCGCGAGGAGGCGCAGGAGATCTATCGGCAATTGGCCACGCGGCGCGACTATCACGGCTTTCTCGCCGCCGACCGTCTGGGTCAGCCCTATCGGCTCAATGATCGGCCCTTGCGGGTGGCCGAACCAGAGCTCGCCGCGCTGGAGCAGCTTCCCGGCCTGCAACGGGCGCGGGAACTCTATTTCATAGGACGCCTGCCCGAAGCCCTGGTGGAATGGAACGCCGTTATCGAGTCATTGCGCCAGGATGATCTGAAAAAGGCGGCCAAGCTGGCCCAGCGCTGGGGCTGGTATTATCAGGCCATCGCCACGCTGGCGCGGACCGGCTATTGGGACGATCTGGAACTGCGCTTTCCGACCCCTTACCGGGAGCAGATAATCGCCGCCGGCAGCCGTGACCGGCTCGATCCAGCCTGGCTCTATGCCATTTTGCGCCAGGAAAGCAGTTTTCGCAGCGATGTGGTGTCCTCGGCGGGCGCCGTGGGGTTGATGCAATTGCTGCCGGCAACCGGGCAGCAGGTCGCGAGAGCGTTGCAGCAAAGCCCGCCGGGCAGCGCCGGATTATTGCAGGCAGACCTCAATATCGACTATGGCAGCTATTATCTGCGGCAGAACGTGGATCGGTTTCAGGGCAGTCTGCTGCTGGCCACGGCCGCCTATAACGCGGGTCCCGACAAGGTGCGGGAATGGCTGCCCGAGCAGGGAACGGCGGCGGCCGATGTCTGGGCGGAGACTATCCCTTACCTGGAAACCCGCCAGTATGTGCAGCGGGTGATGGAGTACGCGACCGTCTACGGCCAGCGGTTGGGTTCCAATACCCCTATCAGTGTTCGCCTGGGCCAGATTCCACCGCGCGCGCCGGCGACCGCGCCAGCGCCTGTCTCCTTGGCAGCCTTAGGCAAGACGGCAATCGCCGCCAACGGTTTACCGCGCTGATGGTGGTCGGTTTGTTATGATACCGGTACCGTTACTCCGAGGAGTGCTCTCATGGCGACTGTAATGCCGGACGGGAACATCCATCCTACTCTGCCGACCGACCTGTCGCGGGCCCCCCGCGCCCTGTGGCCGACGATGTACGACCTGCCCAGCGAAGAACCGGAGGAGCCTGGTTTGCCGGACGAATTCCATATTTTTCAGCCGCAGTTGCTGCGGGAGTCCTTTCAGCCCTCCACGTATCCGCCGGAGCGGGTCTTCGTCGGCACTGATTTGAACCTCTACTACAGCCTCCAAAATACTACCTGGTACAAACGCCCCGACTGGTTCGCCGCCCTGGGGGTTTCCGACCTTTACGAAGACCATGACCTGCGGCTGAGCTATGTCGTCTGGCAGGAGCAGGTTCCGCCCTATCTGGTGGTGGAACTGCTGTCACCGGGGAAGGAGCAGGAGGATCTGGGGAAAACGGTGCGCGAGGCCGGGGAACCACCGACCAAATGGATGGTATACGAACAGATTCTGAAAGTGCCGTATTATGTGGTTTTTAACCGCTACACCGACGACCTGCGTTACTTCCAGTTGCTGAATGGGCGGTACCGGGAAGTCACTCCATTCGGGCAACGGCTGTGGCTACCGGAGGCGGGCCTGGGGTTAGGTCTGTGGCAGGGCGTTTATCGCAGGGTGAAACGACGCTGGTTGCGCTGTTACGATGCGGTGGGCAATTGGATTCCGACGCCACTGGAGCAGGCAAACCAACGTGCCGAACAGGAACGTCAACGTGCCGAACAGGAGCGCCAGCATGCCGAGCAGGCAAACCAGCGTGCCGAACGCCTGGCAGCGCGGCTCAGGGCGCTGGGAATCGAGCCGGATGAGTAGTCACATTATGGCTTTATAAGTTTGACTATTTCCGGATAAAGGCCGGACTTGGAAGCAACGACTCCGGTAAGGATCTTCGGTAGTTATCGATGTGACCCGTCAAGGTCAGTAAATAACAATTTTTTACAGAGCAATTGTCAATAATTGACACTTTGCGGTACCCTTGCTGCGGGCGGTTATGGTAATCATATCCATCCCAGGGTTATGATTAGACGGGTAAAGCGCGATGAAGAAACCCGTCGTCGTGAGGGAGCGAAGCTCTTAAAGGGGTGTTTGCGTAAGTCCTGAAGTCATGGGTGCAATCGATAATGATATCCCGATAGAAGTGAGCTTGCTCGTGAACAGCGCCGGTTTACTGCCGACCGCCTACCGCTACCTCCACAAGCAAGCTCGACCCTGTCGAGTAGTAGTGGTAGGGTGGCATCGAGCGTTTTGCTATGCCGTCCGGATTTTTCCCGCCTGTAGTCACGCTTGAAGCGGCCGGTATGCCTAATCGTCCGCATTCAAACTCGCGAGCAGATTATCGGCAGTACCGACCGTGACGAGTTCCCCGCGCCGCGCGGCCTTCATTGCCTCGATGGTTTCGGCATTGGGAACGAGTGGTTCAAAGGGCAGCGCCTTTTCTGTTGCAATGCGCACCATCATCAGACGGAAGGCATCGGACACGGTGAGTCCCATAGCGGCCAGTACCGCCTCAGCTTCGGTCTTGATATGCTCGTCAATCCGCGCGCGGACAACGGAGTTCGCGGTCATCATGCAGTCTCCTCTGGTTGAGCTACAATGTAGCACCAAAACCACCTAAAGCAAGCAGGTCGGGCAGGGTTGTGCTCGACAGACACCGCTACAAACTGGGTAATCGTCGGGCAACGCTACGCTTTTGCCCGACCTACGATGATCTGTCGGGCACGTCCTGTGCCCGACCTACAGGGATGATGTATCCGAATGAGGTTTTCAGCCAGACACTAATTAGGAAACTCTCCCAAGGGTTGGTCTGAAGTTAGTAGGGTGCGCCCTGCCACCATAGGAAAGGTGCGTGGGACGCAACCGGTAACGTACCCTACCTAGCTACGGATTGCCAGGAATCAGTTCCAGACAATCCTCTCCATCCCGCACCGCCGCTGTAGGAATGTGCCGGTCGAACGTAGCCAGTTTGCCGCCTTTTCGAACTGCCAGACCCAGCAGATAGACATCGGTTACCTGGGCGTGTGTCAGGGTCGCGCCAGGCAGTAAGAGATCTTTTAATGCCAGTTCATCCATCCAGAATCGATGGCCGGCGACAGCGCACAAACGCTGCAGGATCGCCAGCACAGCGGCGACATCGCCGGGACGGTTGGGATAGCTCGGATGGCTGGCAATACGGACAAAACCGTTTTCGGTAATCGGACAGGTTGCCCATGCCGTCCGCCCGTATTCCCCAAACCAACGATGCGCCGCCTCATGATGGAGGTGCAGGCTGTCGCACAATGCCAGCAGTACATTTACATCCAGCAGATAAACGGTCATGGGGTCTCGTCGCGCAGGCGATTGACGAGCTCCGGTGTGACAATGCCGGCGCCCGGTTGGCGCGGAAAAAGAGGGACATCATTGCGCATTGCCAAGGTTTCTTTGGGCGCCAGCGCCTGACGCAGCAATTCCGAGACGGCTTTGCCCGTGGTCATGCCTTGCCGCGCCGCGATGCTTTTGGCCACCAGCAACACATCTTCATCGATATTCAGGGTGGTTCTCATGGTCGATCGGCAGGTGTTGGCGAATGACGTTAGCGTCATGCATCACGCATAAGATGTCAAGCTCAAACTCAAGAAATCAGGCATGCACAGCGAAGTGTCAGGATTTTTCTTGCTGTAAATTTTCCAGTGATAGCCTTTAGATCAACTAGCCAAGGCCAAGATAGTATGAATGCCATTAATGTCTGAATCGTTGGCAGCCTCATTAGCAAACCAGAGCTCCCGCCACTTATTATTGAGCTCTG
>CAIMUS010000233.1 GCA_903844665.1 uncultured Pseudomonadota bacterium
AAGCGTTCGTATTCCTGCAGGCGGCGCACCAGTTGGGCGCGCGGATCGTCCTCCTGGGGCCCGCCCGCTGGGGGATGTGGCAACAACAGCCGCGATTTGATCTCCGCCAGCATCGCCGCCATCACCAGATATTCCGCCGCCAGTTCCAGCCGCAGTTCCTGCATCAGGGCCAGGTAATCCATGTACTGGCGGGTGATGTTGGCGATGGGAATATCCAGAATATTCAGATTCTGCCGTTTGATCAGATACAGCAACAGATCCAGCGGTCCCTCGAAAGTCTCCAGAAAGACTTCCAGGGCGTCCGGCGGAATGTAGAGATCCTGGGGCAGTTCGGGATAGGGCTCACCGTTAACTCGGACGAGTACAGTACTTTCCGTGACGCTCATGAAACTCAATCGATACTATCAAGGTGAATAAATTCCAGCAGCTATAAAACCAAGATAACTTATTTTCAATGCGCTGACCAATGCCCGTGGGCAGACTTGCCCGATCGGCAACGGAATCAGGTGGCGATATGTTCGAGCAAAGCATGCACGGCTTGCCACTTCACCGGGTCAGGAAAAGCACTGGCGGGATCGTCGTTACCGCCTGCTTGCCATAGGCCGTTTCCAGCCGCGTATCGATGTGCTGCTTTAGGCTGATGCGCCGGCCCGCCGATAACTGGGCATACACCACTTGATGATAGAGTACATGGCGGAAGGCGTAGCCTGCAGCGACCGTGCCGTCTGGCCACTCTTCCTGGCCGTGCTCCTGCAAAAACTGCTGGCGCCGCGCCAAGCCGGTGCAACAGGACTCCACCTGTTCCAGGTCGGTGGCAAGTCCCGCCGCTACCGCCGCCGCCGAGAACTCGAGTCCTGCCACACTGGCCGCTTCCAGCACACGCTGTTCCTTGGGATCGAGCCGTACGAACTGGTATTCGATAAGCTGGCGCACGCTGGCCGGAACCGCTGTCATCAGTTCATCGGGCGTGCCTTGCAGCTCCCAGCCTCCCTCGTGCTGTCGCAGCAAGCCATGCGCCAGCCATTCTTCGATCAGAGCGACCAGAAACAGTGGGTAGCCCTGAGTGCGCTGCTGCAGCGACGCAACCAGCGCAGGCGATAAGGCATGTCCGGCAAAGCGGGCCTGGAGGTAATCCGCCACCGCCGCCTCGCTCAGCCCGGCCAGCGGCAGTTCATGATAGCGCCGATGCAGGCGCAACTCGTGGATTACCGTCCGCAGCGGATGATCATGGCTAAGTATATCCGCCGGTCGGTAAGTGCCGATCAACAGCAGGCGCGCCGGCTCGCGCCGTTGCGCCCAGGCGGACAACCAGTCCAGCGTGGTCACATCGCTCCATTGCAGATCTTCCAGCACCAGTACCCCCGGCGTCTCGGCTACGGCATGCTCCAGGACTTCGATCAGTTCACGCGGCATACGCTCGCGATCGATCCCCTGAATCCGGCGTTGCAGCCCGGCCAGCGCCGCTTCTTCAAGCAGCGAAGGTAGTTGCGCCAGCCAGGTCGGGGCATGGCGTTTCAACAGGGCGAGCAGGCGCGTCCTCCCCGTGCCTTGGCCGAGCCGACTCAAAAATTCCAGCAGGGGCTGGTAGGCTTCCCCGCCGCCATGATGCGGCACGCATTGCCCACTGCCCAGCCATAGCCCTCCTTGCGCGAGCACCTGGACGGCAAAGGCGTCGATCAGCGTAGTCTTGCCGATGCCTGGCTCGCCGGTGATGAACATCACTGGTCGCTCGCCTCGCTGCGACCGCTCGAACCACAGGCGGAGCTGCGCCAGTTCCGCCTCCCGTCCCACGCAAACGAAACCGTCAATTCCGGCGAGAAAGCCGGCGAGTGTGGATGGAATCCCCTCGGCGGCCGGCTGCTTATCGGCATCCGCCGGGGTTTCGAGTTGACCGATAAACCGATATCCCCGCCGTCCTACCGTTGCGATAAAACGTGGGTCTTCAGCCGTGTCTCCCAATATCGCCCGCAGCTCACGAATGCACTGTTTAGGAGCGTATTCAGCGCCGTAGCGCCTGGGCCATATCGACCGATAAAGTTCCTCGCTGCTCACCACCCGATTGTGATGGAGGATCAGGTAATTCAGTACGGCCAGGACTTTAGGCCGTAGCGGCAGCAATTCATCGCCACGCCACAATTGGCCCTGAACGGTGTCAAGGCGGAAGGGGGGGAAAACCAGGCAGGAGGAGTATGAATTAAACATGGAGTTAATTTAATAAGCATGATTCATGCCAATTTTAATCCTTTAAATTATTTTATACCAAATTTTACACTTTATACAATATCTATACGCAAATTGATACCCAAGTCATACCAGGCAGCGGTTGATCCTTGGTATTAATGCATGACAGACTGATGGCCAAGTAAGAATACCTAAGCATAATCACCAACTTGAGGAACCGGCAATGTTGAAACGACGGCTGTTATACACCAGCATTCTAATGATGGGTTTTACCGGGATGGCGCCGGCGATAGCGGCTAATCCGCTGGCAGCCAATGTGGCAGCGGTTACTTCCCAGGATTTTCCAACACCTCTCTCTTCCAATCTGCCATACGATGTGGATGTGGCGGTATTATCGCGGCTCGATCGGGACAAGCAGATTCCTGAGGCACAGCGCCTGTTCGATATCTTCGCCTGGCAGGCGTTTATTGCGCTCAACTGGCCGTCCCTGCCGGATGGCAAACCCGACAATGCCAAGAATATGGGCGATAACAAGGCGCCGCGGGTTTGGATGAGCTGGCGCACCAATGACAGCGTCTATAAGCCGGACGGCAGTCGCCCCGATCCCTGGGAGCCGGCGAAGGTGCTCGCCGAGCGGGAGCACTTCCTATGGCGCTCCAGCAAGATGCTGGACGAAAGCCGTTCTGCGGTCAACGAGTTAAGCGACAGCATGCAGGCTTTTACCGGGCCACTGGTCGACCAGAGTGGTATCTTCGTCCGCTATGAATCTTATATCGACAAGGCCGAATTCGATTACATCGTTACCAACGAACTCTACAACCAGGAAGGACAGATCGAGTTCGTCGCGACCAAAGGACAGGAGATCGATTTTCCCGCTAATGAGACCGGCCCTCAGCCAAAGCACGGCAGCATGGCCATCAAACTGGCCTGGAAGCAGTTGGGCGAGAACGATATGCCGGAGCGCTATTTCACGCGAGAGGCCATCGTCGTCAGCACCTCGTTCGATGACAGCGGCAAACCGGTGAAAACCAAATCGAAGCAATTAATGGGACTGGTCGGGATGCATGTGACCGCACTAACCCAGTCGTCGCCAAACTGGATCTGGGCCACCTTCGAACAGGTGGACAATGTGGTCGCCGACGACCTGGAGTTCGGCAGGACGCTGAAAGGCGAACAGCGCCGGGTCCGGCCGAATTTCAATAATCCGGATATGCCTACGAAACTCGTCAACCAGTTGCCACCCAAGAACGCGCCTCCCAACGCGCCCAACGGTAATTTCACCACCTGGGATGAGAAGAAGACCACCAATCCGGTCCAGTTGACCCGGCTCGTCCCGAACCCGCCGGCGACCCAGGAATTGAACCGGCAGGTCCAGGCGCTGCTGCGCGGGCAAGGATCGGTGTTTCAATACTATGAGTTGGTCGGCGCACAATGGCCGGTGCAGCCCGGTTTCCCCGCGTTCGCCGGTGGCGCTGGCAGCGCGCCCGAGAGCATCCTGTTCAAGGCGCCGGGGCGGGTCGTGCCTGTCTACCTGGTCAATACGACGATGGAATCGTACTTTCAAAAAGGCGAGCAGGTTGCCGGTCCATTGGAAGAGGACGATCGCTTACCCGCCGGCTTCTTTGCCGATAAACCCACTGAGCCGGTAACCCCTGACCGGACGCTGGTCTTCGGCACTGAGAGTTGTGTCGGTTGTCACTTCTCGGCCGGCGCCGCCGTCGCTTTCAAGCGTGACGAAAACGGCAAGCTGGTGCGCGACCCGGCAACCGGCCTCAAAATCCCCATCTATGGCAAGAACGGCAGCTTCGGCCAGACCGGCAACGCCCATTATGTCTGGCAGTTGCAACTGAAGGCCCGGCAGAAGGAATCACCGCCTGGCCAGCCGGCCTCGAAGAATTAACCCGACCCTGTCAATTGCCGGCGGCGTTCCGCCGGCGCAATCCCATCAGATTGAATAAGGAGAGAAAGGATCATATGAGCATCCCCTTTGTCACAGTTCGCAATTTCACGCCCAACTATGGCGATTGGACGCCGCTTGGCGCTATCACCTCGGTAAACCAAACGGGCAATGTCTTCACGCTTGCACTCGCCGGCGGCTGTACACTGCAGATTTCGTTCCTGTCCGCGAGTTGTTTCCGGGTCCGGTTCAATCCGACGTCGGGCGCCGACTACTCGGTGGAAACCTCATCCGCCGTGGTCACCCGCGCGTTGGGTTCTGTCAATCTCACTATCATCCAGAATACCCCACAGGCCCTTATCATCGATACCGGCGCGATGCAGGTGCACATCGACCTGCAACCTTACCGGATTCGGGTATTCCGTGGCAGCCAGCTCATCAGCGCGGACGAACCGACCTACAACCTCGTCTACATCCCGGGTCAGCGCGTTATCGCCAACTTCAAAACCCGTCCCGACGGCGCCCTGTATTGCGGCTTCGGCGAAAAAGCCGGCGCGCAGTTGGCGAAGAACCTGTTTACCATGACGCAGTTTAATTACGATAACTTCCTCTATACCAATGCTCCGCTGCCGCCCGGTAATCAGGCTGGACCGCTCAATCCGAGTGAAGCGTTGTACTGCTCGGTCCCATTTTTGATCGAGATTAACCGCAGTCCGGGTGGCGATTTTGCCGGCCCGGCCTATTGCTACGGCCTGTTTTTCGATAACCCCGCCCAGTCCTACTTCAACATGGGGTCGAACGATTATTCCATCATGGACGGAAAGTATTACTTTGGGGCGCTGTTCGGCGACCTGGATTACTACTTCTTCCTGGGCGATCAAGTCGTGGACGTGCTGGGTCAGTACACCACCCTGACCGGGCGCGGACCGAATGCCCCCGACTACAGCGGATTAATGCCGCCAAAATATGTGTTCGGTTACCATCAGGGCGGTTATGGTTACTACGACCGCAATATCCTGGAAGGCGTCGCGAATGCCTATCGCAACAGTCAAATCCCTTGTGACGGCCTGCATATCGACGTCGATTTCCAGGATAACTACCGTACCTTTACCCATAGTGAGATAAAGTTCCCGAACCCGAAGGATATGATGGATTCCCTGCATGCGCAGGGCTTCAAGTGCTCGACCAATATCACGCCACTGCTGACCAGCAACGTATTCGATGAAAATGGACAACAGCCCCCTTATACGCAGATGCAAGCCATTCTGCAGATGGGCGGACTGATCTACGATACCCGCGCCGGCCAGGGGCCGAACCCGAATCTGTTCGTCGGCGCCGTATCCTACGGTTCCAACCCGGGGACGAACCCGTACCATTATCCGCCGCTCGTCCCCAACCAGTATGGGGTGACGCCCCTGGGAGCCAGCGGCTATTATCCCGACCTGGGTCGTGCCGCTGTACGGGCGGTGTGGGGGCAGCAGTACGCCCATCTGGTCAATGATATCGGTATGGATATGATCTGGCAGGATATGACATGTCCTGCGCTGGCCGGCCCGCCGGAAGTCGCAGACCCGCAGTGGGGACCGGTCAAAACCTTTCCGCTCGATCTGATGGTCGACAACGGCGTCACTTACGTGCCGGACGCCGTTTGCCATAACGAGTATGTGCTGTTCCTGCTGCGGGGGACCTGGGATGGCCTGAATACGTTAAGGCCGGGCGTGCGCAACTTCATTATTGCCCGCGGCGGTTACGCCGGGATGCAGCGTTACGCCGCGTTGTGGACCGGCGACTCCGGATCGAGCTGGGATTTTCTCAGTATCAACCTGCCGGAAGTGCTCAATTTGGGTCTCTCCGGGGTGCCGATCACCGGCTGCGATATTGGCGGCTTCGGCAATGACTCGGGTTGCGTGCCTTACGCCAACGGCGCGCCGGGCGATGGCGGCAGCCCGCCGTATGTGGTGAACGGCGAGATCCAAGGTGGCGTCTGTGACTACGAGTTGCTGACTCGCTGGATGCAACTCGGCTCGTTCCTGCCATGGTATCGCAACCACTATAATGGCTACACCAAACAGTTCCAGGAACCGTACCGGTACGGCGAACCGGTTCCAACCCATTGTCGCAAGTATGTCGAGTTGCGCTACCGGATGCTACAGATCTACTACGATGCGATGTATGAATGGACCCAGACCGGCATGCCGATTGCCCGGGCACTGTTCCTCAACGATCCGGCCGATCCGCAGGTGTACAATCACCTGAACGACCAATTTTTCGTCGGCAAAGACATTCTGGTCGCACCGATCCTATTCCAGGCCGAGTCGTTACCCAACCCGATCCAACCCGTGCGCACCATTTATCTGCCTGCCGGCAGCAACTGGTACGCCTTCAAAGACAACCAGGCGCCGCTGGACTCCCCGATCACCGGCGGGCAAACCCTGCAGGGAGTTTTTGCGGGCCTCGATGAGGTGCCGATCTATATCCGCGCTGGCGCCATCCTGCCGATGCGCTCGATGGTCGAGCAATATGTCGGCCAACTCGCCCGGAACCCGCTCGATATCGCCATTTATCCGGGGCCGGACGACGACTATACGCTGTATCAAGATGACGGCATCACCACCCAGGCGGTAACGCAGAACGCCTACCGCACAACCCGGATCAGCCATCGTGCCGTCCCTGACGGGACCAGCGTGCAACTGCAGCGACTCCACAATGCCTACACCCCGCCCGAACCGTTTTACTACCTCAGATTGCTGGCGACAGCGCAACCGTCGACAGTAACTATCGGATCGGCGCCCGTGTCCAATGTCGGGTCGGCGGCGGCTCTTGCAACCGCGACAAGTGACGCTTACTTCTGGGATAACACGCTGCAGGCAACCGTGATCAAGGTCTTCGATACCGCCGCCGACGTGACGATCACCGCGCTGTTCGGGTCTTGACAGCATGGAATCGCGCAGAACTTGCCGCATGCAGCAGACCTACAGGCAACACTTAGCCAAGGGTAGACCATCATGATCGAGAGAACACATGCCGGTAAGCCGGCACTGATTACCTTTACTTCCGATTTCCATGAACTGGTCATCGGAGACCTGCGCCCCGACAACCCGGTAACCCTCAGATACGATCCTAAGCGGATCATACCCCAGGACGAAAACTATCTGTTCGGCGATTCGAAACGTCCCATCATTGCGCACGTCCAATTCGGCAAGGGCAAACCGGAGTCAAGCCAGGTTCTGATTTCACAGATAGGAATTATCGAAAATCCCGTCAATGACCCTACCGGGCATCGCTCTGTGCTGACTGCCCGGTTCGACATTCCGGCGGATGCCGAAGAGTTGATTGTCTGGTTCTCCTACCTGGCCCAATCAGGGGAGATGCATTACGACAGTGATGAAGGCGCCAACTTTCGCTTCGGTTTTGCCAGCGACGATATTACCGTGCTCGACGCCACTGTGGTAAGCGATCCACAGACACCGTATAGCGGTTTCGCGGTGACGGTGGCGGCGAACGATAAGATCGAAGCCATATCCGTCCGTTACCGCGTAGTAGGCGATCCGACGTTCGGAAAGAACGAAAAACCGCTCCAGAAAACTGGTCAGCACGACGATGAGGGCCGCAGTATCTGGGAGGTCGCCGGCCTCACGGTACCGTACCGGGCTACGGTGCGTTTCAAGATCTATTACTGGATCGGCGGCCAACGTTATAAGGATGACGACTCCGGCCACTACTATCTGGCTCCCCAGCCCGAGCCGGTTAAGGCGCCGCCGCCGCCGCCGGAGTTGGCGCGCGCGGCAAAGGCATGGAAGTGACAGGAATCGGCCATCGGATGATCCGCCAGGTATCTTAAAATCCGGCCGGTCCGTGGTCAACTCAGGTACGGCGGATGCCCGCAAGGCTATCCGCCGGATGGAAAAATTCGGTGGAACCCCAGATGGGGTTCTGTCCCTCGCGCTAACCTTGTTACGAGTAACTTCTTCGCCTCAGCCTCCCACCGGCCGAATCCCCACCGCCTGGCGGATGCGCTGCAAGAACGGCGCGCTGTATTCGCGCGCCTTGGCCGCGCCCTCCCGCAACACCTGCTCGATATGATCCGGAGCCCGCAGCAGCGCCTCGTAGCGCTCCCGTGGCGTCGCCAGCCGATCGTCGAGGAACTCGAACAGCGTCTGCTTCATTTCGCCCCAGCCGATACCCTCGGCATAGCGCTTGCGCATGGCGATGACTTCATGCTCGCTGGCAAAGGCCTGGTAGATCGCGAACAGGATGCAGGCATTGGGGTTTTTGGGTTCGCCGGGCAACTGGGAATTGGTCTTGATCTTCAGGATCAGCTTGCGCAACGGGTCCGGCGGGGTAAACAGGGGAATGGTGTTGTTGTAACTCTTGCTCATCTTGCGGCCGTCCAGACCCAGTAATACCGCCGCGGATTCGTCGACCACCGCTTCCGGCAGTGCGAAGTGCTCGTCGTAATGATAATTGAAGCGCGCGGCGATATCGCGGGTCATCTCCAGATGCTGCACCTGATCCTTGCCGACCGGGACCTTGTTGGCGTTGAACATCAGGATATCCGCCGCCATTAGAATGGGATAGCAGAACAGCCCCATGGTAATGCCCTTGTCGGGATCGGTTTCCTGGGCATTCAGGTTCTCGTCCACGGCGGACTTGTAGGCATGCGCCCGGTTCATCAGACCCTTGGCGGTCATGCAGGTCAAAATCCAGGTCAGTTCGGTGATCTCGGGAATGTCCGATTGCCGGTAGAAAATCGACTGCCCGGTATCCAGACCGGCCGCCAGCCAGGTGGCGGCGACCTCCAGGGTGGAACGCTGCACCCGTTCCGCGTCCTGGCATTTCACCAGCGAATGGAAATCGGCCAGAAAATAATACGTCTTGACATCGTCGCGGCGACTGGCGGCTATCGCCGGCAGAATCGCCCCCACGTAATTGCCCAGATGCGGCGTGCCGGTGGTGGTGATACCCGTCAGGATGGTCTCTTTGTGCATGGTCCTCAAGCGCTCTTCAATGCCCGAAAATAAGGAATATCAACCTTTGTAGCCAGTAGATCGGTGGCCCCAGAATGATATTGAGCAGGCCGGTCGTCAGCAATAATAGCAAGATCACCATGCCAAAGGGTTCCAGTCGCAGCATCAATCGTCCAAACCCATCCGGCATCAGGCCGGTGAGCACCCGCGAACCATCCAGCGGAGGTACAGGCAGCATATTCAGCACGCCGATCACTATATTGATTTGAATCCCGGCGAAGCCCATGGCATAGAGCGGTACGCCCAGCCAGGGCGCCATCAGATAGACGATTTTGCCGGCTACCATCACCAACGCCCAGCCGATGGCCATGGCCAGATTGGCGCCGGGACCGGCCAGGGCTACCAGGGCCATATCCTGCTTGGGATGGCGCAGCCGATAGTAATTGACCGGCACCGGTTTGGCCCAGCCGAAGATAAATCCACCCAGGAAATACAGGATGGCGGGAACCAGCACGGTTCCCACAGGGTCTACGTGGCGTAGCGGGTTAAGGCTGAGCCGGCCTTCCGACCAAGCCGTCGTATCGCCGCAACGTAGAGCCATCCAGCCGTGCGCCACCTCATGCAAAGTGATCGCGAACAGGAGCGGCGGTACGAGGATGGTCAGATTTTGAATCAGATTGAATTGGTCCATCGCCTGATGTTGTGCACAGAAGGTTTAGAGAAAAGGACTGGCGTCACCTTTGCCCTGGCGGATAATCTGCGGCGCCCCCTCCACCAGGTCGATGATGGTGGTGGGCTGGTAGCCACACGAACCACCGTCGATGATTAAGTCCACGTGATGTTCCAGTTGTTCCCGGATTTCCTCCGGATCGTTCAGGGGCAGATCATTTCCAGGTAGGATCAGGGTGGTGCTCATGATAGGCTCACCCAGTTCGGCGAGCAGCGCCTGGACGATGGGATGGGCCGGTATGCGGATGCCGATGGTTTTACGTTTGGGATGTTGCAGCCGACGGGGAACCTCGTGGGTGGCCCGCAGGACAAAGGTGAACGGCCCCGGCGTGGCGGCTTTGAGCAGGCGGTACTGGCTGTTGTCCACCCTGGCATAGGTGGCGATTTCCGATAGATCCTGGCACACCAGGGTGAAATTGTGATGCTTGTCGGTTTGCCGGATGCGACGGATGCGTTCCACGCCATCCTTATTATCCAGCCGGCAGCCCAGGGCATAGCTGGAATCGGTGGGATAGACGATGACGGCGCCCTCCCGGATAATCTCCACCGCCTGATGGATCAGGCGCGGCTGGGGGTTGGTTGGGTGGATTTGAAAAAACTGGCTCATGATGCCTGTGTGCTGGCGATGAAAACAAGTCACCCTGCCAGCCTCGAGCCGACAGGTCAAGTGCAAAAAGAGATAAGGATAACTTAATTTATGACAACCAATTCAGTTACTATAGTCCGCCATCCGGCTGTTAGCTCTCCAGCTTATCAGCCCGAGATGTGTTATAACCATACCGATGGATGCTTGCCGATTCATGAAATTTCTGTTCGATCTGCTGCCGGTTTTGCTGTTCTTCGTCGCCTATAAGCTGGACGGCATCTATGTCGCCACGGCCGTGCTCATCGTCGCCTCGCTGGCCCAGGTGGCCTGGCAGTTGCTAAGGCATCGCCGGGTCGAGAAGATGCTGCTGATTACGGCCCTGCTGGTCCTGGTGCTGGGCGGAGCTACCCTGCTGTTGCAGGATGAAACCTTCATAAAATGGAAACCCACCGTGGTGAACTGGTTATTCGCCTTGACCTTTTTAGGCAGCCAGTTGATCGGCGGTAAAACCCTGGTGGAACGCATGATGGGCGGCGCTATCGAGTTGCCGGCGGAGATCTGGAGCCGGCTGAATAGCCTCTGGGTGGCGTTCTTTGCCCTCATGGGTGCGGCCAACCTGTATGTCGCCTTTAACTTCGATACCAATATCTGGGTGGATTTCAAGCTGTTCGGCATGCTGGGGCTTACCCTGGTCTTCGTGGTGCTGCAGTCCTTTTACCTGGCCCGCTACTTGAAAAAACCGGCGGTCGAGACTTCCGAGGAGTGAATCATGCTCTATGCCATTATTGGCCACGATGTTCCCAACAGCCTGGAGCAGCGGCTGGCGGTGCGTCCCGTCCATCTGGAACGGTTGCAGGCGCTGCAGGCGCAGGGACGCCTGGTGCTGGCCGGGCCGATGCCCGCCCTCGACAGCCCCGACCCCGGTCCGGCGGGTTTTCTCGGCAGCCTGATCGTGGCGGAATTTGACTCCCTGTCAGAAGCCCGCGACTGGGCCGAAGCCGATCCTTACACGGTTAATGGCGTTTTTGCCACCGTCGAAGTGCTGCCGTTCAAGCAGGTGCTACCGGCATGAAGGAGCGGGTCGCCCTGATCGAAGAGCGCCTGCACCGCGCCCTGGAACCCCAGGCATTACAGATTAACGATGACAGCGCCGCCCACGCGAGCCATGCCGGAGCCCGCGAAGGCGGCGGTCATTTCACCGTGTCGATCGTATCCCGGCATTTCACCGGCAAATCTTTGCTGCAACGCCACCGCATGGTCTACGGAGCCTTACAGGATCTGCTGCCAGGCGAGATTCACGCGTTGAGTATCAAAGCGTTCAGCCCTGAAGAATTCCAACCCTCAACAACCACTACTTGAGAAACTTACCCATGTCTAAAAAGCCATTACTAGCGGCCCTGCTGGGCCTCACCTTCGTCGGAATGAGCGGCGCCATCCTGGCCGCCGAGGAAAAAGCCCCAAGCCAGGCGCCGGCAGCGGCGCCGACCCAGCCGCCGGCGGCGGCGCCAGCCCAGCCAGCGGCGGCTGAAAAAAAACCTTTACCGGATCCGGTGGCGGTGGTCAACGGCGTGCCCATTTCACTGGCGGTCTATAACGTCTATGCCCAGCAACGGCAGGCCCGGATGGGTGATTCCGATACGCCCGCCGCCCGTAAGGCGATAATCGACAATCTGGTGTTACAGGAACTGCTGATGCAGCAGGCCCAGCAACAGCACCTGAACGATGATCCCCAGGTAGTGGCGCAAATAGAATTGATGAAGCGCAGCGTCCTGGCCAACGCGGTGTTGCGCAAGGTACTGAGCGATAAGGCGCCCAGCGAAGAGCAAATTAAAAAGGAATACGAAACCACGGTGGCCGCCATGGGTAAAAAAGAATACAAGGCCCGCCACATTCTGGTGGACTCCGAGGACAAGGCCAAGAATCTGATCGAACAGATCAAGAAAGAGAAGGGCGCCAACTTCTCCGAGCTGGCGAAGGCCAATTCCAGCGACAGTTCCGCCGCCGAGGGTGGCGATCTGGGTTGGTTTGCCCTAGACGCCATGGTGCCGCCCTTCGGTCAGGCAATGACCAAACTGGAGAAGGGTAAGTTTACCGAGCAGCCGGTCAAAACCGAATTCGGCTGGCATATTATTATTCTCGACGATATCCGCGACACCACTCCGCCGCCGCTGGAGGAAGTGCGCCCGCAAATCATGCAGGCCCTGCAAGGGAAAATTATCAACGAGTATCTGGAGAAGCTGCGCAAAGACGCCAAGGTGGAGATCAAGTAGCGCAGCTTAAGTCAAGGCAGGTATCACACCGGCTGATGCCTGCCTTATCCGGCGGTCGAATGGACCGGCAACCGAGGCAAACGTCATGCGTATTGACTAGCCACAAGCCACTCACCACTCATCACTCAAGTCGAGGACCGGCAACCGAGGCAAATATCATGCGTATTGACTAGCCACAAGCCACTCACCACTCATCACTCAAGTCGAGGACCGGCCAACCGAGGAAAGCGCCATGCGCATCGGTGTTCCCAAAGAAATCAAAACCGAGGAGTATCGTATCGGCCTGACCCCTGCCAGCGTGCGCGAACTGAGCGCGCATGGGCATCAGGTTCTGGTCCAGAGCCAGGGCGGGCTGGGCATCGGCATTACCGATGAACAGTATCGGGTGGCGGGCGCTGAAATTGTCGATAGCGCGGCGGAAATCTATGCCGTCGCCGACATGATCGTCAAAGTCAAGGAACCCCAGCCCGAGGAACGAGCCCTGCTCAGGGAAGGGCAGGTCTTATTCACCTATCTGCATCTGGCGCCCGACCCGCAGCAGACGGCCGATCTGGTGAAATCCGGCTGTGTGGCCATCGCCTATGAGACGGTGACCGATAGCCGCGGCGGTCTGCCGCTGCTGGCGCCGATGAGCGAGGTGGCCGGGCGGATGGCGGCCCAGGTAGGCGCGCATTGTCTGGAAAAGCCGCAGGGCGGGACCGGCATCCTGCTCGGTGGAGTGCCAGGCGTGGCGGCCGCCAATGTGGTGATCCTGGGCGGCGGCGTGGCCGGAACCAACGCCGCCCGGATGGCCATGGGGATGGAAGCCTCGGTCACCGTCATCGAGAAATCCCTGCCGCGGCTGTATGACCTGGATCTGCAATTCGGCGCGGCGCTCAATACCATTTTTGCCACCCGGGACGCGATCGAGCAGTATGTACTCCAGGCCGACCTGGTGATCGGCGCCGTGCTGGTGCCGGGCGCGGCGGCGCCCCGGCTGGTGAGCCGCGAGCTGGTCAAACGCCTGCGTCCGGGCGCGGTGCTGGTGGATATTTCCATCGACCAGGGCGGCTGTATGGAGACCAGCCGGCCGACTACCCACAAAGATCCCACTTATGTAGTGGACGGCGTGGTGCATTATTGTGTCGCCAATATGCCGGGCGCGGTTCCCCGCACCTCCGCCTTCGCGCTGAACAATGCCACTCTGCCGTTTACGCTGGCGCTGGCCGATAAGGGTTATCGCGCGGCGCTGCGCGACGATCCGCACCTGCGCAATGGCCTGAATGTACATCTGGGTCGGATCACTCATGCCGCGGTCGCCCGCGACCTGGGCTATGAGTATCAGCCGGCTGCGGAGGCATTGGGGATTTAAGTCCCTGGGAGCGCCGGCGTCCCCGCCGGCAAACAGACAGCAGGCGTAGGGTGCGTTCCACGCACCACACACCCACGTGCCAGGCACAGCACGTTTAGGGTGCGTGGAACGCACCCTACTTGTTATCGAACTGAGAAGGCCATAAGGCCGTATTCCGCCGAATGATTTCGGCTTACCCACCGCATGCGGCGCAATACGCTCACGCTATTGCGCCCTTGTATTATTAATTTGGTGATGTCATTATAGGTTTTAGGGATATTCCCTGCCTTAAGATTCACCCCTGGAGGGCACTCCAGGTTCGAGCGACTGGATGCTGTTTGCGCCCTTGAGACACCAAGCTCGT
>CAIMUS010000234.1 GCA_903844665.1 uncultured Pseudomonadota bacterium
AGCCACCAGCCACCAGCCACCAGCCACCAGCCACCAGCCACCAGCCACCAGCCACCAGCCACCAGCCACCAGCCACCAGCCACCAGCCACCAGCCACCAGCCACCAGCCACCAGCCACTATGATGCTAAACAGTTACGGATCGGGCCTGCCGCTGTACCGATTTGGCCCTTGTATGATGGCGTTGTATGATGGCGTTATCTTGCCACCAATAACGAGGTAGGCCATGAATTTAGCTGAGAAAAGCTGTGTCCCCTGCCAGGGCGGCATTCCTCCCCTGGACCTGGAAGAAGCCGAACGCCTGTTGGCGCAAACCCCCGGTTGGAGTCTGACCCATGACAGTACCCGGCTGGAGCGGCGGTTCACCTTCCAGGGCTTCAGCGCGGCGCTGGCGTTCGTGAACCGGGTCGGCGATATCGCCGAGCGCGAGGGCCATCATCCGGACATCTACTTCGGCTGGGGCTATGCCATCGTCGTGTACTATACTCATAAAATCGGTGGCCTGCATGAGAACGATTTCGTAATGGCGGCCAAGACCAATGAACTTTATGGCTGAAAATCGCGCTTAATGGCTTTCCGGCGACGCGGGGGGCTTGTCTGAAAGGAACTTCTGTGATTACTTATAGTGGTAACACTCGAACGGGCGCACTTAGGACCGGGGGCAAGCGTAAGGCGCTGTTACTCTGCCGACAGGGAATGGCATCGTATAGCGTCGCTACCTTGGTGAGTAACCCGGCATTTACCCAGGCTGACTGCGATGGCGGAACACAGGCATTCTACGGATAACGAGCGTGGTCTTGTAGTCGAGCAGACGCGGCCCAAACTGAAGCCGCCGCCGCTCTACAAGGTCATTTTGTTGAACGATGATTACACCCCGATGGAATTTGTCGTGCAGATCCTGGAGTATTTCTTCGGGATGGGTCGGGAGAAAGCGACCCAGGTGATGCTGCACGTCCATACCCGCGGCAAGGGGGTGTGCGGTGTCTTTACCTACGAGATCGCCGAAACCAAGGTTGCCCAGGTTAACGATTTCTCCCAGCGCCACCAGCATCCCCTGTTATGCACCATGGAAGAGGCCTGATTACCTGCTACCGATGAGGTTCAAACGATGTTGAGCAAGGACCTGGAATTTTCCATCAATCTCGCCTTCAGGGAAGCACGGGATAAACGTCATGAATTCATGACGGTGGAACATCTGCTGCTCGCCTTGCTCAATAATCCCTCGGCCGCCGAGGTGCTACGGGCGTGTGGCGCCAATTTGGACAGACTCAAGCGCGAGTTGCAGATGTTTATCCGCGAGAGTACCCCTATCCTCACCTCGGACGATCCCCGCGAAACCCAGCCCACCCTCGGGTTTCAGCGCGTGTTGCAACGGGCGGTGCTGCACGTGCAGTCTTCCGGCAACAAGGAAGTCACCGGCGCCAATGTCCTGGTGGCTATCTTCGGCGAACAGGAATCGCAGGCGGTATTCTTCTTGAAGCATCAGGAAATCAGCCGTCTGGATGTGGTGAATTACATCTCCCATGGTATTTCCAAGGTGGCGGACGACAGCGATATGTCCCCTTCCGGCAATGATGAAGAGGCCGCGGGCGATCCGCAGGGCAACCGGCCCCTGGACAGCTTTGCCACCAATCTCAACGAATTGGCCCGGCAGGGACGAATCGATCCGTTGATCGGGCGGCGCAATGAAATCGAGCGCACCGTCCAGATTCTGTGTAGACGGCGCAAGAACAACCCTCTGTTCGTCGGCGAGGCCGGCGTCGGCAAAACCGCCATCGCCGAAGGTCTGGCCAAGATGATCGTCGAAGGGGAAGTCCCCGAAGTCCTGGCCAACGCCACGATGTATGCGCTGGACCTGGGCGCTCTGGTGGCCGGCACCAAGTATCGCGGCGATTTCGAGAAACGCCTCAAGGCCGTCCTGGCCCAGCTGCGCAAGCAGCGCAACGCGATCCTGTTTATCGACGAGATCCATACCCTGATCGGCGCCGGCGCCGCCTCGGGCGGGGTGATGGACGCCTCCAATCTGATCAAGCCGGTGCTGACCTCCGGCGAATTGAAATGTATCGGCTCGACGACCTATCAGGAATACCGGGGGATATTCGAGAAGGATCGGGCGCTGGCGCGGCGGTTTCAGAAGATCGATGTACCCGAGCCGTCGATGGAAGAGACCTATCAGATTCTCAAGGGACTCAAGAGCCGCTTCGAGCAGCATCACGATGTCAAATACTCCAACAAGGCCCTGCGGGCGGCGGCGGAGCTGTCGGCCCGCTATCTTAACGACCGCCATCTGCCGGACAAGGCCATCGATGTCATCGACGAGGCCGGCGCCAGCCAGCGGCTGCTGCCACCGTCCAAACGCAAGAAAACCATCTGCGTGGACGACATCGAGACCATGATCGCCAAGATGGCCCGGATTCCTCCCAAGAGCGTCTCCTCCTCCGATAGAGACGTCCTGCGCAATCTGGAGCGCGATCTGAAGCTGGTGGTCTTCGGTCAGGACCAGGCCATCGGCACGCTGGCCAACGCCATCAAGATGACGCGGGCCGGTCTGGGCAACGAGCAGAAACCGATCGGTTCGTTCCTGTTCGCCGGTCCCACCGGCGTCGGCAAGACCGAGGTCACCCGCCAGTTGGCGAATGTGCTGGGCATCGAACTGATCCGCTTCGATATGTCCGAGTACATGGAGCGGCATACGGTATCCCGGCTGATCGGCGCCCCCCCCGGTTATGTGGGTTTCGACCAGGGCGGCCTGCTGACCGACGCCATCCTCAAATCCCCTCATGCCGTGCTGTTGCTGGACGAAGTCGAGAAAGCGCATCCCGATGTGTTCAACCTGCTGTTGCAGGTGATGGATCATGGCACCCTGACCGATAACAACGGTCGCAAGGCGGATTTCCGCAATATCATTATCGTGATGACCACCAATGCCGGGGCGGAACTGATGGACCGCAGTTCCATCGGTTTTACCAGGCAGGATCACAGCACCGACGGCATGGAGGCGATCAAGCGGATGTTTTCACCGGAATTCCGCAACCGCCTGGATGCGATCATTCAGTTCAAGCCGCTGGACCCGGAAACCATCGGCCATGTGGTCGACAAGTTCGTCATCGAACTGGAAGCCCAGTTGGAGCCCAAGGGGGTGACCATCGAGGTCGACGCCGCCGGGCGGCGCTGGCTGGCGCAGCGCGGTTACGATCCCAAGATGGGCGCACGGCCCATGGCCCGCGTCATCCAGGAGTATATCAAGCGACCACTGGCGGAAGAGTTGCTATTCGGTCGTCTGGTCAATGGCGGTCACGTCATCGTCACCGGGCAAAACGACCAATTACTGCTGGAAATTGTGGAAGAGGTCGAGATCCACTGATCTCCGGCGATGGGATCCAGGCAGCCGGGCCGCGCCGCCGGCTGACCTGGATATCAGCGGCTGCGGTAGACGATGCGACCCTTGCTGAGGTCGTAGGGAGTCAGTTCCACCTTCACCTTATCGCCGGTCAGGATGCGGATATAGTGCTTGCGCATCCGCCCGGAAATATGGGCGGTGACGACGTGGCCGTTCTCCAGTTGCACTCTAAACATCGTATTGGGCAGGGTATCGATGACCGTGCCCTCCATCTCAATGTGATCTTCTTTCGGCATTACCAATGTTTTCCCAGGTTACCAAACAGCCCGTAACCATAACGGAAATCGTGCTTTTCGGCAAGGTGGAGTCAAGAGGTCCCTCACCACCTGTCAGTTTTGAGGTAAACTCCCGCCTCCGGTTAACGATGGTATGAGGCAACGATGGGAACTGTCCAGAAACTGGCTGAGAAAGTCAAAGAGGGGCTTCAGACTGCACTCCCGAAGCTACGCAAGACGGTGGTGAACAAGCTGGCGCTGGCGGTGGGCGCGATGATCGAAGCCCAGACGCCAAACACGAT
>CAIMUS010000235.1 GCA_903844665.1 uncultured Pseudomonadota bacterium
CTTGCTGCTCAGCCGCTCCCGCCTCAGCCGGCAGGCGTTGAACCAAGCCTTCGAGGAACTCAAGATCAATCCGCTGTTGCTTTCCTGTCTGGCCGGCGTGGTCTTTGCCGCGCTGAACTGGGAACTGCCGCCGCTGGTTGGGCGCACCCTCACCGCCCTCGGGCAGATGTCCCTGCCGCTGGCGCTGCTGTGTATCGGCGGGTCGCTGGTCTCGATGCGGGTGCGTGGCAAGTTAAGCTGGTCGCTCGGCGCGGTCGTCGCCAAGCTGTTCCTGTTGCCCCTGCTGGGCTACGCCGTCGCCCACCTGTGCGGCCTGAGCGTCCAGGGCACGCGAATTGCCCTGATTCTGCTGGCCTGTCCGACCGCTTCGGTCTCTTACATCCTGGTCAGTCAGTTAGGTGGCGATAAACCGCTGGCGTCCGGGGCGATACTCATCAGCACGCTGCTGGCGGCGCTGCCGCTGGCGGTGATTCTGGCGGTGGTTTGAAGAGATCGTTGGCCTTATTTGGGCGTTAATGCGCAACCGCATCGCCATTCCGGGCCAAGCGGCGCAGCGGTATACTGCCGCCAGTCTCCTTAAGCAATCTTGGGTAGCGGCCATGAGCGTGAAACACCTGGAAGCCCCCGCCAAACCTGTTATCTACCCCGACAGCGACGGTAAACCGATGGCCGATAACACCAAGCAGTTCGAGTGGATCATCACCGTGGCGGGTGGTCTTCAAGCCCTGTTTGCCGACGATCCCAACGTCTTCGTCGCCGGCGATTTGCTCTGGTATCCGGTGGAAGGGGACAACAAGACTCGCATCGCCCCGGATGCGCTGGTGGCGTTCGGGCGTCCCCAGGGGCATCGGGGTTCTTACAAGCAATGGGAAGAAGGCGGTGTGGCGCCGCAGGTCGTGTTCGAAGTGCTGTCGCCGGGCAACACCCGCAAAGAGATGGCCGACAAACTGGCGTTTTACGAGCGTTACGGCATCGAGGAATATTACCTGTACGATCTCGACCACGGGCGCCTGCAGGGCTGGCTGCGACAGGGAGGGCAATTGGTGGAAATCGCCCGGATGCGCGGCTGGATCAGCCCCCGGTTGCAAGTGCAGTTCGATTTAGAGGGAATGGATCTGTGTCTGACCCGACCGGATGGCCAGCGCTTGGTCAGCTACGTGGAAGTGGTCCAGCGGGCTGAGCGTGAAGCACAGCGGGCCGAGCAGGAGAAACAACGGGCCGAGCAGGAGAAACAACGGGCCGAGCAGGAAGCGCAGCGGGCCAGTCAGGAAACGCAGCGGGCCGAGAGCGCGGAACAGCGGGCTAAGCATGAAGCACAGCGGGCCGAGAGCGCGGAACAGCGGGCCGAGAGCGCGGAACAGCGGGTTGAGCGTGAAGCGCGGCGGGCCGCTGCAGCCGAGTCCGAGCTGGCGCGGCTGCGCGACTTGTTGAAGCAGCAAGGGATCGATTTTGCCGGATAACGGCGTTCAGCTACTTACGTTTGCCGAAACCGAAGTTGTAGGATGGGCAAAGGTGCGTCAGCGCCGTGCCCATCGGCGCTACTTGTCTCTAGTCCAGCAGTGGATGATCAATGAGTATGATTTCCCCTCTTTTTAGAGAATAAGATAGACCGAATAGCCAGATAGAAGAATTGACCGAGGGAGAGCACTCCATGACCTTCACTGATTTCCTCGCCGCGCTGGCACGGGCGCTGGACGATCCCGCCGGTTTGCCACTTGGCCCGGTATCACCGACCCTGGAACCGCTCCCGCGCGTGAGCTACGGCCCTGCCTGCCGGGAGGCCGCGGCGCCGGACCAGATTCTGATCGGCGTGGGCCACTGGCTGCGGGACGATCAGCCGGTCGAGCACCGGGGGATCTGCCTGAATAACAAGGGTACGGTCTACCGGTTCGGCGCCGCCTGCCAGTATGCGACCGTGACCGATTTGGTCCTGGCGCCGCCCGAACCCCTGAAGCAACACTGGGAGCGGGTAACAGATGGCTACCGCGAGCCGGGTCAACTCCTGCGCCATTTCACCCTGATCGTGGAAGACGTGGGGCCGGATTCCTGCTTCTCTCTGCTGTGCTGGTTGGCCCGGTACTGTGGTGTGGAGGTCAGCGAACTGCGCGACGGCCCGGGCAAGCCCTGGGTACAGGCCGTGCGCCATTGGGAAACCACCGGCATGGCCGCTGATCCCTTCACCTCCTGGACCACGCTACTGTCGGCGTTGGGACATAGTTACCTTCCCGCCGCCGGGGCGCAGTGCAAAGACGACAGCCGATACCCGCCGGATCTCAGCCAAGCCTGGCGCGAGGCCCTGCAATTCACCGTCGCTTTGCTACGGCAGGAGGTCAATCCCACCGCCGTTCCCCCGGCGTGGAACCTCAGCGGCTACGTTCGCGCCCGGGCGTTCCTGAACGTCGAATATCAGGAGTATCTGGATTCTCTGGCCCAGGCGGTCCGCTTGCAGCTCCAGGCGCCGCTGTGTGCGACCGGCGACTCCCGCGGGTTGCTGGTCGATGCTTACTTCGCGGTGGAGACCTGGCCCAGCGGCTCCAAAAAGATCTTCATTCGCACTGACCGGGAGCACACCTATCTGCACCAGGGGTTTGCCCTGATGGGCCTTTACCGCCCCGGTGAGCGCGGCAGCGGTAACGATATGACGGTTTCGGTCAATCCCTGGACCGGAATCTATCTGAAGGCCCTGTGGGAGGAACTGGAGCGGCTGGAAACCGAGCGCTGGCAGGGCCGGCGGCCACAGGATCACATCCGCCCGATTGCCAGCTACCAGGAAGCCGAAGGCTACAACGAGCCGTGGTGGGATGATGGCGGACGTTATACTCTGCTCGGCGCGCCGAAAGCGCTGCCGGATTGGCCGGATGGATCACGCCTGGACTGGTCCGAGGTCGTGGAGGCGGTCTGGCGCTGTTACAGTCCGGTGCGTGACCTGCGCGTCAGAGACCTGTTGTACCCGCGGGACTGTCTGCTGGAGCAGTGCCAGCGCGAGCCGCTGCATTATAAGGGAGGGAATTTTACCCTCACCAAGCGCCTGGCCGCCGTGCGCTGGCTGCCGGACACCACTCGACCGCAGGCGGTGTTCCTGGCGCCGACCACCCAGCGGGCGTTGGCGGCGCTGGTCGTCCGCGAGCCTGCCGAGGGGCCGCTACTCCTTACCGATCTCCCGCCGGAGCAGGAGCTGACGTTGACGCCGCTGGCCGGTGGGTTTGCCGTGCTGCACGAGCACGGGGTGTTCCTGTTCGACGACTGGCGCAGCGAGCGCCTTCCCGTGGACGAATTCCGCGAGGAGTTCCATCGCTGCTTTCAGTTGCTCTGCGCCATTCGTGAGGTGGACAGTCGGCTCGACGCGCGCCTGCAAGCCCGGCCCCTGCTGGACCCGACCCTGAAGCCCTGGCGGTCCATCGCGGTCCTGACCGATCTGGCGGCGCAGCGGGCTGAGTTGGCCCGCGCCCAATACCAGTATGAGCCGCACAGCCCCAGCGCCGAGGTGCGGCGCTTTCGGACCCAGTTGGCGTCCTGCTGGGGCATCGATAAGAGCATCGAGGAATTGCAGCGCCGGCTGACGCAACTGGAAGAGGCCGTCCGCACTACCAGCACGCTACGGACCCAGGGCCTGGTCCAGATTCTGTCCGTCTATGGGCTTCCGTTCTTTATCAGCAATGGGATTACCACCGCGCTGGGTCCCTGGCTGGAAATGCTGGTGGCCACTAAAGGCGGGGCTTCTCTACTGAAGGTGGGGGTATACCTGGGCCTGGCCACCGTGTTGATTGCCGGGATGCGTGGGCTGCAACGCTTCTGGGTTCGTTACGGGACTCCGCCGGCGCCAGATCCGCCAAGGCAGGATGATTAAAACCTCAGGCGAGGACCTCCTATGCAACCGCTCGATTTCATTCAACTCATCGAACAGCGTTTTGCCACCAGTTATAGTTCGAGATTTTCTTATGAACAACAATGACCTCGAGAATCGACTGAGGCGGCTGGAGGAGGCTTTTGAAGCATTTTCAAAAGACCTGCACCTTGCCTTTCAGTACATGCAACCGGACGCCGCGAGTTCTCTCACGAAATCACGTGTGGTTCTCGAAAAATTGATAAAACAAATTTATATCGCCGAAATGGGGCGAGGACCGAAAAAGCCGCTCTTGGGTGACATGCTTGCGGACAATCAATTCACCCGCAAGATCGATCGGCGGATTCTGTCAAGGATGAACGCCATCAGGGACCTAGCAAATCTTGGAGCGCACGGGGAGCATGTAGTCGCAAACGACGCCACCCGAGCCCTTGATGACCTTGCTGAAGTGCTTGATTGGTATCTGCAACGGTCTGAAAAAACCGAGTTAAATAAAGACGAAAGCCCGAAGAAGAGTGATGATAGTGAGCCAATCCCCTCACCGCCCGTAGAGCCGAAACCACCCCCTGAGCAAGCCCCACCACCGCACCTAATTGATAGAATCGAAAGATTATCTAAACAACGGACATCTGATAATCAACTTAGAGCTTTTGCAAAGATACCCGCTGACAAAATCGACTCCTCCTCGCAGATTTGTGGTTGCACTGCATTCACATATTACGTGGGTATAGAAGGCGCAATGCCTATGCAACCAGGGATGGAGCCGCCTCTCAATGCTCTCTGTATTGCGCCCTTTGGGATGGAAGAGGGCACTGAGGTGGAGGTGCCGTGTGGCGAGGTGGGCTTGGTGGTGGGTGAGCCAGTGCAGTTCCACATTTTCAGATCCTCAGTGCGCCGTGAAGACTTGCCAGGCACCACCCTGGAGAGCTGGCTACCAAGCGAGTTGGAAGAACTCGAAGCAATTGAAGTTACTCTTTCCGCCGAGGGTCGTATCCTAGGAGAAGTGGTACCCGTACGACTGAAGGCAGTCGTGACTCCTAAGGGGACGTTGAAGCTAGAGGCGGTGCCACGTACCGGGTCGGCAAATTGGTATATTGAAATCCGGTAGGGTGGGCACGGCCCACCTTAACCGACCGACTTGGTGCGAATGATGGACCATGCCCACTCTACAAAATGCAGCCAGCGTAGATGCTATGGAGGGTCGTCTGGAGTAATCTCTCTATATTAAAGTGACAGTTTCCCAAACCGAGAGGGGTAATAGGGGACAGACCAGAATGGCACTAACTTTTCATATAACTTGTTAATTTATATTAGTATTTATGCCACTTTGAAGCCATTTTGAGGTATTATAACCGAGTGGTGTTATGAAAGTGTTGGCATGAAAAAATTAAGTTATTCAAACAGTTGCTTATAAATGATTCGCAACAGTTTTGGAACACTACCGTCAATTTAAAGCCAAGCTGGTGGCCTAAAAAATAGCGGAATCAATAGGTTACGTGAAAAGTTAGTGCCATTCGGGTCTATACCCATTTGAGTGACCCAGGGAGAGCAGTGCGCCTCTTCCAATCCGGCAGTCGGTCCTGGGCAATGGGAGAAGTCCTCGAGATCGTCTATCGAAAAACAGGACACATGCTTGCGGAACAGACCGCGGGTGGCCAAGTTGTCCTCGATGCGATGCCATTCGTTCTGGCAAAGTACGTATGTCTGCGCAAAAACCGGCTCGCGGGCCCGTCCGATCGCTCGCATCGGACACAGTCGTAGCGAGACCCCAAGCTCTGCTGCCAGGTCGATAATTGTGTCGAGGGCATCAGCATTGCCCCGGTAGACCATGCTGTTTACTCTTACCGACTTGCCTGATTCTCTGAGCGCCCCGACCGTCCTGATTGCGCGTTGAAAAGAACCGTTTCCTCGCAGTGAATCATGTATCTCCTCGGGACCATCTATGCTGATGCGTATGTCATCCACCGGAGAATCGATCAGCTTTTCGATAAGTGGCTCGTGGAACGCCCCATGGGTATTGAGCGAGCAATTCATGCCGAGGTGATCTATCAAGGCAGCGATGTCAAAAAATGCCGGGTGTACGGTTGGCTCTCCACCCGTAAGGCGAATCTCGAAGACACCAGCGTCAGCGGCTTGGTGGATTACCTGCACGATGGTTCCGGTGGACATGGGGGAACCGTAGCGCCTGCCACGAGCGAAGCAAAAGGGACAATCGAGATCACATGCCCGGGTGATGGCAA
Source organism: uncultured Pseudomonadota bacterium (assembly GCA_903844665.1). Classification (GTDB taxonomy): domain Bacteria; phylum Pseudomonadota; class Gammaproteobacteria; order Competibacterales; family Competibacteraceae; genus CAIMUS01. The sequence goes on from CAIMUS010000235.1 coordinate 6,085, forward strand.
GAAAGATTTTCATGGGGGCAACGAGGCCGTCGGTGGGTGGTGAGCGATGAGTTACCAACCAGCTTGACTGCAGTTCAGCAGCGGAGGCGGTGTCCAGGGCTTTGGTCTTCCTCGAATAGACCAGACAACGTTGAAACATCGGTTCCCAACGAACGATGATCTGATCAACCCCGGTCATAGGCATGTTTCCTGCGCGTGACGGCGCCGAGCGTCTCCGGTTGTCGGTCTGAGACAGTCGATCTCCGGTTCCTGCCTCCGTTGACTGTTGATGTGGGAAGGGGTGGGGGTGGGAAAGAAATTCAACCGCTTGAGGCAGAGTATGGTCTGCATATTACGCCTCTTCCGTGTAGTGTCAAGGCGGCTGCACCGTCTTCGCCCCGCCCAGCCGGAGACAATCACGGGGATTTTCCCGGGCGATCCGTACCTCGACACCCCACCAGCAAGGCCGCCAGGACAAGCAGGCTCTTCAACGTCAGTCTCATCTGCCGGGGACCTTCGGATTGGGGTTATGGGAAGCAGGCCCTACTCCTTGATACTGCCCAGCAGGATGCCGGCAATGTAATACTTTTGCAGCAGTAGAAATACCAGCACCACCGGCAGCACCGTCAACACCGCACCGGCCATGATCAACTCCGTGTCCTGCACGTGTTCGCCGACCAGGTTGGCCAGGGCGACCGGCAAGGTGTACATCTCCTGATCGGTCAGGACGATCAGCGGC
>CAIMUS010000236.1 GCA_903844665.1 uncultured Pseudomonadota bacterium
ACCTGTCACCCTATGCGGGCAGGCAGAAAATACCTTTTACCGGGAAAGTCATTCTGGATTCCGTCAGCTTTTCCTATACCGACAAGGCGATACTGCAAGCTGTGAATCTGGTCATCGATCCAGGCCGCATCATCGCCATCAGGAGCGTTGCGTCTATCTCACCTTGCGACTGGCCCGGTAGAGGGCGCGCCTAACCCGACCTACAGGGATTTTCACGGTAACCCGACCTATGAGGACTTTCACGCTAACGCCCTCACTTGCCAGATTTATCATCAGCCGGATACCAGCCTGCCGGCTTATAATGGAAATCGTAGTAGCGCTTGAACTGGGCAACGTGTTTGAGCGCCTCTGTCAGGGGTTGACCCGATCTGCCGAGCCCTGCCTCCCATGCTTTTTTCTCCACGGTTCCCATCACCATATAGTCATTGCCAATGACCTCCGGGGCAAGCTGGCTGAAACTCCGGGCCAATTCTGCATCCAATTCATCTTTATGCGCCATAATCAGCTCACAATGGGAGCAATACCGGCAGGTCTTGCCCAAAGCCAGTGACCCCCATTGCTCGATGTGGATGAACAGGACAAATTTCCGAAGATAGGTCAGCTTGTTACATTTTGGGCACCGGCTGAGGCGTGCGTCGGTATAGGGATTGAGGATAAAAGAGTAACGCTTGGGCAATTTGCCGAGGGAGGAGCGCGCCATGATGATCTACCTGCAGGATATGTTTATCAGTGGATACATTTGGTTATCGGATCAAATATCCGGAATCTGCCAATCGATTTCCGGTTTGCCGGCTTGTCTTAAAGCGGCGTTGATCTTGGAAAAAGGCCGGCCTGAATGGTCACATCCAGCGCGGTGGTCGGTTCATCTGCAAGCAGCAGGCGGGGATGACAGGCGATGGCCATAGCGATCATCACCCGTTGGCTCAGATGAACATCTGTCGCAGCAGGCCCGCGCCGACGATCCGGCTGGCAATCACATAATCCTTGTCGATTTCGGTGATGACGGCGGCGCGGGGTAAGCGTTCACACCCCTCCCCCTAACCCCCTCCCACAAGGGGAGGGGGAATAGGTTAAGCTGCTGTTTTGCAAAAAACTCCCTCCCCCCTTGTGGGGGAGGGTCGGGGAGAGGGATCTGAACGGTTACGGCGCGGGTCAGGCGGACATAATGGGCCCGTCCAGCCCAGCAGCAGGGTCCGATGCTCGCCGTCCCTGCTGCGCTTTAAATACTCACCCCATTCGTAGGAAACGATTTTCGCCTTGACCCCGATCCTGGCCCAGTCCGCCTGGTTCCGGCGCCGTTCGCTGGCGGCGATGCTGTTTACAATAGACTACAATCGTGCTTTTTTACACAATGGTAATATCCCGATCCGTTTTCTCACCATCCACAGGCTGATATGAATGCTTCGGTTTCCTCTGCGCCACCTTGTTTAGACCCGGCGGACCCGCCGGCGGTGGAAGTCTTGAATCCCCAGGGCCGGGCGCCGCTGCTGCTGGTTTGCGATCATGCCAGCAAGTCCGTGCCCAGGCGCCTGAATAATCTTGGGCTGGGACCGGAGGAACTGTCCCAGCATATCGGCTGGGATTCCGGCGCGGCGGAGGTGGCCCGGCGGCTGGCGGAGCGACTGGATGCGCCGGCGGTGCTGTCCGGCTATTCCCGGCTGGTGATCGACTGCAACCGCCCCCCCGGCGATCCGGGATCGATCCCGCTGCAAAGCGACGGTATCCCGATTCCCGGCAATCAGGACGTAAGCGATGTCGAGGCCGACTGGCGGCTGGAGACGTTTTTCTGGCCCTATCACCACGCCATTACCAACACGCTGGCCCATCTGTGGCGGCATGGTCTCGCCCCGATGTTCGTTTCCATTCACAGTTTCACCCCTCGACTGAACGGCGGCCCGCCCAGGCCCTGGCATGTGGGGATACTGTGGAATCGCGATCCGCGCCTGGCCCTGCCGGTGCTCGAGCGCCTGCGGTCTCAACCGGAGCTGTACGTGGGCGATAATGTGCCCTATTCGGGGCGGGAGACGGGTTACACCATAGAGACCCACGCCGGCTCCGCCGGGCTGCCGCATGTGGAATTCGAGATTCGTCAGGATTTACTGAGTGACGCCGCCGGCTGGGAGCGCTGGGCGCAATTGCTCGGTGAGGTGCTGACGAAGGTGCTGGTGGACCCGACGGTGCATGAGGTCGTCTACTACTGAGGCGATGGGAAGTAACATCGTCAATCATCACATCGATACGGCTGGCCGGATGCGCGGGATAAGCCGGCGGCGGCATCGCGTTACAGGAAAACACCGCCTTTCTTTTCGTCTTTCTTCTCGTCCCGAATCGACAGCCCGGCCGCCGCCGCGGTATTGCCCATGCCCTCGGACAGGCGAATCTGCAAGCTGACGTTATTACGGGAATCGGCATTCTTGACGGCCTCATCCTTGGAAATCCTGCCCTCCTTGTACAACTCGAACAAGGCCTGATCGAAGGTCTTCATCCCGATATCCTTACCCTGCTCCATGGCTTCCTTGACATGGTCGACTTTGCCCTTTTGAATCAGATCGGCCACATAAGGGGTGTTCAACAGCACTTCCACCGCCGGTAACAGGGTACTGTTCACTCCTCTGATCAGCCGTTGGGAAACGATAGCCCGCAGATTCAACGACAGGTCCATCAGCAACTGATCGCGGGCATCCTCCGGAAAGAAATTGACGATACGTTCCAGGGCGCCGTTGGAGTTGTTGGAATGCAGCGTGGACAGACACAGATGACCGGTCTCGGCATAGGCCAAGGCGAATTTCATCACATCACGGGAACGAACCTCGCCGATCAGGATCACGTCGGGCGCCTCGCGCAGGGCGCTCTTGAGGGCATCCTCGTAACTGTGGGTATCGATGCCGACTTCCCGCTGCCCGATGATCGACTTCTTATGAAAGTGAGTGAATTCGATCGGGTCTTCGATCGTAAGAATATGCCCCGGCGACGTCGAATTCCGATAATCGATCATCGCCGCCAGAGTGGTGGATTTGCCGGAACTGGTGGCGCCGACCAGCAACACCAGACCGCGCTTTTCCATGATCAACTGCTTGAGTATCGACGGCAGTCCCAGCTCCTCCACGGCGGGCACCTGCCCCTTGATATAGCGCACCACCATCGCCACTTCGCCGCGCTGTTTAAAGACATTCGCCCGGAACCGGCCGACGCCGGTCACGGGTATGGCGAAATTGCATTCCCAGGCTTCCTCGAACTCCTTGATCTGGTCGTCCCGCATCACCGAGTAGGCGATCTCCCGCACACCCCCCGGCGGCAGCGGCTTGCTGCCAACGGGCCGGACGATGCCATTGATTTTGATGTGAACCGGAGCGCCCACATAAAAAAACAAATCCGATGCCTCTTTATCCACCATCAACTTAAGATAGGGAGTGACATCCATCGAAGTCTCCTCTGCGCTATTCGACGGCCTGGGTTAAGGGAAAAGACGGCGCCGACCCATTCCGCCGCCCAAGCTTACCTTACCCGATTCAGACCATTCAAGGCGGCCACCCGATAAGCTTCGGCCATGGTGGGATAATTAAAGGTCGTATTGACGAAGTATAACAGCGAATTGGCCTCACCCTGCTGAAACATGATCGCCTGGCCGATATGGACGATCTCCGAAGCCTGGTCGCCGAAGCAGTGAATCCCCAGGATTTCCAGTGTTTCCCGGTGAAACAGTATCTTCAGCATGCCTACGGTCTGGCCGGTAATCTGGGCGCGGGCCAGATTCTTGAACCAGGAGTGGCCGACCTCGTAAGGAATGCGCGCCTCGGTCAGTTCCTTCTCGGTGCGGCCCACCGAACTGATCTCCGGGGAGGTATAGATGCCGGTGGGGATATACTTCACCAAGTGATAGTCGCAGCGCCCTTCCAGCAGGTGGATGGCGGCGAAGCGGCCCTGGTCATAGGCGGCGCTGGCCAGACTGGGATAGCCGATGACATCGCCTACGGCATAGATATGCGGCTGCGCCGTTCGATAATTGGCGTCGATCGGCAACTGGCCCCGGCTGTTGGGGATAATCCCCAAGTCTTCCAGCCCCATCTCCTGGGAATTGCCGGTACGGCCGTTGGCCCAGAGGATCGCATCGCTGCCGATCTGCTTGCCGGACTGAAGCTGCAGAATCACTTCCTCGGACCGGTATTCCACCGCCGTGTAAGCCTCGTTATGGCGGATCACCACGCCCTGATCGCGCAAATGATAACTCAGCGAATGCGCGATTTCATCATCCAGAAAGGACAGCAGTTGGGAGCGGGTATCGATCAGATCGACCTTGCAACCCAGTTGCCGGAAGATGCTGGCGTATTCACAGCCGATCACGCCGGCGCCGTAGATGATGATCGAACGGGGCGTTGCGGTCATCTTCAGGATGGTGTCGCTGTCGAACACCCGGGGATGGCTGAAATCCACGTCTTCCGGTCGATAGGGACGGGAACCGCTGGCGATGATAAAGGCTTCGGCCTGGAGCGACAGCGGGTTGCTGTCGGGGCGCTGCACTTCCAGGGTGTGGGGATCCAGGAAGCGGGCATGACCGTAATAGAGTGGCGCCTGATTGCGGTCGTAAAAATCGCGTCGCATCGCGATTTGCTGGGCGATGACCGCTTCCGCGGTGCGCAGCAGGGTGGGGTAGGACAGCCGCACCGGCTGGCCGATAGCGCGATACAGCGGATTGCGATTGAATTCCGTCATCCGGCTGAGGGCATGCCGCAGAGCCTTGGACGGGATGGTGCCCCAGTGGGTGCAGCCGCCGCCCACCTCGTGATAGCGCTCCACCACCGCCACCGACCGGCCCGCTTTGGCGATATTCATGGCCGCGCCCTCGCCGCCCGGGCCGGCGCCGATCACAATGACATCGTACTTCAGTTCGCTCATAGCCGCTCGCTCTTTGCAGGGGTCCGCTGACAGGTGATGGTCAGGCCGCTTTGGGTTACGGCGCTACGCGCCTGAGCCAACCTGTTATTCTCCACTCCGGTCACTGTACTAGACTTTCTGCCTTTCTACGGCCTTTTTCTCCGGGCAATCAGTCGCATCATCCCGATTCAGCGTCAGGTTATCGACAATACGGTAGTACAGGATGCCTGTCAGCAGCAGAGCCAGCGCCATCAGCCAATCGGGTGATTTCAAGGCGCCGCCGACCACACCGAAACCTGCCATCGCCAGGGCAATGCTGCTGATCGACAGTACCGTTCGGTTGATGGACAAGCCGTGTTCCCGGAAGATGTAGTGCAGGTGCTCGTGATCCGGCGTAAATACCGAACGTCTCTTGCACTTACGCCGGATTATGACGTTGGCGGTCTCCAGTATCGGAAACGCCACCAGCCAAAACGCCGCCATGGGAGCAACGCCACCGTGCCGTGGCTGGATCAAGGCCACGATCATCCAGGCGAACGATAAACCCAACACCATACTGCCTGCATCCCCCATAAACACCGCGGCGCGCCGGCGCCAGGGTAGACGCAGGTTGAACAGCAGAAAGCCGCCAACCGCAAATAACAGCAGATAGGCCAGGTTTGCAACTTCGGTCGCGCCCGCGAACTGTGCCCATAAGCCTAGAACCGCCAATACGCTGATCGAGACCATACCCGCCAAACCGTCTATCCCGTCCAGCATGTTGAAGGCATTGATCAGGCCCACGGTGGCGAATATCGTGAAAGGAATGGCCAGCGGTCCGAGGTCGAACCTTATCCCGAACCCGTCGCCGAAGTCGCCGACGACCAAGTCTCCACCCAGGATCATGATCAAGGCGGCCGCCACCTGCACCAGCAGCCGAAACCGCGCCGGCAGGTCGAAACGGTCGTCCAGCAGGCCGGTGACCGCCAGCAGAATGGTGGCGCCGAAATAGGCGGTTGGGGAGGGAATAGCAATCTGGAAACATACCAAGGTCACAACCAAACCCAGGAAAAGACCCAAGCCCCCAACCAGAGGGGTGGAGTGTTCATGTCGCTTGCGTCCTCCCGGATGGTCCACGATCCCAAGCCAGGTAGCCAGCGGACGCAGGAGCAGGATGAAGAGGACGGTCAGGCTGAAGGCAAACAGATTGGTAACTGCACTCATGAACCTTAAGTCTTCCTGGTGAAAGTCAGTTATGATCTAAAGCAAGCTTTAAATCTTCGTAAAGCCATCTTTAAAATTAGATCGCAATTACCGCGCCTATAATAATTTTCTTTACAAACAGGCACTTAAAATTCATACTAATTTATTAATGTAAAATTTTTCGACAGTGCCGGCATCGCGATCAGCCGGGGCAGGCCCGATTCAAAAAATTAAGTTGTTGTAAACAAATATTATTTTCGATTTAACGCAGTTCTCCATGAGCCGGAAAGGGGCTTCGGAGGTGTCAGTAAATTTTACAGTAAAATCCAACTTATTCGACCAAAATCTTCTGATGTCACCTGAAAAATGAATTTTATCAAAAACTTAACTAAAAAAGGCAAACTGTAAAAAATCCTGACAGGTGGGCTGATGAAGCCGTGGAGAGCGGGTAACGCGTACAATAAATAATATTTCATACTACTTGACCACCTGCGTGGCCGTCGATCCATGGTAACAATTGTTTACCTTATTCCCGACGGGTGTGACCAGCCGAGCGCGCTATGCATCGATCACCAATCGCTTACACCAACCCCTTCATAGCGCTTGTAGGAGCGAGCTTGCTCGGTTGTCCAGGGTCGAATTCCCGAGGATGGACGCAGACACTCATACTTAAGCTCGCCCGCTCACTCTCCCGAAACCAGCGGCGTACAAGGGCAACTTATTAAGTAGATGAGTCTGCATTCGGGCGTCTAACAAACTGTAAAATCTTATGCAGGGGTTTTAACCATAGAGTGAAAAAATAAGGTTTTAAGCCGTTAATTTCCCAGGCCTTACGATCATTTCGATTAGCAGCTATACGATTTGCAATCGACCGATTACTAATACCGCCCACCCGCATTACCACTACCACTTCGGGTAAGTACTCCAAATGAATTCCGTTTTTGTGGATGACCCGTAGCATCAATTCGTAGTCGGCGGCGCTACCTAAATCGAGGCTGAAGTAGCCAAACCGCTCATACACCGAACGCTTAACGAAAAACGTCTGGTGTGGGGGCATCCAGCCCCAACGAAACGCGCCCGGCCGATAAGGATTCGCCTGCCAATAGCGTTTAATGCGATTCGTGTCAAGGGCATCCACGTATACCGTGTCAGCGTATACCCCGTCCGCCCCTGTATCCTTGAACCTCTGCACGAGGTGAGCAATTACATTTTGGTTGCGGTAAAAATCGTCGGCGTTCAGAATGCCGATAATGTCACCCGTAGCGCGGCAGATACCTTTATTCATAGCGTCGTATAATCCCTTGTCCGGCCCTGACTGAAAATAAGCAATTTTCGCGCCATAAGATTGCACAATTTCTACTGTTCCATCAGTGGATTTCCCATCGATGATAATGTACTCAATATCAGTATAAGTCTGCGCCAGAACCGACTCTATGGAGTCCCTGATAGTAGCAGCGCCATTAAAGACGACCGTAATAATGCTGACTTTCATGTTTCGATGATTCGTTCTCTGACAAAATGTGCCGGATTAGAATATTTCTCGTCCAGAAGTTCGGCTGCGACCCCTGTTCCCAACCGGACGCGCAGCCATGGCGCCGCCTTACACTACCATTATACCACATGCTGCAAGGGTACCCGCCCTGGACAGGCCGCGCCAGGGATTGACCCAGGGCTGTTAAATTCTCATAATCCCCTGGACACTGTCGGACGATCATTCAGATGATCATGAAGAGAGACTGTCTTGAAGGATCGTCTCGCTGGCCAAGGAAACAGGATTATAGCAGAGGATGTTCAAGGTCATCGTTCGCAATCGCACCGACACGCTGGGGTATGTCGAAATAGTGACCTTCGCCGAAGCACACCTGTCGCAGGACGCCGTGCTTGGACGGTTCGAGATGGCCCTTTACGAGTGGCTTGCCGATTCCGGGCAGCAAGCCGCCACTCCAGGAGAATCGTCTTGAAGAAAGCTTTGATTACCGGGATTACGGGTCAGGATAGGGCCTATCTGGCCGAGTTCCTGCTCGACAAAGGTTACGAGGTGCATGGAATCAAGGTAAGCGTTCACACCCCTCCCCCTAACCCCCTCCCACAAGGGGAGGGGGAATAGGTTAAACTACTGTTTTGCAAAAACTCCCTCCCCCCTTGTGGGGGAGGGTTGGGGTGGGGGGCTGAACGGTTACGAATCAAGCGTCGATCCTCCCTTTTCAACACCGATCGGATCGAAAAAATCTCTGCGGGGTGTTGGGACGGAGAGTTAGCCCCCTGCAGCCAAGCTGGCCGACAGGGCTTCGTCCCATAACAGGGTGCGTCCATCCTGTATAAGCGCCACTTTCTGGAAACGCGCTTCGCTCTCGGCGCCCAGGGTGGCTTCTTCACCGGCTGCCACCGGGATTGTCGGATAACCTGCCTTGCGTAGCAGATCGGCCCGCCGTCGGGCACGTACTATATCCTCGCGGTCCACGACGGAAGATACCTCGACCGCCAGCCAGATCTGAGGTCTGTCTGGCTGCTGCCACAACAGACCGGTCAGGAGCAGATCCAACCGCAAGAAATCATCGTATTCTTCAGGCGAAAGCTGCTCCGCCAGTTGGTCCTCCAACATGTGCACTTCGACAATTTTTAACCGTCGCATTAAACGCCCGAAGTAAGCCGGCGCCTTTTGCCGGAAATCGATTTCCAGGGTGCGCCCGTCCACTCGCGCCAGCTTATTCTGCATCTTCCTCTGTTCCACGGTGAGTGCTTCCACGTGGGCGGCTAACGCAGCCAATTGCTGCTCGGTGTGCCGCTGGGCCTCGGCAAGCTCTTCCATCCGGGCAGCCAGGCTATCCAGCCGTTGCTCGGTGCGCTTTTGAGCCTCGGCAAGTTCTTCCATCCGGGCAGCCAGGCTATCCAGCCGTTGCTCGGTGCGCTTTTGAGCCTCGGCGAGTTCTTCCAGGCGGGCTGCTAACGCATCGACGCGGACGGTTAACGCATCGACGTGGGCGGTTAACGCATCGACGCGGACGGTTAACGCATCGACGCGGGCGGTTAACGCAGCCAATTGTTGCTCAGTATGCTGCTGGGCTTCAGCTAACTCAGCGATCCGTGCTTCGGTGCGCTTTTGGGCCTCGGCGAGTTCGCCGACTGTAATAGCCAGCTTATCGACAATAGCAGGAAGCGCCAGCAGATCATCCGAGAGCAGCAACCGCCGCAGGTCAGACCGCCACTGGGGGCGTTTTTCCAGCAGATCGACTAGATCGTGGTAGTCCTGGACGGCGAAAGACATGGTAGTCAACTTTGATTTGTGGATAGCATAGGCTATATGCTACTACTATCGGGAAGGTTCTGCGAGTGTCGTCAATAGCAGATCTGCGGTGCAACGCCAAGCGGCGGCGGCTGATCGAGTTTACTGCGCACTGCGTCCAGGGTAGGCATCAGGCCGTCGGTTTTGACCTTGTCCAGCACCATCCGCACCTTGTCGAGCTGCTGGCGAGCCTTGTCGGGCAGATTGGCCTTGCCGAATTCGACCAGCATCCGCTCGGCGCCGGCGGAGACCAAGCTCCGGCTGGTGCGGATCAGCAGGGGCTACCAACTTAAGGCGGGACAGTTGTAGTAGTTGTAGATGCCGTCTCACGCCTTTCGCCTTGGGCCTTGGGACTCGCCCTCGGCCCGAATCCGGGCTACACTGCGGCCATGAAACACCCCATCGACCCCAAGATCGACTGCGTCTTCAAAGCGCTGCTGGGCGCCGAGGCCAACCGACGGTTGCTGATCCACTTCCTCAACGCCGTGCTCGGCGCCGCCCTGCCCGGCCCGATCCGCCAGGTGGAGATTCTCAACCCCTACAACGAACGCGAATTCCTCGACGACAAGCTCAGTATCGTCGACGTCAAGGCGCGCGACGACCAGGGACGGCTCTACCAGGTCGAGATTCAGTTACTGAACCACCCTAACCTCCCCGAACGGATTGTCTACACCTGGGCCGACCTGTACAGCGCGCAATTGAGCAGCGGCCAGGACTATGCCGCATTGCGGCCGACCTACGCGATCTGGCTGCTGGCCGAG
>CAIMUS010000237.1 GCA_903844665.1 uncultured Pseudomonadota bacterium
GCGGTTCGCGAACCGCCCCTACGGGGATTCCCTAGTAGCGCCGGCATTTTGCCGGCTGTTGACTGGCGTCGAATGCCCTGAGGCCGGCGGGGACGCCGGCGCTCCCAGGGTCGGATTGTCCCGCCTTAAGTTGGTAGCCTGTTATGGTAATATAAAAATCGGGCAAAAGCATAGCGTTGTCCAACAGTTGCAACTGTTTTATCTATGTACATTCAGAGGAGCAACAGCCATGGCGAAAGACAAACCTTCCGAGAAGCAGGAAACCGCGCCTGTCGAGAAGAAAGCTCAGGAAATTCAGGTGCAGAGAGCCGCCCCGGCACGGGCCTTGAGCACCATCGAGGAAATGGAGCGGATGTTCGATAACTTTTTCCGGCGTGGCTCTATGCGGCCTTTTCATTGGGATTGGCCGTCCTGGAGCGAGTTGGCGGCCCCGCTGGAAGACAAGCCGCCGCGCGTGGATGTCATCGACCGCGATAATGAAATCGTGGTGCGCGCCGAAGTGCCCGGCGTGGACAAGGACAATCTGGATGTCACCCTGAGCGACAACACCATCACCATCAAAGGCAGCACCAGCCACGAGGAAAAGGAAGAAAAAGGCGACTATTACCGCTGCGAAATATCGCAGGGCAGTTTCGCCCGCACCGTGGCGCTGCCGGTGGATGTAGACGGCTCCCAGGCCAAGGCCAGCTTCAAGGACGGCCTGCTGGAAGTGACCGTGCCCAAGGTAGCTCCCGCCCAGCGACATACCATCAAGGTGGAGTAAACCCCGTTATCAGGGAAATCATGATGGAAGCTATCTTCGACCTGGCCGATGAACTCGGCCCGTCCAAAGTCATTCATGTCCACGAGCCGTCGCTGGGTCTGAAGGCCGTGCTGGTGGTGGACAACACCGCCGCCGGCCCGTCCGTCGGCGGCCTGCGGATGGCGCCCGATGTCAGCACCCTGGAATGTTACCGCCTGGCCCGCGCCATGACCTTGAAGAATGCCGCCGCCGGATTGCCCCATGGCGGCGGCAAATCGGTGCTCTACGGCGACCCTCGCATGCCCAGGGCCGACAAGGAACGCCTGATCCGGGCCTTCGCCAGTTCGCTTCGAGGCGTGCAGGAATACATCTTCGGACCGGACATGGGCACCGATGAGGAATGCATGGCCTGGATCCGGGATGAAATCGGGCGGGCGGTGGGTCTGCCGCGGGAATTCGGCGGCATTCCCCTGGATGAAATCGGCGCGACCGGCTGGGGCATCAGCCATGTGGCCGAAGTGGCGGCGTCCTATTGCGACCTTAAGCTGGACGGCGCCCGGGTGGTGGTGCAGGGTTTCGGCGCGGTGGGCAAGCACGCCGCCCGTTTTCTCAGCTCCCTGGGCACGGTGCTGGTCGGCGCGGCGGACTCCCAGGGAACGGTTTACAACCCGCGCGGCCTGGATCTGGCTGCCCTGCTGGAACTGAAACAGACCGGCAGAAGCGTGGTGGATTACCCGGACGGCCAGCACCTGGATCGTGATGCCGTCATCGATCTGGAATGCGATATCTGGATTCCCGCCGCGCGCCCGGACGTGATTCATGAAGATAACGTCGCCCGCCTCGATGCCAAACTGCTGATCCAGGGAGCCAACATCCCCATCACACCTGGTGCGGAACAGTACCTGCATGAGAAAGGCGTACTCTGCATTCCCGATTTCATCGCCAATGCCGGTGGGGTGATCTGTGCGGCGCTGGAATACCGGGGCGCCAGTGAAGTTATCGCCCTGGAAGTGATCGAAGAAAAGTTGCGGCGCAATACGGAACAGGTGCTGGCGACCGTCCGCGAGCGCCGGATACTGCCCCGGCAGGCCGCGGTGGAACTGGCGGTCGAACGGATCAAGAAGGCGATGAGCTATCGCCGCTGGTCGCTGTTTTCGACGGCGCCGGGGTTTATTTGATCAGCACTCAAGGGAGAGAACCATGAAATTTCAGCTTGTATTGCTTGTTCTTATCATCTCTGTGTCGGTGCTTGCGGCCGAGACGCCGTTGAGCATCCCGTCCGATCCAAAAGCACAGTTCTTCGTTTTGGAGAAAGGAGGTAGTCCTTGTGGCGGATTACGTTGGGATTCCTTCGTCACCCCGACCTACGGGCTAAATTACGTACCTGTAGAAGTCAAACTATGAACGCCATACCCGCCCGCGAGATCAAGCGCCGTGGCATCGCCGCTGTGGATGATCTCATCGCCAAAGGGGATGTCCACATCATCCGCAACAACCAGCCGCAGTACGTCGTGCTCTCGCAGGAACGGTACCAGGAACTACTCGAAGCGCAGGAGGAAGCCTACGAAGCGCGCGTGCGCGCCTCGCTGGAAGACCTCAAGGCGGGGAGAGTGAAATGCGGCACGGCAGAGGACTTGATCCGAGAACTGAACCTGGAAGACTGAAGCGTGTACACGCTTGTCTGGACGGCTGGATTTACGCGCTCGGCGGAAAGATTCGTAAAGCGCCATCCGGAGTTAAGGGAAAAGTTCGCCGCAGTTTTGCGTGATCTGGAAAGCGACCCGTTCCAGCCGCACCTGAAATACCATCCCCTCAGCGGCAAACTGAAAGGCATCCAGGCCGTCAGCGTCACCTACAGCTACCGTATCATCCTTACGCTTGAGGTTACAGACAAAGAGATCATTTTGCTCGATATCGGCAGCCATGAGGCCACCAACTTAAGGCGGGACAATCCGACCCTGGGAGCGCCGGCATCTTCGCCGGCCTCAGGGCATCGACGCCAGTCAACAGCCGGCAAAATGCCGGCGCTCCCAGGGAATCCCCGTAGGGGCGGTTCGCGAACCGCCCC
>CAIMUS010000238.1 GCA_903844665.1 uncultured Pseudomonadota bacterium
GGGGCGGTTCGCGAACCGCCCCTACGGGGATTCCCTGGGAGCGCCGGCATTTTGCCGGCTGTTGACTGGCGTCGATGCCCTGAGGCCGGCGAAGATGCCGGCGCTCCCAGGGTCGGATTGTCCCGCCTTAAGTTGGTAGCCGTTTTTCATGGCACAAACCTCTCTATCCGCCGGCTTTTTCCGAAAAACTCAGGCCGAGATTTACCGCTAACGCGGCCAAGCGTTTATCCCTTGTCCATAACAGCGCGTCGCCTTGAAGTATAACGGCCGCAAGCAAGTGGATGTCGATATAACCGACACCTTTGCCCATCAGTTGATGGCGTTCGATAAAATACAGGGCTTCGGCATCGGTCGCCGCGCCGATACGAGGCAAATTTCGCCACAAGCTCAATAGCTCCGTGCGGTTTTTTAGATTCCCGCAAGCCAGTTCGCCGATGATCATCGGATGCATTCCCACCGTGCTCCGTGCGAGCAATGCGGCCAGCTTCGTATCCGCGACGCGCAGATGATCGATCCAAACCGAGGTATCGACCAGGATCACGGTTCGGATTCGCTGCGCCGGCGAGGTATGGGTTTCAACTGAGGTTCCGACCCCCCCAGCTTAGCCAGGCGCTTGGCGCTTTCCCGCTCAATCAGTGCTTTCAAACCCTCACGTATCAAGGCCGTCTTCTCCCGTAACCCAGATAAGTCGCGCGCCTGCTGAAATAATTCATCGTCAATGTTGAGAGTGGTTCGCATGAGAAACTCCATTGCATACAATGTGGCTATTTAGATAGGCATCATATAGTTCAGCTAATTGAGAACCGAACCTACGCAGTGATATCCCTGGGAGCGCCGCACCCCAGTGCGGCCCTCACTACAAATGCCGCACTGGGGTGCGGCGCTCCCAGGGCGCCAGTGGCAACGAATGTCTGGATAACCATTAGCGAGACTATAATACGACCTATGAGTTCGTTGAATCACTTGGTTTTGGCTACCGACTTAAGGCGGGACAGATAGGTAGGGTGGGCAGCTTGTCTACCCACCTTGCCGATACCCGGACAAGCGTTAAAGGAGTGTAATCGGGTGTGACCAGTGGTCTCGCGGTAGGGGTGATAGGGCGGGGCGGTCGATCACAGCCTTGCCCCATCTTCCCCATCGGCACAGCCACTCAGGGTTTGGTCCCTGCCGGCGGCGGGGTCGTCAGCGTTGCGGCGACCGCTTTCTCTCCCAGGCCGCAATCGGGATGACCAAAACCGCTCGCACTCTTGCCGTCCACGATATCGTAGATGATGTTGTCATCTCCCTTGGCTGAGGCGCCCTTCTTGTTGACGCCGGCCGGAACGCGATCCAACTCCAGGGCCTGGCGGGTTTTCCAGGCGATATTGTGATCGGCGCAGGAGGTATCCCCACTGACCCCCAGTCCTCCGATCAATTTGCCCTGCGCCGTGTACAAGCCCAGACCGCCACCGAAGACGTTGACGCCGCCGATGCGCTTGCCCACCAGCGGATCATCGGGCTTGCCGAATTGTTCGGCGGTCCCCGCATAGGCCACGGCGGGATCGACCGGATTGCTGAACTGCAAGCCGAACAGACTTCCCCCGTTTTGCACGGCGGAAAACAGATTGGCGGTGGAGAGGGCCAGTTGGGGCAAGCTGAAGGCATTGGCGGTGTTGGCCTTTTGAGCGGAGATCGCCCGGCTGCCCGGCCATTGATCGCCCCAGTCCGAACCGGTAAAGGTGACGGCGCACACGGCGCCATCCCGCGCGACTACGGTCGCCCACATGTTGAGGGCGAAGCCGCCATTGGCCTTGGGATCCCCGACGGCCACCGCGTGCTTGAGGGCCCGGGTCAGAGCCGCATGGTCCGGCAGGTCTTGACACGGGCTGACGGCCATGGCGGGGCTGGCCCCCAGGACCAGCAGACTGAGAGCGACAGCGTGGGCATTAATCAACGTATAGTTTTTCATTGGCGGAAAGACTCGTCATAAGGTACCGATCAGTGGTAGGCCGGATGCCGGCCGGATGCCGGCATCCGGGGTGTGGGGGAGGAACCCGGATTGCGCTCCGCGAGCTCCGCTCCATCCGGGCTACGCTGACTACGCTGGCTGAAGCGCCTTGTTGGCGACATTATGAACAACCGGCTGGCGAGATGGGCGCGATACTACTTTGCGACCAGATGTTGACTGCTTTTTGCGAAGGTCTTCACAAATCGCGTGAAGATCGTAATTGAACTTCTTTGCGTATTCATCCCTGATGCGATGAATCTCTTCAACAATTGGGTCCTGCCACATGACTTAGTCCTCCATTAGCTCAAGAGGTGTACAAATTACAGGGGGTTCGTATCCAGCGGCTCTACACACAGATTCAATCTTCGGACGCATCGCTGCATTTGCGATGTGCTTGCAATTCCAGGTGAATAAATCGTTGCCTCTTGGTTGGCGGCCATCACCAACCCTGGGCTTCTCCAAGCAGTGAGGTAGCTTGGAATGGTGGTTTCGATATAAACAGAAGGTTTCATGTGTGACGTGCTCGCCATAACGCTTAAAGCTCAGTGGCCAGCGAAGCCGCGGGGCTGTTCAATGCTAGAGCACCTTATAATATCAATTTCCCATAGGTTTTGGCGCCTGAATGATTACCTCTACCTACCACTACGGGGACAGACTGAGGTGACCGGACTCCGACCGACGAGACAACAAGTGCCAGCCGTGTGTTGCCCGGGTGGCGTAAGCGACATTAGACAAATAGGCCCTATTTGTCTAATGTTTTTTTGTTATTCACTCGCTTCAATTACAGGGTGCTGTACTTAACCTCTTTCTTTACTAAGCCACTACTCCAAGACCGGTTGGCTGCGTGCCTGTTTACTTACCTCTTCTCTGAGTTGGAGCATAAGTTTTGCCATAGGAGTGAGTTCCGCTATTTCAGATAGTCTTTTATTATTTGAGTCTTGGGAGAGCACGACTTCTTGCTTACCTGGTGGAGGTTGCAGATATCCATTATCCAATAATAACAGCAGAAGCCTTTTCTTATGAGGGTTTGAATCATTATAGTACTCATCCGCCTTATCGCGAATCTGGCAGAGTGCCTGATGTGCAAAGTGGCCAGGCATATATGCCATGATGTTACTCAACGCGGAAACGGTCCAATCTAACTGTTCTTGGTGCTGGCTCAAAGTGTCATCAGTCTGATTTTGTCTGATTTCAGTTTCGTGACGTAGTTTTTCTGTCTCTAGTCGTACTTTTTCTGTATCCGCCCTTATCTTATCTAATCCGGCCTTTGTCATGGGTCTATTTAGGACAAAGTTAATAAGTGCTACTGTAATACCGCTTGCAAGGAATGCTGATATTAACGCGTTGATAGCAGGAATGTACGAAGCAGCATCATTGGTCATTTCTATCTCTCCTTATGAGAAACTACTAACATTCAAGTTCAGCGGTGGAGCAAAGCAGAGTCCACTGCATGGGCATTCTACCACACGCCGAGGGGAAGCATCCCCTGTGGCGGGGGAACACTGGACAAATTGAGTTCTTTTGTCTAATCTCTGAAACCTCACCCCTTGAAAATCAAGGGGTTGCACGCGCCCAGACCACCCCAACATTAGACAAAATGATGAACGACCACCGCCACCTAACCCCGACCGAGGTTGAGAAGCTGCTTGCCGCCGCCAGGGGTAGCCGCCAAGAGGCCCGCGACCGTTGCCTATCGCTCCTGATGTTCCGCCACGGCTTGCGGGTATCGGAAGCGTGCGGCTTGACCTTGGCCCAGGTGGACACCGAAAGCCGGGTCTTGCACGTGGCGCGGCTGAAAGGGGTATGGGGAGCAACGCGAGTTGGCTCCCCAGCATACCCGAAGCATTGCGAAAAAAGTCGATCCAAGCGCAGGTATCGACGAGACCCAGACCTTGCTTCACTGCGAAATCTCCAAATCGCGCAGGGCTTGCCAGTTATCTTCGATGTCCAGCTTGCCGCGCAAAGCCAGCACCTGCTGTTTGCGTTGCAGGCGGATATATTCCTGCAAGGCGATGCGGATGGCCTCGGCACGGGATTCGGCATGGGTAAGGAGCATCACATTTTCAAGCAAGGCATCATCAACATTCATGGTTGTCCGCATCAAAAATCCTCCGGGTTCGTGGCATCGTGAAAGACGATTTTAGCATACACTTGGGGCTGGAGATCGAAGCGCGAGTTGGTATAGGAAGCGGTGAAGGGTGATTCCATGGTCAGAACTCGCCGGTGGGGTTAGACTATAGATGGTTAACAACGATGAAAGACGGAGGTTATTATGCTAATCACCTTTCACAGCCAGGCGCATGCCGATATCACCATGTTCGGCGATGTCGCCGTCAGTTTACTGCGGATGATGGGACACAGCGGCGCCGTGCCCGGCGCCATCCTGGCCGAGGATGTTCCGGCGGCGCTCGATCGCTTGAAAAAGGCGATCGCATCCGACCGGGGGGCGGCGGTGGACGCGGCCGGCAAGTCTCAGGACGAGGACGAGGAGTCGGGCGAGCGCCCCGTGAGTCTGGCCCATCATGCCTTCCCGCTGCTCGAATTGCTCGCCGCCGCCGCCGCAAGGAAATGCAACGTGATGTGGGATAGAACGGCTTGAGGTGGCGGCGGCGCGTAAGGGGCGCCATGAAGGGGTTGGCAAGCGCCTGGAACGGGCTGGTACGGGTAAACTAGAGCGACTGGATACAGCGAGAAATCAAGATGTCATTGCAAAGATTGATCCGCATTACCGCTACTGTGTTGGCGCTGGCCGTTGGTTCGATGGCGAGCGCGGAAGTGATTCTTAATGTTCCGAAGATCGCGGGCAAGTCCAGGGCCGAGGTCGAAAAGGAAATCGGATCGGCCAATTCCTGTGTGCAAACCAAATATGGAGAACAGTGTTTTTTTGAAAAGGCCGATACCGAGGTGGTATTTATCGACGGCAAGGCCGATTGGATTACGGTCAATAAAATGGGCGCCCTACCTTACAGCAAAGAAAGTTTGGCGGCCCTGGGGCTGCCTGTCGCCGAGCCGGTTTTCAACAGCGCCAGCATCATGCGCTGGGACAATCTGGCGGGCATTCTGGAAGTGTCTCTGCTGTCTCAGGGGAAGTCCGTCGGCTACGCTCATATAAAAGTAAAAACACGATGGTGATCTCCTGGAAACTGGGGCGTTGCTTTTCAGAGGAATCCCAGTCTCCGAGATACCGACTGTGACCACTTTACTGGGCCACAAATGAGCTTGGGAAGGCATTGATCATTGTTTCGGCCAGCACTCTCCTTTGCATCGCTATTAACTTTGGCAAGCTGGCTCTCCTGTAGATTGCTATGGCCGAAACGATGATCATGGCCCTTGGGAATACTTCGCGACATCCTTCATCTGGTCATCTATCCGACAGAACAGGTCGATGATAAAGTCTTCGGTGGTCATGTGTGGTCATCTCAGGTTGGAAGGAGATGGTTCTCCTCCCTAACCTGGGGGCTGCACATGGCCTTTTCAACTCAAAAAATTAGCACCAAAGGTTAGTATTTTTAGAGTTCCATGAATCATACAGGAAAGCTATATGTGGAGACCTTAAATGAACGACATCCCGGTCCTTGATATTGTCATTGTCAGTTGGAACACCATCGAGATGACTACCAACTGCCTCAGAACCTTGGAGGCCGAGTTGACTTCATCGGGAATATGTGCCAAGGTATGGATCGTCGACAACAATTCCACCGATGGATCGCCTGACGCGATCCGAGCCAGTTTTCCGGAATTCACTCTGATCCAAAACAAAGAAAACATTGGCTTCGCACGCGCCAACAACCAAGCCATTGCTCTTGGGACAGCCCCCTATGTACTGTTGCTGAACTCAGACACTATTGTTCCCGCTGCCTCCATTGCCCGCCTGCTCGACTACATGCACCAGCATTCCGATATTGGGGCGATAGGCCCAAAGCTGGTATACGAAAACGGCGCCGTGCAAACATCCGTTCAAAAAGTCACCACCCCGGCTTCGCAGATTTTCTATTGTCTTTGTTATTATTTTCCCCCCCTCGATCGCTTTCTTCGGCGAGCTTTCCGGTGGAGACGCTATCGGCGGGTCTCCGGCATTCATCCAAGGACCGTGGAACTCCTCTCCGCGGCCTGTCTCTTGGTGCGAAGAGAGGTGTTCGACCGTGTTGGTTTACTCCCGGAGCAGTATTTTCTATTCTCGGAAGAAAACGACTTCTTCTGGCGGTTAAAGCAGCACCGCATCCGATCCGTATACTATCCAGAGGTACAAATTATACACTTGCTCGGTGGTAGTCGAAAAAGCGCGGAAGCCCAAGGCATGATTGAACGACATTTCTTTGTCAGCCGTGTCAGGTTCCTGAAGCACCGCTACCCTTCACAGATCCTGTTTACGAGGCTGATACACACCTTTTTCCTCAACTGGTCCCTTGGTTACGCTCTACTGAGTGATTACTTCCATAAACGAAAAAGTGAATACCCACAGAAGTACCGGGAGTTATGCGCACTTCTCGATGCGGAGCTTTCATCGCGAGAGCACGAATCCAGCATTTCGCCGGATTGACTCCGTGGGTATACTCGGCTCTCCATATCGCCAGTCTCCTAACCGAGTCGGCCTTTTCCATCGTATATCCGTTCACCAATAGGCAGCACCACCCTGGAAGGATCACTCCAAGTGCACACAAGAACGACACCGGCAACGCCACAATTTCTGAGAAGACCTGTGTGGATACTGACACTGCTCTCTTTTCTTATCATACTTGTCAGAATCCGATATATTCATGAGCCGCTTGACAACGACATAAGAATCCACATGGCATTCGCCATGCGCAGCCTGTCCGGCGATGCGTTATATTCCGACCTCTTCCAATACTACCCTCCCGGCACCCTCTGGGTGAACGAACTTTTTGTCCGTGCCTTCGGCGTATCGGAACTCACTGTATACCTTATCGGCTGCACCTTTGCCATTCTCACGCTTTTCGGCATCTACCGGCTTGCCACCCTGTTGGGAGGACAAGCCGCCGGTCTGCTTGCCGCGCTGGTATGGGCCGCCGTTAGCGCAGATATTCTAAGCGAAGCCAACCAACCCAACACTGAAGTCTATGTGAATGCGGCCATATCCTGGGGCTTTGCTTTCGCTCTAGATCCCCGCAATGCTACTACCAAGTATCGCCTTTTTCTTGCGGGTCTATTGTTCTTCTTCGCCTCTACGGTTAAGCATCACTTGATGCTCATTCCCGCTGCCGCCGCCTTGATGACGATTCTCTTTTCTTTCACCTATAGCCCCAGCACGCACCCACGCCCGCTTTACACCGCCTTGCGTAATTGGGGTTACATAGCGCTGGTGGCTGTGACCGGATGGGCGCTGCTCATAGGTTGGTATTTCGTCACTGGCCGTCTGACCCCGTTTGTCAATGGACTCTTCGCGCAGTCTATAGCCTACGCCGGGCGACAAGGCATTATCGGCAATCTGATCACTGGGCTAACCCCTTACTTTCTCATACCACCGGTCCAGCGAGGCTTTATTCCACTCTACTTATTGCTGGTCCTCTCCTGCGTTATTGGAATCTTTCGCACCAAGGATTCCCGCTGGTATAGCATCCTTGGCTGGGCCATCGGCACATGGATATGCGTCTCGATAACCGGACGCTTCTATCCGCACTACTATACGCTTTGGTATCCCTTGCTCTCTGTAGGATCAGGCTTCACGCTAGTGGTCCGTCAGCGTTGCTTTGACGAGATAAATGGGCCAAACTCTACCGGCGTACAC
>CAIMUS010000239.1 GCA_903844665.1 uncultured Pseudomonadota bacterium
GATGTGGAGGGAAAAGTAGCGTACCAGCAGATTCACGCCACCGCTGATGAGATACAAACCGATGATGCCCAGGATCATGAACAGCAACTGCAGCAATTTACCGTGGGCGATCAGTTTATCGATACTATAACGGACGATAATAAGGATAAGGATGAGAACAAACGGTTGCAGGATATCGGCGATGGAAAAAACTAATAAACGCCACAGCACATCCCGGTAAAAACCCAAATAAAAGCGCGCGGCTGGAGTGATCATGGCAGAAGCTCGAAAGTCAAGTTAGGGTGCGTTCTACGCACCAACGCCCGCCACCCTGCTGGATCGAAACGAGGGTGCGTAGGACGCACCCTACAAAGCCTGCTGAAACAACCGCCCATTATTTCTGCTGCAAACTGTCTTGCAATTTTTGCATATCCGCCAACAGCTGGGGGGGCAGCTTGTTCGACGACAGCTTGTTTAATTGCTGAAGTTTATCCAATTCCCGCAGCGCCTCTTCGCGCTGTCCGGTTTTGGCGTAAGCGGCGGCCAGATGATAGCGTATTAGCGGGTCCGCTTTTTGCGCCAATGCCTGCCGCAACAGCTCGAGGCCTCGCGGCAGTTGCTGGTTGGACTGCACCAGGATCCAGCCCAGGGTATCGGCCACATCGGGCGATTGCGGCGCCAGTTGCATGGCCCGTTCGGCAAACTCGAGAGCGCGCTTGTCGCCGACCTGCTGATACAGCGCCGCCAGATTATTCACCGCGATGCCATTGTCAGGCTCCTGTTTGAGGATAGTCTCACCCTCGGCGATAGCCTCGGCGTTGCGTTGCAGTGAATTAAGATACATCAGCAACTGGGTGCGGGCATTGATGTCCTTGGGATTGGTCGCCAGCCAGGATTTGAGCGTTTTGATCGCTTCGGCCGGGTTGTCAGCCCGCCACTGGGCATTGGCCAGCGCCAGCGCCAGCGCCGCGTCCGGCGCCTTGCTGAAGGCCGCCTGGAAAGCGGGAACGGCCTTGGCGAATTCGCGCTGCTGGGTGTAGATATCGCCCTCGACCTGATAGCCGAGGGGCTTGGTGGGGAAGCGGGTTTGGATGGAGCGTGCCGATTCCAGGGCTTCCTTGTATCGTTGCTCACGCAGATACAGCCGGGTTTTAAGCTCCAGGGCGGGCAGGTTGTCCGGTTGCAGCGCCACCGCCCGATCCAGGGCTTTCTGCGCCGGCGCGCTATCCGACTTTTGCGCATACACCAAGCCCAGCAAATACCAGGCGTCCGGGGAGGAGGATTGCAGCTCGGTCAGCTTGTTGGCATGGTTCAGGGCGGTGTTCGCGTCACCGTTGGCCAGCAGGCTGACGATCAGCACCTTGAGAACCTGTGGATTATTGGGATAGGTAGCGTATAGCTGCCTGGCCAAGGCCAGCGCACGGGTATTGTCCTGCTGCTTGCGGTAATACTGGAGCAGAGTGAGACCCAGTTGCAGGTCTTGCGGGTTTTTCTGCCAGGCCTCTTCCAGCCCCAGGGGAACATCCTGCCCCAGGGTGGCGGCCGGCAGGGATTGAGGTACCGGCAGCGCCAGGAGTAGACCAAGCAACAGGGTGAAGCGGCGTGGGATCACATTAATACCTTGCTGGAATGGGTAACTTATGAACCATTTTATCTTAACTCGCCGCCATCGACCGCCCCTTGTACCCTATATAAAGACTTGAAATCCCGCCAACCGTCCCTATTTCGTAACCAGGCATCGACTACAACTGCTTGATCCGGAGGATAACGTAATGACGGTTGCCAGCCATAAGGAAAATCTGGGGTTTCAGGCCGAGGTGCAGCAACTGCTGCATCTGGTGGTGCATTCCCTGTATTCCAACAAAGAGATTTTCCTGCGTGAATTGATTTCCAATGCGTCCGACGCCTGCGAAAAGCTGCGGTTCGAAGCCCTGTCGGACGACGCCCTGTACGAGGGTGATCCCAAACTGCAAATCCGCCTCGCCTACGATAAGGAGGCGCACACCCTGACCGTTGCCGATAATGGCATCGGCATGAGTCGGCAGGAGGTGATCGACAATATCGGCATCATCGCCCGCTCCGGCACCCGCCGGTTCGTCGAGCAACTGACCGGCGACCAGGGTAAGGATGCCCAACTGATCGGCCAGTTCGGCGTCGGTTTCTACTCCAGCTTTATCGTCGCCGACAAGGTGACCCTGTTCACCCGCCGCGCCGGCCTGGGACCGGAGCATGGGGTGCGCTGGGAGTCCGCAGGCGAAAGCGACTACAGCATCGAAACGGTGGAAAAACCCACCCGCGGCACCGAAGTCATTCTGCATCTGCGCGAGGGCGAGGACGAATTCCTGGAGGAATGGCGGCTGCGCGGCGTCATCGCCAAGTATTCCGACCATATCACCCTGCCTATCCTGATGGCGGTGGAGAAACCGGCGGAGAAAGAGGGTGAAAAACCCGAACGGGTGGAGGAAACCGTCAACCGCGCTTCTGCTTTTTGGACCCGTCCCAAGAACGAAATCAAGGAAGAGGAATACAAGGAATTCTACAAGCACGTCGCCCACGATTTCGAGGAACCGCTGGCCTGGACCCATAACCGGGTGGAAGGCAAGCTGGAATATACCTCACTGTTGTATATCCCCGGCCATGCCCCCTTCGATCTGTGGGATCGGGAACAGCGCCATGGCGTGAAGCTGTATGTGCAGCGGGTGTTTATCATGGAAGATGCGGAAAAACTGATGCCCCGTTATCTGCGCTTCATTCGCGGCGTCATCGATTCCAACGACCTGCCCTTGAACATTTCCCGTGAAATTCTCCAGGGCAGCAAGGTCATCGACAGTATCCGCGCTGGCTCGACGAAGAAGGTGCTGGGTCTGCTGGAAGATCTGGCCAAAGATCAGCCCGATAAATATCAGGCGTTCTGGAAGGAATTCGGCCGGGTGCTCAAGGAAGGACCCGCCGAGGATTACGGTAATCACGAGCAGATCGCCAAACTGCTCCGTTTCGCTTCCACCCAGACCGATAGCGCCGAATCGACCGTGTCACTGGAGGATTATATCGGCCGGATGCAGGCAGGGCAGGACAAGATTTACTACATTACCGCCGACAGTTTTGCCGCCGCCAGGCACAGCCCGCATCTGGAAATCTTCCGCAAGAAGGGCATCGAAGTGCTGTTGCTGCATGAGCGGGTGGATGAATGGCTGATGGCCCATTTGACCGGGTTTCAGGGTAAGACCTTCCAGTCGGTGGCCAAAGGCGCGCTGGATACGCTGGAAAAAACCGAGACCGAAGCGGAGAAGCAGGAGCACAAGCAGGTGGAAGAAGCCTTCAAGGATCTGCTGGAGCGGGCCAAGCAGACCCTGGAAGATAAAGTCAGCGGAGTGCGAATTTCCAAGCGGCTGACCGATTCACCTGCCTGTTTGGTGGCCGATGACTACGCCATGAGCACCCATCTGGAGCGTCTGCTCAAGGAAGCCGGCCAGTCGGTGCCGCTGAACAAGCCCTATCTGGAGCTGAATCCCCAGCATTTCCTGATCGGCCGGCTCAAGGAGGAAAAGGACGAGGAGCGTTTCGGCGACTGGACTCACCTGCTGTTCGAGCAGGCCATGCTGGCGGAAGGCGGCCAATTGGAAGACCCGGCCAGCTTTGTGCAGCGTTTGAACAAGCTGTTGGCGACGCTGACGCAGTGATGGTGCTGACGCAGTAGGCTCCAATTGTAGGAGCGGCGCCCCCGCCGCGATCGGATCTGTGTAGGGTGGGCAGCTTGTCTGCCCACCGTTTCTATGTCTCAACCTTGTGTATTGCCTTCCGCGTGGGCAGCGTGGGCAGCGTGGGCAGCGTGGGCAGACAAGCTGCCCACCCTACAATTGCTGAAAAAAGCGGAAAAGACGGGGGCCAACGCCCCCGAAAAGAAGGAAAAGGGAAATAGATCAAAGGTTTAAGGGAAAGTCCCTGGCCAGGCGAAAACTCCCAGTCTGGGGCCTTTGTTGTGAGATGTACTCGATGCGCTTAGCCCCGCGCACCCCGTCCTGCCCGTAGGTATACGAGCCGCCCCGGAATACCCTGTTCTTACCGCCGGCATCGGCGTTTTGCACGGACTGATGTGCGCCAGCGTAATCCTCAGTGTACTCCGACGCCGTCCACTCCCAGACATTGCCGGCCAGATCGTGCACCACCGAACTCCCCGGACAGATCACCTGCCACCAATTTGCCGCGCCGGCTGGAAAACAACCGACTGCGGTAGTTCGGTTAAGACCTTCTTCAAGACTGTTACAGTGCCGAGCTTTCCAATCATCTCCCCACGGATAGCGTTTCCCGTCGGGTCCGCGTGCCGCCCATTCCCATTCTGCTTCCGTTGGCAAACGAATAACTCCTTGTGATAAACCCAACCGTTCAGATAACCAGTTGCAATAGGCTTCGGCTGCGTACCAGTTCACCCCTAACACAGGATGATTAAGCAGTGTCCAGGACATATTTTTCCAATAATCAGGTTCTTCTCCCCGTATGCGCCAACCGGTTTTACTCCAGTAACGCTCCTCCTGATAGCCATTTTGTTCTACAAACGGGCGGAATTGCGCTACAGTCACCAGATAAGTGGTCAACTTGAAATCGACAATTTCCAGCGAATTCGAGTTTTCAGGCCAGTTTTCATTGTTATCTGCCTGCTCGTCCGGCTTGGCGCCGTTTCCCAAGCGGAAACCGCTGAAATTCGGAAACTGTCCGCTGGCCCGCACGGCCTTGGCGCCAGGGATTGACGCCCAGCAAAAATCGAGCGGACCAGCCGCTCCCAGACCCACACCGGGCCGCGGGTCGCCGAACAGTGCCAGCCGAACGCCGATAGTTCCCCGTAGTTCAGCAGGGGTCGCTAAATCATTGAGCAGTCTTATCATCTCCTCAGGATCAATGGGGTCGAGAAAACTCTGTTCCAGCTCACTGGGCCGGTAACACAGGCGTTTCAACATCCCACACGTTTCCACCACCCGCTCATCTTTCCAACGATACTTGTCACCATAGCCGTGCGTTTTCCAGGTAATGGCGTCTCTTTGCAACTGACTACGCCAATGTAAATCATCGCGGACAGACTCGATCCAGTTGGCCAACCAAGGCCAACTCCGCAGCAGTGCTTCATGCGCCACCTCGACCGTAGGCTCATCCTTCCCACTGGTGACCAGCAACCGGGCATCTGTGAACCGGTCGATCAACCGTTCTGCTGCCTCTACCGATCGGCTGACCTGATGCCGCGCCGCCCGGCGCCGCGTGGCTACGCCACGCTCATCCACCTCGACCAGTTCGCGGAAAATATCACTTAACGCAACTTGGGCATCTGCATCCAGCTTGTTGAAAGTATCCTCCGCCCGCTTGGCAATCGCACCCTGCACTCCGTTAAAACCCGTGTAATCCGCCCAGGTCAGGCGACCGTCGGCAGTTCTGGCGTTGTACAGTTCCGCCAGGGCAAAGGCCAGCAGCGCCAGCGCCCCCGGCTCGGCACCCGTGTCGTCCAGGATGCACTCCGCCAAGCCATTCTCGAAAGTCAGCCCGGCTCGTTCTGCCGGACGGGTGATCATCTCACCCAAAGCTCTCCAACCCGGCGCCGCCAAGTTATAGGAGCCGGTGAACAGTTGGGCCAACACCGACTGCTCCACACAGCGGTGATAAAAATCCGCCCGCAGAGTAGCCACCACCCGGATACGGTCGGTTTGCGCCGCTTGGTGGAGCCACTCGATGAACGGCTTGGCATGATCAGTCGCCACCAGCGTGAACAGTTCCTCGAACTGATCGATGAACAGCAGCAGTTCAGCCCAGTCCGGCTTGCCGATCAGCGCCAGATCACGCCACTCGACCAGCGCAACTGGATTCTTTTCGAGCCTGTCCGCCAGTTCACGCGGTTGCTGACCCTGCTGTTGCAGGGCATCCTTGAACAACATGGCCAGGGCCATGAAGGGATTATCGCCCACCTCTCCCGGCGTGAAACGCACCCAGGTCCAGTCCTGACTGCCGGCAACCGCTCCGGCCAGGAGACGAGGAATCAGTCCGGCGGCCACCAGCGAGGATTTGCCCGAACCGGAGGCGCCTACCACCGTGAGAAAGCGCAGCGTGGGATCGCCCAGCCGACTGACCAAGTCATCGGTTTCCCGACCGCGCCCGAAGAAGATGGAGGCATCCGCTGGAATAAAGGCGCGCAGACCGGGGAAGGGGGAACCTGACCAGAGCGGAGGGGGATCCGCAGCGGGCGGTGCCGGCGGCGCCGGCTGAACCGTGGTGACAGGCGCTTCGCGCTCCAGTAGTTCCCGCACTAACGCGCGCAGATGCAGGTTCAATTGCTCCCTGAACGCATCCGGCGTGGGGTACGGGTTATAACCACGTCGCAGGGAACCATCGGGATTCTCGAAGGAGTGGAAAAACTGTTGTACCAACCACCATTGCTTTCGCTTTTCATCGAACTGGGGATCATCCTGGTCGAGCGTCTGTTTCTCGGTTCGGCGATAAACCAGCACCCCCGGCTTGCCCTGGCTGTCAGCCGCTTCCAGGGCATTTAGATACTCCCACTCGGTCCCGGACAGATAGCCGCTGCCATCCGGCTTTTTCCGGTCTGCCGGCAACGGCGTACCCATCCGTGACCAGAAGATGACAATGACAATATCGCACTGGGCCGGGGTCGGTAGACCTTTCTTAATCGCCTCCTGCGGTGTCATCGTCGCCAGCATTGGTGTACCCGCGCCAAGCTTATCCCAAGCGACGGTCTCCAGGGTGATCCTACCCCGTAGCAGCGGGTCGTATTGCAGTTGCTCCAGTACCTTTAACGCCAAGTCACGTTCATCCGCCACATCCCCCGGCGAGGCCAGGAACACCCGCAAGTGCCGCGGATTTTGAGTCGGACTGCCAGTTGCATTCATGGGAAGACTTCTCCCTTCATTTTTACTTTCATACCGCCAGATACAGCTCCCAACCTACGGCCTATCTGATCTGAACGCGGCAAGTATACCCTGCAAGGAACTGATCTGATAACCTGCGAACACTCCACCCATCCGCGGAACCCGTTCAGCCATGCGTTTCCTCAACCCCAAAACCGACTTCGCTTTCAAACGGATCTTCGGCTCCGAGCGCAGCCACGAGATCCTGCTGAGCTTCCTCAACGCCATCCTGGGGCTGCAATCGCCTTACCGGATCGTCGATCTCACCCTGCTCGATCCCTACCTGGCCCCTAAAATCCGGGGAATTAAGGACACCTACCTGGACGTCCGCGCCCGCGATGAACAGGGCCAGTGGTATATCATCGAAATGCAGGTGCTCAACGTCGCCGCCTTCGAAAAGCGGGTCCTCTACAACGCCTGTAAAGCCTACTCCGGCCAAATCCAGCGCGGTGAGGACTACCACCTGCTGACCGACGTCATCGCCATCACCATCACCGACTTCGTGATGTTCGAGGACCTGCCCGCCATCGTCAACAAATTCCATCTGCGGGCGGAGACGGGACGGCTCTACAGCGACGATCTGGAACTGGTGTTCGCCGAATTACCCAAGTTCACCAAGACCGAACAGGAACTGGAGACAGTGCTGGACCGCTGGTTCTTTTTCCTGAAATACGCCGGCGACCTGGAGTCGGCGCCGGCCAGCTTGCAGGGAGAGCCGGCCATTGTGCAGGCGTTCGAGATCGCCAATAAAGCCGGGCTGACGCCGGAGGAACTGGAGGATCAGGAGCGACGGGAGATCTTTATTCAGGATCAGCGCGGCGCCATCACCCTGGCCGAACAAAGAGGGATGGAAAAAGGGATGGAAAAAGGAATGGAAAAAGGAATGGAAAAAGGTAGACAGGAAGAACGGTTGCGGATTGCCCAAGCCCTGCTGGATATGACCGACGACGATGCGTTGATCGCTGCAAAGACCGGTCTGCCCATCGACGGTGTGCGGCGGTTGCGGGATGCAATCTGAGCGCCCGTTACGATCAACGCAAATTACCAGAGAGCCATTCACATTATGCAGCACTATGTTGACCAGCACGATGGAGGTTACTGGATAGCCGGCACACGGGTGTCGCTGGACTCGGTGGTATCCGCCTTTCTGGATGGCCTTTCTCCAGAAAGCATCGCGGACAGCTTCGATACGCTCACTCTGGAACAGGTCTTCGGTGCGCTCGCCTATTACCTTAAGCATCGCCCCGAAATCGATGTCTATTTGCAGCAGTCGGAAGCTGACTTCGATGAGGTTTGCCACCGGCTCCGTGAGGCCCATCCCCTGCTTTGTCAAAAACTGGAGGCGGCACGTCGGCGGACAGTGACGGAACCCGCATGAAAGTTCGCTACCAGGCGGATGCCGACCTGGATCGCCGGATCGTTAGAGCCTCGCGGCGGCGCGAACCGGCCATCGATTTTCAGCTCGCTTCCGAGGCGCAATCGGGACGAGGATTACAGGGACTGCCCGATGAGCAGGTATTAACCCTGGCCGCCCAGGAAGGTCGCATCCTTGTCACTCATGACTATCGTACCATGCCCGGTCACTTTGCCAGATTCATTGCCATAGCTGCCAGTCCGGGCGTGATCATCCTTCCTCAGAGAATGCCCTTAAGTGTCGCGGCGGAATGGATGGTCACCATCTGGGCGGCCAGTGAAGCTGAGGAATGGGTGAATCAGATTATATCCCTGGCGCGCTGACTGCTATCGAATGGAAAAGGAATTTATCTGATAACAAGGGTGCGTTCCACGCACCACATCCCTGGGTGATGGTGCGTAAAACGCACCCTACGGAACTTCATGCTCGGCATTGTCCACCACATCCCAGATCAACCGCGGGTCGAAACTCATGGCCGCGAACATGGTGATGACGACCACCGAGGCAAAAGCTATCGCCCCCGGCCCGGCCTCGATGGTGGCGATATTGCCGAGCCTGACCAGGGCCACCAGAATCGAAATCATGAAGATATCGATCATCGACCAGCGTCCGACCGCCTCGGTGATCCGATACAGGACCGTCCGGTCGCGTGGCCGCCAGCGGGATTTGAGCCGCACTGAAAGCAATAAATAAGTTAATGAGATCAGCTTCAGCACCGGCACGGTGATGCTGGCGAAAAAGACCAGCAGCGCTATCGGCCACATGTTGGCCGCAATGAGCTCTTTGACCCCACTCAAAATGGTA
Organism: uncultured Pseudomonadota bacterium; assembly: GCA_903844665.1. Lineage (GTDB taxonomy): Bacteria > Pseudomonadota > Gammaproteobacteria > Competibacterales > Competibacteraceae > CAIMUS01. The sequence goes on from CAIMUS010000239.1 coordinate 9,100, forward strand.
TCCGGTTCGCTGTGTCCCAGCGAAACCACGGTCATGACCGGTAACACGTTGGCAGGGATATACAAAATAAGGGCGGCTAAAGTCAGCGCCCAGGTGCGGGCCAGGCTATTGGGTTTACGCAGATATACTTTGGCGCCGCAGCGGGGACAACGGGCCTTACAGCCCGGCGGCAGCGATTTGGCCTGCACCAGCAGGTGGCAGGCGTGGCAAAGAATAAGCGAGGCCCGCGCCGCGGTCGGAGGTGATGACTTCATCGCTCGACCTCCACCTGCTCCCAGATGTCGTGCGGCTCCAGGGCGGCGTCCGCCGCCGCCATCAGCACGATCAGGGCTACGAAGGAATACAGGCCGACTCCGGTCACAATGATGGCGATATCCCTGAGCTTGACGATCGCCACGATAATGCCGAGCAGAAAGACTTCGGTCATCGCCCAGGGGTGCAGGGTCTCGACGCAGCGGAAGACATAGGCCAGTCGCCACGGCCGGCGGTTGAACCTTAGGGGCAGCAGTACGTACAGCAGGCTGGTAATCTTCAGGAACGGCGTCAGGATACTCACACTGAACACCAGTACGGCCAGTTCCCAATAACCTTGCCGGTATAACTCCTTAACTCCACTGATCAGGTCGCACAGTTGCACCTGGCCTTGCAGCTTGAAAGCCAGCAGGGGATAGGCGTTGGCCAATACAAACACGATCAGACTGGCGAGCGAGAAGTTCAGGGCGCGCCCGACGCTGTCCGGCTTATGGCTGTAAAGCACAGCCCCGCACCGGCTGCAAACGACTTTTTCCCTGGTTCGCAGGCGGGGCTTGCGAACCAGCAGGTCGCAATCGTGACAGGCCAGCAGCGATTCTTCAGAATTTGCCATAAAACCCTTCTTTCAGCGCATCGAACAGATTCGCCGCCGTGTGCATCTCGCCGTCGTATTCGATCTCTTCGTTGCCCTTGATCTCGACCACCGCGCCGTCTTCCAGGGTAAAGCGATACAGGGTATTTTCCAGATCCTGTTCTTTGACCAGCACCCCCTGGAAAACCTCCGGATTGAAGCGGAAGGTGGTGCAACCCTTCAAACCCTTCTCGTAGGCGTACAGATAGATGTCCTTAAACTCTTCGTAAGGATAATCCGTCGGTACATTGGCCGTCTTGGAAATGGAGGAATCGATCCACTGCTGGGCGGCCGCCTGGATATCCACGTGCTGTTTGGGCGTGACCTCGTCGGCGGAAATGAAGTAATCCGGCAGTTTTTCCGCCGGATCGTCGGATGACGACAGCGCCCTGGGATTGATCAAGTGTCGGTAAGCCAGCAGCTCGAAGGAGAAGACGTCGATCTTTTCCTTGCTCTTCTTGCCCTCGCGGATCACGTTGCGATAGTAATGATGGGCGAAGCTGGGTTCGATCCCATTGCTGGCGTTGTTGGCCAGGGACAGGGAAATCGTGCCGGTCGGAGCGATGCTGGTGTGATGGGTAAAGCGGGCGCCTGTCTCGGCCAGTTCGCGCACCAGTTCCGGCGCCTGTGCGGCGATCTGCTGCATGTAACGGCTGTAGCGGCTGTGCAATACCTTGCCTTTGACCACATCGCCGACACTGTAACCATCCCGCGCCAGTTCCGGCCGCTGTTCCAGCATCCTGGCGGTGACGGTGAACTCCTGTTCCATGATCGGGGCCGGTCCCTTTTCCCTGGCCAGTTCCAGCGCGGCCTGCCAGCCGACCAGGGCCATTTCCCGGGTCACCCGTTCGGTAAACTCCAGGGAAGCCGGTTCGCCGTATTTCAGCCGCAGTAGTGTCAAAGTGGAACCCAGGCCCATATAGCCCATGCCGTGGCGGCGCTTCTGCATGATTTCCCGGCGCTGTTGTTCCAGCGGCAGACCGTGGATTTCCACCACGTTATCCAGCATCCGGGTGAAGATGGCCACGACTTCCCGGTAGGTATCCCAATCGAAGCTGGCGTTTTCGGTGAATGGGCGCCGCACGAAATGAGTTAGATTGATGGAGCCTAGTAGGCAACTGCCATAGGGAGGTAACATCTGCTCGCCGCATTGGCCGGTGACCAAGCCATTAAATATCACTGTATTATGATCGGATTGAGTGGTATCGAATACCGGTTCCCTACCTACATAACTAATGTCGATGACCTTGGTAGCAAAAGATTGGGTTTTCTTGAGTGCACGGTTTTTAACCCAATCCCAATAACGCTGATTTTTGGAATTACCACAAAAACCAATTTCCTGCATGAAATGATTCCGGGATTCCCCATCGATAATGAGTTCATAATCAGCCTGGCAGTTATAAAGCTTGTATCCTCCTTTACCATCGGGTAGCCGTCTTTGTTCGGCATCCCGACGCTGATAAATGCGGCTGAAAATACCGAAATTGGTCAGCAGTAGTTGCACGTCTTTGAGCAGCTCACGATGGCTCGACGCCAAGCGAACCGAGCAACTCTGGCGGTTATCGGAAACATTAACAGTGCCATCCATCTGGAACAGACCGCGTAAGTATCCCTTGACACAAGCTTCGGTACCGCGCCATATCACTTCGGGTATCCGATATTTGGTCCTGGCGGTGAAGCCATATTCTTCCGCGAGGAGACGCGCCAATAATGCCGAATTGATAGTGATCATGTTACGGGCAGGCACAGCGACTGGGCTTACCTTATAATGCCGGTTATTCTTGGCAATGGCGCCGATTAGGTTATTGATATAGGCGATAGTCTCTTCGGCCAAATGGCGGTCTTCACCCCATAAACTGATGACGACAGCATCTTGATTATCACTCCTGTTAGTAAAATGACCGTCTCCGGTAATCAGTCCGATTAATTGTCCAAGTTCAGTGCTGCCCTGATTGCCAAATTGACCTTTTCCTGATTGCACTAATAATTTATCGCCAGGCTGTAAATCCTTCAGTTTGATCTTGCCTCTGGTCGTGTAGAAATCATGCCAAGCCGTGGCTTTAATTTCGTAGCCATCTTTCGTCAGCACGCAATACACCTCGGCATCCACTGCGGTCATGAATGCGGGTACAGCCGGACGTTGCTCTATGCCACGGGCATTGAGGCCAAGTGCCCGCCGGTCTACGCTGACTTCCAAAGGCAAACCTTTTTCATAGAGTTCGCCTATAGGAATCAGGCCATATTGAGTATGCAGCCGGGTATCGGCGGTCACACACGGATTGCTGGCCTGAATATTCTCGCACCACCAGTTGTTGTTCATCTCATTCGCCCGGTCGATGAGGATGAACCCCGGTTCGGCGTAATCGTAGGTGGAGGACATGATCAGATCCCACAACCGCCGGGCACGCATAATCTTGTAGATCTTGCAGGCTACTTGGCCCTTGTCGTTGACGATTAACTCCCTGGTGGTGGGCCAGTCGCGCCAGAGGATCAGCTTGGGATCGTTCAGATCGATGCCGTCCGCGGCGGCTTCCCTGGCCTGAATGGGAAAGGCCAGCGGCCAGTCGGCATCACTCCTGACCGCTTCCATGAACTCGCGGGTGACCAGCAAGGACAGATTGAACTGCCGCAGCCGGCCATGCTCCCGCTTGGCGCGGATAAAGTCGACGACATCCGGATGGCTTACATCGAAAGTCGCCATCTGGGCGCCGCGCCGCCCGCCAGCGGAAGACACCGTGAAGCACATCTTGTCGTAGATGTCCATGAAGGACAACGGCCCAGAAGTATAAGCGCCGGCGCCCGAGACATAAGCGCCGCGCGGTCGCAGGGTGGAAAAGGAGTAACCAATTCCACAACCATTTTTCAAGGTAAGCCCCGCCTCATGCACCTTGCGCAGAATGTCGTCCATAGAATCCTCGATCGTGCCCGAGACCGTGCAATTGATCGTGGAGGTGGCCGGTTTATGCTGCCAGGCGCCGGCATTGGAAATGATCCGGCCGGCGGGAATGGCGCCGTGGCGCATGGCCCAGAGGAATTTTTCATACCACAGCTCGCGCAACTCGGGATTCGCCTCGACCTCGGCCAGGGCGCGCGCCACCCGCTGATAGGTGCTGTCCACGGTCTCGTCGAGGATCAGGCCGTCCTTGGTTTGCAGACGGTATTTCTTGTCCCAGATGTCCAGAGAAGCGGCCTGCATGGGGATATCCCCCACTTCGGCCCGGTCCCGATGGGTGGATGGCAAGCGGGCTATTTTCATACTCTCAATGCTCCTCCGCTTTCGGTGTTTGCCAAGGGCGCCATTGACAAGCCAGCACGTTTACGCAACCAGTTGTAAATATGAACGGGTTTTTCCTCCAACGCCAAGCGCATCAGTTTGTCCATGCCTTCGCTTTGAATCACCTCCCCCCGTTCGTATTTAGAAAAGGCATTGACGCCACCGCCAAAAACTTTGGCGGCTTCCTGTTGAGTCAGCCCCAATTTTTTGCGTAACCCCGTAATCTCTGCCCCGGTCAGCAAGCCATCCGCCTTACGCCAGGCATCGCGCACGCGGCAATCGTTACGTTTGATTTGGTCAGGCAGAATCATTTCCTCGCCGCAGCGTAGGCATACGGCATATTCCACCTCCACGGACAGCGTTCTCCCCTTATATTGGATTTCGTCTGGCTCTTGAAAAAAGGCCAGTTTACCCGTGGTGCAAATGGGGCATTGCTCGGCGGTGGTCACTGTTGCAACCTCTTACCTCGATAAATGAAACGAACCGATGCCTACATGCACCAGACCAGTAGGTAGTAAGCGTAATTTCATGTAGATTCGGTCGGTATATTCTTGATGCTCGAAATCACGGATGTAGACATCGAATACAGCACCCTTGTCGGCGGAGATCAGTGTTTTCTGGTAGTGCTTACCCCTTAGACCCACGATGCAACGGATCACCTCATCCTTGGTATAGCCCAAGTTGTTGATGTCACGACTAACCTTCCTACCACCATAAAGGATGTTCCCGGCTTCCGCCGCCGCACGAATGTCGTCCAGGGGGTAGGCTGGACAACGGGACTCCACCCAATCAACCATAATGGTTAGTCGAACCTATATAGTACCAAATTTGAAATCAAAAACCAGATGTAAGTACGTCACGTGTTTGGCCTCCTCCAGCAAAACGAGTGTCCTTAAGGTGGCGCTGGTGCGATGACAATACCCCGGACCTGTTGCGACGACTCCCCGCCGGTTGCCCGGGATTTTTAGCGCGCCACTATAAAATGTGGTCCTGACAGGCGTCAAGCACAACATGATGTAGCCTTGTGAAATTGTGGCAAGTACCTTTGCCGGTTGAAAAAAATTCAACTGAAGCCGATAGGGGGCAATTAAAAGTGTGAGATACCTGCTTGCTCCCTGGGAGCGCCGGCGTCCTCGCCGGCCAGCCTCGATGTCGGGTTACGGTGCGCCAGCCAGTTCATGCCATCTCCCACGGTTCGATAGCAGGCGCACCTAACCCGACCTACCTGGATTTTCTGCACCTGGTAGGAGCCGACTATTTTAGAATCGTTGTTAAAAGTCGATAGCAGTGGTATAACCATCCATCAGCAGCCAGAACAGATAAACAATCGTTGGGGGGATACTATGAAAGTCCTCTGTACACTACTGATCGCTGGTTTTTCCCTGGGGCTCGTCGCCTGTGCACAGATTCCGGCTATTGCGGACCGCCCGCCGGCCGTTCCACAAGAAAAAATATGGGTGGCGCAGCACTGGGAGGATGCCGCCGCTCACGTGGCGGAACGTCTGGCCACCGGTTTGCGATCGGTGCGCCGGGGTGGGCAACCGCTGGTTCTCTACGTTGACAAACCTCAAGCTACCTCGCCGTTCGAGGATGCTTTTCATCAGTTTTTGCTGACCCGGTTGCTGGCGCAGGGTTTTGGCATCACCAACGATCCGAATGCCGGCCTTCCCTTGAAATACGACGTGCAGTTGGTCAGCCACAGTAATTCGCGTTATCCTTCCGTGGATGATGAACTCATCGTCAATATCTCGGTGATGAACGGTGACCGTTACCTGAGCCGGCTCAGCAATATTTACTATATTGCTCCCTATGACACCGCAATGTATCTGGCGCAGAGCCCGGTCGTAACCCGGCGGATGGAGGTGGTCGGCCCATGAACAGGCACTATCTGCCGCGCCTGGGCGCATTGATTCTGCTTATCGGCCTTACCGCCGGCGGCTGCGCGGAGCGAGGCTATAATCTGGGTTATGACAACTGGTATTCTCCGCCGCCCGCGACGCCGGACACGGATCTGGTGGTGGCCAGCTATCAGGCGGCGGACAACATGCTGGAACAGGCGCCGTGGCTGAAGCAATCGCATCAGCCGCTGCTGACCGCCAGTTTCGTGAACGTGAATTCGCTGGAAAACTCCTCCGGGCTGGGCCGCATCATTGCCGATCAGGTGTCCTCCCGCTTCGCCCAGAAGGGTTTTACGATGATCCAGGTGACGCTGCGCAACGATATTTTCGTCAAGCAGGAGGCCGGCGAATTCGTACTGTCCCGTTCCGTACAGGATATCAGCCGCTCTCATAATGTCGCCGCCGTAGTGGCCGGCACCTATGCGGTGGGCAGGAACTCCGTCTATGTCAGCGCGCGCCTGATCCGCGCCGCCGACAGTTTGATTCTGGCCGGTTACGACTACAGCCTGCCGTTGGGACCGGATACCAAGGCGTTGCTGGCCGGTCAGTAACGTAAGGGCGGTTCGCGAACCGCCCTAACATGATTTTTACCGTTGCGGCGACGGTAGGGGCGGTTCGCGAACCGCCCCTACCGGCAAAGGTCCATCGTCGGCCAAGGCCAGGACTGCCGCAATCAGGGAATCGGGATCGGCTACACCGCCGAATTGCAGCAGCATCTTCGCCTTGGCGATGATTTCCTCGCGGGCCAGGGGCGCTTCCGGATCGCCCCTGGCCTGGGCCACCAACTTAAGGCGGGACAATCCGACCCTGGGAGCGCCGGCATCTTCGCTGGCCTCAGGGCATCGACGCCAGTCAACAGCCGGCAAAATGCCGGCGCTCCCAGGGAATCCCCGTAGGGGCGGTTCGCGAACCGCCCC
>CAIMUS010000240.1 GCA_903844665.1 uncultured Pseudomonadota bacterium
CATCTTCGCCGGCCTCAGGGCATCGACGCCAGTCAACAGCCGGCAAAATGCCGGCGCTCCCAGGGAATCCCCGTAGGGGCGGTTCGCGAACCGCCCCTACGGGCTCAGCCTGCAAAGTGTCCCGACTTAAGTGGATACCCTTGCAGTGCAATATGTGGGTAATCGGGTGGTTATAGGCTTCACCATGCCAGCCCAGGGCTTTAAAGGTGAGGTTAGTAACCTATTGATTTTACGGCTTTATTGTTCCTGGAAACTTCGTGCCAAAAATTTTAAGTCACTGAATATATTGAATAAAAATTGGTCACCTTTAAAGGGCTGACCTATGGACTTAAGGCATTAGGGCCTTCGCACCTGGCAACTGCTTTTACCCTTTGCGCGCTGGGCAAATTTGCTATCGAAAGTAACCAATTCCGAGAGAACAGCGCTGTTAGCGAGGTGAAAAGCATCGGCGAAATCCAATCCCTGTTCGTGCCATTCGAGTAGTTTGGTAATTTTGCTATTATTATCCACGTGAACACTTGCTAAGCCTAATAATTTTCGGAACGCGCTGACAATCTCCGCAGGAGAAAACTTATAAGCAAATCGTAGCACCCATTCCGTTTCAAGGACCACGCTATCGGGAATGAAAAGCTCTAACTCGTTGAATAGTTTGACAGCCTTTTTGAATTGTATCGGGTCATCCTCAGTCAGAAAACGCACCACGATATTCGTGTCAATGGCTATCATGCCATTGCTCCAGCACGCCTTTTCTTATGGCATCTTCCATTTCCTCCAGCGTTTTCGGTGGGCCGCTGTATTTGAGGCAACCGGCCACTTCTTCGACAGTGGTACGCGGAAAAGGCGATTTCGGCCGCAGTAAAACACCCTCACCCGTGTCCTCTACGGTAAACTCCTGCCCGATAAGCCAACGATGGTTTTGGCGGATAGATTTAGGAATGATGACTTGTCCCTTACTGGAAAGCCGTGTAATTTCTATAGCCATGATGGAAGCTTAAATGTAAGATTTAAGTAAGACGGCATGATAAAGTAGCAAGGTCGTGCTGTCAAGCAAGTGTAGGGTGCGTTCCACGCACCACTCACCCGTGCGATGGTGCGTAAAATACACCCTACGGAACTACGGAACTGTCAAACCTTAAACCCTAACCAAGCACTACAAGCAGCGCCGGCGAAGCCGGTACCCGAACTTGAACCTTAGCCCAAGAAGTATTACTCAGTTAAGCACTCTCCCATGCCAACCATAAAAGCGGATCAAATCACCCGTCTCCCCAGAAACCTCGGCGCTGAATCCTCGACGCCACGCCATGGGGGCGGCCATAAACTCACCCTGTCGGAAGTACTGGAACACTTGGTGGAGGACGGCTTGCTGGCCGAACCGGAGGCGGCGCACCTGAAAGCCGGGGTAAACGGCAGGGAGAAACATCACGATTTACATCCCCTGGTCTTTATTGCACAGCAAAAGCCGAACAATCTGAAAACGCCCGGCAAGCCGCTCGGCCTGGAAGCTTTGACGATGTGGCTGGCCCAACGAACAGGGCTGGAATACCAGCGGATCGATCCCTTGACCGTGGATATGGCGGCGGTGACGGAAGTCGTTTCTTACGCCTATGCCTACCGTTACCGCATTCTGCCTCTGGCGATCGACGCCGACAGCGCGACTTTCGCCACCTGTGAGCCCTATCTGACCGACTGGGAGTACGACCTCAAGACCCTGCTGGGCAAGCGGATCGTCCGCGTGGTGGTCAATCCGCTGGAGATCAACCGTTATCTGCTGGAATTCTATGGCCTGTCCCGGTCGGTACGGGGCGCGGCCGATACTCATGGCAAGAATGAACCGACGCCGGGCATTTTTAATTTCGAGCAACTGGTGGAACTGGGACAGCAGGGCACGCTGGGCGTCGAAGATCAGCCGGTGGTGCAACTGGTCGACTGGTTACTGCAATACGCTTTCGGCCAGCGGGCCAGCGACATTCACCTGGAGCCACGCCGGGAGCAGGGCAATATCCGCTTTCGGATCGATGGCATCTTGCATCAGGTCTATCAGTTGCCGCCGCCGGTAATGAACGCGGTCACCAGCCGCATCAAGATCCTCGGCCGCATGGACGTGGCGGAACGGCGCCGGCCCCAGGATGGCCGGATCAAGACCCGCACCGCCGGCGGGCGGGAGGTGGAACTGCGCCTGTCCACCATGCCGACCGCCTTCGGCGAAAAGTGCGTGATGCGTATTTTCGATCCGGATATCGTGGTTAAAAGTTTCGCCCAACTGGGCTTTTCGCCGCGCGAGGAAAAAGCCTGGGAGAATATGATCAAGCGGCCCAACGGCATCGTGCTGGTCACCGGCCCGACCGGTTCCGGCAAAACCACCACGCTCTATTCCACCCTGAAATACCTGGCCCGACCCGAACTGAATGTCTGCACGGTGGAAGATCCCATCGAAATGGTCTCGCCCGAACTCAATCAGATGCAGGTGCAAGCCGGCATCGGTCTTACCTTCGCCCAGGGCATCCGCACCCTGCTGCGGCAGGACCCGGATATTATCATGGTCGGCGAAATTCGCGACCTGGAGGCGGCCCAGATGGCGATCCAGGCGGCCTTGACCGGCCATCTGGTGTTGTCCACCCTGCATACCAACGACGCGCCCTCCGCCATCACCCGCCTGTTGGATATCGGCATTCCCTATTATCTGATTCAGAGCACCCTGGTGGGGATCATGGCCCAGCGCCTGGTGCGTAACCTCTGTCCCCACTGCAAGGAGAGCGCGCCCCTGGATGAAACCTTGTGGGACAACCTGCTTAATCCCTGGGTGATCGACAAGCCCGATACCATGGCCGTGCCGAAGGGCTGCGTGGAATGCCGCCATACCGGCTATCTGGGGCGCTCGGGCATTTTCGAGTTGCTGGCGGTGACCTCCAATCTGCGCCGGCTGTTTCGGGCCGATCCCGATAATGTTCAGATTCGCCAGCAGGCCAGCCAGGAGGGTATGCTGCCACTGCGCATCAGCGCCGCCTATCAGGTGGCGGCCGGCGTGACCACCATCGAGGAAGTCTTGAAAGTACTCCCGCCCATCGAGGATTAGCACTGCCCGTGGACCCGGCAGGCCGCTCCATCGCCACAACAGGTAATTGTTTACAATTTTGTTGTGAAAAATTCACACTTCTTTATACAAATGCAACAAATGTTCTATAATTAGACCGTGTATCATTTTAGCAAAGCTTGTATCTTTTTTATAACAACTGCTTTGCCAGGGGAATCCGGGCAAAGCGCAACCTGGACCCTAAGGGTCGCAGGATCGGCGCGGCGATAGCGGCCGATCCTGGCGTGATCCTGGGCCTGTGCAGCACCCGCTAGGGGGAGGGCACGACGATGGCGCAGTTGATGACGAGAACCACCCTGAAAACCCAGAACCGGTACTTTGCCGGCACCCGAGGTGTCAGTCCGGAAAACCGGGGGCTGGGTTTCCTGCCGGGGTTTAAGGATCAGGAGACCGGGGTTATCTATCTGTCCTGCAATGCCGACGGCAGCCAGGCGCCGGTCCATCGGATGGATGGCCTGCCGGACGCAGTGGTCATAGCCCGTACTCCGGCGGGCCGGGTGGCGGCCGTCAAGGGCAGCCTGATCGCCGGTTTTATCAGGGACGGTCTGTTCTATACGCGCGAGCAGGCGGCCATTGCCCTGGGCTGAGGGGGTTTCAGGGGTAACCGCTTACCGGCTACCGTTCAGACGTACAGGCCGACCATTTGCCGCCAGTCATGCGGACTATGCGCCCGGCCGTTCCAGATGTGCAGCGCGTGCCAGATATTCTTATTCCACAGGTCCGTACTCAAACGAAGGTTATTGTCGAGAAAGGGATCCTGATCGCCGACGACCAAGACGATATCCAGATTCCGGAGGTGGTTTAGGATACGGTCGTCGCTTAAATTCGAAACGAAATGGCTTGGGGTATTGTAATATATCTGTTCGTCGTAATGCCCGTCGAACAGATCCCGGAAATGCTCCATCCCGGTGGTTAGATCGAACCGGCCACTCAAGGAGACCACCTTCTTGAACAGGTGCGGGTGGCGAAACGCCAGATTGACGGCATGAAATGCGCCGAAACTGCAACCATGCGAAATAGTGCAGGGATGAGCGTTTTTCATCGCCATCCATGGCATGACTTCATGCAGAATATAGCTTTCGTATTGCAGGTGACGGTGAATGCGGTCCGGCGGACGGATCCAGAAGCAATAAAAGCTTTCGGCGTCGATGCTGTCCAGACAATACAATTGCAACTGACCGTGTTCGATCTTGGGGGCCAGCGCACGCACCAGCCCCATATTCTCATACTCATGAAACCGGGCGCAGCGGGTCGGGAAGATCAACACCTTGGCGCCGGCATGGCCGAAAATCAGCAACTCCATGTCGCGCTGGAGTCGCGGGCTATACCACTTGTGATACTCTCTATTCATATATCCACAGTAAGGAAATCAAAATGCCGGTACACGATAGGCGAGCAATGTTACAGTGGCGTTACAATATAATGAAGCTAAACCTTCAGCCAAGCGCGAGCCGCGCTTGGTTTTCAGGCAATCCTGAAGAAATCCTGCAATTCCGCAAATAATCTCTGCTGTTCCGCCACCTGGTCGGGGTAGTCGAAATGACCCGCCGACAGCGCAAACAAGCGTTTTGGACCGCCGATAGCGTTATACACGGAAAACTGCCCCGGCGGTGGGACGGCGGGATCGAACAGTGCCGCCGCGATATGCATGGGAATACGCAGATACCGGGCCGCGCTGGCCGCGTCGAAATAGCGCAATACCTCCAGCGCAATGCCGCCCCGCTCCCGATGGTAGGTCCGCACCGCCTCGCCGCTGCCGACGCAGGGGCAGCCGAGGCGCACGGGATGGTTGCCGAAACTGGGGACGCACAGATGGGCGCTGTGAAACCGCTCATCCCAAGGCAGAGCCAGGGCGCCGACGCCGCCGCCGAAGCTGATGCCCAGATAATCCAGGCGGGCGGCGACGGCCGGAAACAGTTCCAGCAAGGTGGAGGCCGCGCACCAGATATCCGCCGCGCAACCACCCAGGATATAGGCATGGCGGTTTTGAATACCGTACAGCACGTGTCCGGCAGGATCGGTGGGAATGGCCGGGTGCGCGCTCAGCGACAGGCCACGGGCGCAGGGGAACAGCGCGGCGCAGCGAGCCAGCGGCAATTCACGGTCGGGGCCGTCACGCCCCCCGTAGCCGTGACCGATGACGGCGCCACGCTCCACCGGCTCGTCCCTCGGAATGGTCAACCAGCCTTTGATGCGGAAGTTGCCCAAAGACGTGTATTCGACCGCGAATACACGCTGCTCCCGCAGCGGGCTGACGATTTCCCGCAACTGCGGCGCCACCCGCACCGCTCGCGCCTTGGCGAACAGGCTCTGCCAGAAAGTGGCGAAATCCGCCGGTTCCGGCGGAGGCGGCAGTTGCAGCAGGGTATCGAGAGTGTAACCGTAGGTAGGATCGAAGCCGAAACCGTGGGCGAAATCGACTGTCGGCATGGGCATCTCAGCGGGGTTTGCCGGCGCCGCCGGCGAGCAGTTTGCGCACGGCGGCGACGATCACGTCGGGCTGGTCGAAGAGGATATTGTGGCCGCTTTCCCGGGCGATAATAAAGGTGCTGTTCGGATGGCGTGAAGCCAACTCGCGCTGCAACTCCAACCATTGCTGTTCGATCTTATCGCCCCAGGGTCCCTCCGGCAGGATACGCTGGCCGGAGGGCGGCGCCGTGGCGCCCGCCGTGCAGAGCCACAGGACCGCCGCCAGCAGGCCGCCAAGGATAACGTTATAGGCCCGGCTCATGCATCGCCTCGCTAACAGTCAGCACCCCGCCGTCGGCGGCGAACAGATACAGCCGGTCGGTGGCGAACCGTATCCGCAGCCCGTCGCCACGGTCAAACCGCCGCATGCCGGACAGCCGGGCCACGATAGCGGTCATGGCCGGATCGGCGCCGGCGGGTCCTGGCCTTACCTTGACCAAAGTTTCATGGCCCAGATATTCCACATCGACCACGGTCGTCAGGATACCCTCTTCCGTACCGGCATCGGCCACGCGCACGGCTTCCGGCCGAATCCCTGCCGTCAGCGGCCGCTCCAGCCAGGCGCGCCAGCCGGCCGGGGCGGCGGACAGTGGCGCCTGCTGCTCACCCCATTGCAGCGCCAGCCGGCCCTGGGGGGCGCCGACCAGCCGGGCGGGAAACAGATTCATCGGCGGGTTGCCGATAAAGCCGGCGACAAACAGATTGACGGGGTGCTCATACAATTCCTGGGGCGGCGCCACCTGTTGCAGCACGCCCTGATTCAGCACCGCCACCCGGTCGCCCAGGGTCATCGCTTCCATCTGATCGTGAGTCACGTAAATCATGGTGGCGCCGGTTCGCTGTTGCAATTCGCCTATTTCCGCGCGGACCTGCACCCGCAGCTTGGCGTCCAGATTGGACAGAGGTTCGTCCAGCAAAAACACCGCGGGGTCGCGCACCAGCGCCCGCCCCATCGCCACCCGTTGCCGCTGGCCGCCGGACAACTGCCTCGGCAGCCGTTCCAGCAGTTCGGTCATGCCGAGCATGGCGGCCACCTGTTCCACCCGCCGGCGGATCTCCGGGCGCGGCAACCGGCGCATCTTCAAGGGAAATTCCAGATTGCCGCGCACCGACAGGTAGGGATAGAGCGCATAATCCTGAAACACCATGGCGACATTGCGCTGCTGCGGCGGCAGGTGATTGACCACTTGCCCGCCGATGCGCAACTCGCCGCGCGTCACCTCTTCCAGGCCGGCAAGCAGCCGCAGCACGGTGGATTTGCCACAGCCTGAGGGACCCACGCAGACCAGCAGTTCGCCGTCCGCAATAGCCAGCGTCAACCCCCGGATGGCGTACACGCCACCCGCGAATACCTTATCGACCTGTTCGAATGCGACGCTGGCCATAGCGACCGGGCTTTTGTTTAGTCAAAGAAATTTTCCAGGCCGAGCAGCGGCAACACCCCGCGGACGATAGGATCGGCGGCGAAATAATTCTGGATGCAATGAGGCCGCAGGTGATTGGCCAGGGCGATAAACAGCATGGCTTGATCGAGGGCCAGGTATTTGTGGGCGACCTTGCCACTGGCGGGCGCGACGGCATCGTAGAAGCCATACTCGCCATAGAGTTCATAGCGCCGGGCAAGTTCGCGCAGATTGGCGGCGGCCTCGGCGGGCAGCACCGCCAGCGCCAGCGCCGCCGCGTGCGGGGTGACGGCGCCCGCCGGGTAGCCGCGCGCACCGAGCACCTTGACCCCGTATTCGCCGTAGCCGTCCCGTTCCGGGTCGGCGCCGGGCGACAACCCCCAGACCGGCCAGGCCAGTTGCTCCAGGGCGTAACGGCGTTGCAGGGTGGCATGCACGATATCGTTGCTACCCAGACTGGTGGGGGCGTAGCGCTGTTCATCCAGCACCAGGGTGGGCATCAAGGCCTCGAACATACTGCCGCCCCAGGAGGGAACGTAGCGCCATCCCCGCCACTGGTAATAACCGCCGACCACATCCCAACCATCCACGTGCTTCAAGCGGCGGTTTCGCGGCGGCAGGGATTGCCAGTCATAGCCGGCCGGAAAGGTCCTGATCAGGCGAAACCAGTGCTCCGCCGGCGCATCCCCCTTGCCGATAGCGATCAGACTGCCCAGCCGCGATTCGGTATAGAGAAGGCCGTAATGATATTCGGAATAAGCCGGCAGGTTGACATAATAACCCTGGCGCATCTGCTGGACGACGGGATCGTAGAAAAAGCCGTAATGACCCTGCTCGATCAGCCGGGTGCAGCGGCCGTACAGTTCGGGAAAACTCATCCGGACCACCATCAGGCCGGCGGTCAGCCAGCCCGAATCGACAAAGGAGACGAAATGGCTGGTGCGCTCCAGGGTGGTGGTATCGTAAAAGTTGTAGAAAAAGCCCTGATAGGTTTCCAGCCGCTCCAGCGTGCCCAGGGTGGTATTCAGCAGCGCCAGGGCTTCGGGCCGCTCGATGAAACGCAGCTCCAGGGCGGCCACGATACTGAGCAGATACAGGCCGACAGTGGTGATATTGGTGTAATCGCCGAGCCGGGCGGCGGTCACCGCCGTGGCAGCGGGGTCGAACTGGATATAATCGAGCGGCAGACCATGCTCGCGGTCGCTGAGCGCCGTCAGTCCGCGCCAGGTATCCCGCGCCAGCCGCCAGAGAAATGGTTGCAGGTCCGATGGCAATTGAGTCCTGTCCACCAGGAGTCGGCTGGGCCAGCCGGCCAGCCGAGTCTGCAAATAGGGCTTGAGGGCCTCCTGGCCGCCCAGTGAGGCTTCCAGCGCCTCTTTACGGACGGCGACGACTTTATCCCGACTACCGGGTCCGGCCTGACCGGTCTGTAACAGCCGGATATCGTCCAGATAGAAACCGCCCTGGCGGACGGGAGAACGGCGCGCCTGCACCACGATGACCAGTTCCTTAAGCCGGGTCCAATCGTGGATACCGGTCATGAAATTCAAGGGAATGAGACAGCGCCGCCAGTCAGCGCCGATGCCGTTGACGACATAACTGCCGCTCTCCTCCATGCCGCGCACCGTGGGATCGGGCCGCCGGAATTCCACCTTGAGGGAATCCGCATAACCCTGGCGTGAATCACCCTTGAGCCAGAAAGACAGATGGTCGTAGCCGGAAGCGTCGAGGCCATGCAGCGGAATGCCGAAGCCGGCTGCCGTGGCGTCGGGGGTGGTGAAGCGGTAATCCAGCCGCAGGACTTTACCGTGCCCATCGGGCCGGGACGAGTCCTCGAGGGAATACTGCACGCGGCTGCCGGCATCCTCCGAGTAAGTCCGCCAGCCCAGACCATACTGTTCGAAATCCGCCAGCAGATACTGCCGGCGGGCTTCCGGTGACGCTGTCGGGACGCCGGCGTTCGCCGCCAGGCAAAGCACGGTATACAACATCAATGCACACCCCGTTGTCGCCGCTATCATGAGTGTCGCCTGGCGGTTACATTAGCAGCCGCTTACTGTCTATCACCACCTTTTTGTCCTGGCTGAGACGGTAAAGCTATCGCCTTTTTTTCTGGTTAAAATGGTGGATTTAACCTGGATCAGCGGAGCAATAAAACCCCAGATAAATAATAAAATCCACGCCTGATGATGGGGTTCCGAATAGAGCCATAGGATAAATATAAAAATAGTAATCAGGAAGAGGGCAGCCGCACAAATCCATGAAAATCCAGTAATCAACCGCGCCCCACAGCTTCTGCAGACAATCATTTGACCCTGCAACACAAAATCGAAGATACGGTAACCCATCATTTTTCTGCGACAGTTGGGACATCGAGGTAAATAAATCATAATGATAAATTTAACAATGGCTGGTCATCGGTATAATCCAATCGACATCCTGGAGCAAGCGCCTGTTCAATTCGGCCTGGCAGGCAGATAAGTAATACCCGTGGCGACTTCTGCGAACAGTCCCTTACGAACGGTTGCAGAACTGTCAACCAGCCATAGCGAGCCATGATTTTGCTCCCTTATTTTTTGCGCTATACGCTCTTTCTTCTGTTCCGCACTGTACTGGCTATGCAGTCTTCTTTCAATTTGTTTGTCAGTCAGTTGCTTTTGCCGCAGCCGGTCCCGCTGAATATCCCTGGCCGCCGTCACCAGGATGATATTATTATTACATAAATACATCATATCGGACTCGGCGATCAAGGCCGCATTGATGGCTATGATGCCCCGTCTGCCATACATCTCCCGCTTTAATCGGACCGATAGCGGCAGATCCATAATCGCATTCAATCGGCGTAGCAGTTCCGGATCCTTAAAGACGATTTCACCCAGTGCTCTCTTATCGATTGCTCCCCTGGAATCCACGATCTCGCAGCCAAATTCAGCCGCGATTTTCAATCGCAGCGCCCGGTAGACGGGATCGTCGAGTTCGGCCAGAATTTGATTGGCGATATGATCGAGTTCGATATGATGGACGGGAACCGCATGCGCTTTACCCCAGCTTTCGAACAGGCGACCGATATGTGATTTACCCACGCCTGTTTCACCGGTAATGCCGACGACATATTGGCCGAGCATCCGTTCATAGAGCGCCTGCTGGACATGAATCGGGACGTAAGTATGGACGTCACCCTGCTCGATCAAGATCGACTTGACCACGCTGGAGGCTACATGGATCAGATCCTGCCGCGCCGGCAGCAGATGGGTATCGATACCCAGTTTTTGGCTTTCTCCGGCCTGATAGAGCAGCATTTCATAGTCGAAATCCCTACTGTCTCTGACGCCTTTCACCAACACTTGAATGCCTTGCTCATACGCATAACTGACCAGCAGTCCCTTGAAGGAAACGACGCTGACATTAGCCAGATCGGCCACGGCTTTCTTGGCCATTGTCGTCCTTTCCTCAAGGGAAAACATATATTTTTTACTGGGGTTGATACCGATACCGACAATCAACTCATCGAACGCCCGGGCGGCGCGCTGGATGATGTTGAGGTGACCATAGGTGATGGGATCACCCGAAAAGGCATACATCGCTTTTGCCATGGTTGACCCGATTCAGTAGCTGGATATCCCACCCTGGCGCGCGTCCGGCCAGGCGCGGTGAGCCAAGCGAATTCGGCCGTGATTATATAGCGGCGCCGGGCAAAATGTCTGTTGTTGAAAAATTTATCCTGGTGTCCGACCGAAAACTTCGCAAACCCGTAGCAAACCCGTAGGATGGGTAGAGCGGAGCGCAAGCGGAGCGAAACCCATCCTACAACTTTTTGAGAGCGCCGGCCTTTGGCCGGTTTTTTGCCGGCGGGGACGCCGGCGCTCCCAGGGATAAGGCGGAGGCTTGCTTTCCCGAACGCCTGTATAGTTAAAATAAACCGGATACGTCATTTACGAGTCACAGAGGAATTCGTTTGAAAACTCAGTTGCAGCAACTCATCGAACAGGCATTGCAAGGGCTGCGCCAGACCGGGCAGTTGCCCGCCACCACTCTTCCCTCCATCACCCTGGAACGCACCCGCGACCGCGCCCATGGCGATTTCGCCAGCACGATCGCCCTGGCGCTGGCAAAGCTTGCCCGTCGCCAGCCGCGCGAACTGGCGCAAACCATCGTCGCCGCTCTGCCGGCGGTCGACTGGATCGACCGGGTGGAAATCGCCGGCCCCGGCTTTATCAATTTTTTCCTGGCGCCTCCCGCCTATCAGCAGGTTGTCAGGGACATTCTGCGCCAGGGCGATGCCTACGGCCGCAACCCCCTGGGCGCCGGCAACCGGGTGCAGGTGGAATTCGTCTCCGCCAATCCCACCGGCCCGCTGCATGTGGGCCATGGCCGTGGCGCCGCCTTTGGCGCCACGGTGGCCAATCTGCTGGAAGCTTTGGGTTTTCAGGTACACCGGGAATACTATGTCAACGACGCCGGCCGGCAGATGAATATCCTGGCCGCCAGTGTCTGGCTACGGTATCTGGAGTTATGCGGTGAAACGGTAGCTTTCCCCGCCAACGGCTATAAAGGCGGCTATGTGCGCGAAATCGCCGCCGTACTGCATGGGGAACACGGCGCCGCCTATGCCGTACCGGCCGCCGACTTGACCGCCGGGCTGCCGCCGGACGAACCCCAGGGTGGGGACAAGGAGATCTATATCGATGCCCTGATCGAGCGCAGCAGAACGCTGTTGGGAGAAAACCGCTACCGCTATGTCTTCGAGTTGGGTTTAAATACCATCCTCGATGATATCCGCGAGGACTTACGGGAGTTCGGGGTCATCTACGACGAATGGTATTCCGAGCGCTCCCTGAGCGAGCGCGGCGCCGTCAACAAGGCGATAGCCAGGCTGCATGAAGCCGGCCAGATTTATGAAAAAGACGGCGCGCTCTGGTTCCGCTCCAGCGCCTTCGGCGACGAAAAGGACCGGGTGGTGCAACGGGAAAACGGTCAGACTACCTATTTCGCCTCCGATATCGCGTATCATCTGGAAAAATTCGAGCGGGGTTTCGACCGGGTGATCGACGTCTGGGGCGCCGATCACCATGGCTATCTGCCGCGGGTCAAGGCCGCGTTGCAGGCCATGGGCGTCGATCCGGCCAAACTGGATGTCCTGCTGGTGCAGTTCGCCATCCTCTATCGCCAGGGCATCCGCGTGCCCATGTCCACCCGTGCCGGCGAATTCGTGACGCTGCGCGAGCTGCGCCAGGAAGTGGGCAATGACCCCGCCCGCTTTTTCTATGTTATGCGCAAAAGCGAGCAGCATCTGGATTTCGATCTGGATTTGGCTAAATCCCAATCCAGGGATAATCCGGTATACTACATTCAATATGCCCATGCCCGGGTATGCAGCGTCATGGGTAAATTGCGGGAAAAGGGCTGGACCTGGGACGAGGCGCGGGGCGATGCCAATCTGAGCCGGCTTGTCGAGGCGCAGGAAGAGGCGCTGCTGGTGGCGCTGTCCCGTTATCCCGAGGTGCTGGAGGCGGCGGCCTTGCAGTATGAACCGCACCAGCTTGCCCAGTACCTCAGGGAATTGGCCAATGCGTTCCATACCTATTACAACGAACACCGCGTCCTGGTGGAAGATGGGGTCCTGCGTGACGCCCGCCTGAATCTGAGCCTGGCGGTGCGTCAGATCATCCGTAACGGTTTGTCTTTATTGGGAGTTTCCGCCCCGGAGGTTATGTGAGCAGCAGACGTGACTACAAATTGGGTTCGAGCTGGCAAAACCGCCGCCGCTTACGCCTGCATGGCTTGTTGGTGCTCACGTTGGTGGTGGTCGGTTTGTTCGGCAGTCTGCTGGCCTATGTGCGCAGCAAGTCGACGCCTGAACCAGCCCGGATACAATCGGCCGTCAGCCAGGAAAAGAAGGTGGAACCCGCCAGGCCGGCTGAACCTGCGCCCGCGTCGTCCCTGGCTGTTAAGCCTAAATATGATTTTTATAAGGTGCTGCCGGAGCGGAAACTGGTCATCGCCAATCAGAGTGGGCAGCATCCGGCCGCCAAGCCGGGCCAGGGAGTGCCGCCGGTGGAATTGATCAGCCGCTCGCAGGCGACCAACCCGCCGGGCGCCACCGGCAGGACCCCCGAGCAGAAGGGCGCAGCCGAGAAAAAGACGGGAGCCTATACTCTGCACGCCGGTTCCTTTCGCGATCGTGCCGAGGCCGACCGACGCAAAGCTTCGCTGCTGGCCATGGGCGTTCAGGCGCGCGTGGAAACCATCACCGGCGCCGACGGCGGCAAAATACACCAGGTTCGCATCGGTCCCGTTCGTGATGCCGCCGCAATGAAAACCTTGAAACAGCGGCTGCAACAGAACAATATTCCGGTTTCGAGTAAAGCCGCCAACTGAGACAGCCCGGAATCCGGTAACCGCTACCGGCGGTTGGCGGGATTGGACTGAAAGCGGCCTTGGGCCGTTGGAATGTTGCTAGGGTGCGTGGGACGCACCCTACAAAAAGAATCGATTTTAAGGTTTCGCAGTAGCGCCGATAAAATATTTTTCAGGTAGATTTCATGGCCCTTCCAAATACAGTCAAGGATTATCTCGACAGCCAGAAGCTGCCTTACCGGTTGATTTCCTATCCATCCAAGGGGACTTTGCAGCAAATCACCGAGGCGATCAGGATTCCCTCCAGCCGCTTGATCCGGGCCGTTCTGCTGAGAGACGAGCAGGGTTATCTGATGGCGATCCTGCCCAGCAATCACATTCTCGATTTTTCCCTGCTACGGCAACTGCTGGCGCGGGATTTTCACCCCCTTTACGGCGACGAGTTGACAGGACTCTTCAAAGGCTGCCAGCCCGGCTCCCGGCCACCGCTGCCCGGCCTGTTCGATCTGCCTGCCGTCATCGAGGACAGTCTGGCGGTGCTGGATGGCGAGGTCTACTTCGATGCCGGCAGCCACGATACGCTGATCTGTATGAGCAGCGCCAATTGCTGGATCCTGCTCAAGGAAATTTCCTGGGGACATTTTTCTATTCCGCTGGACACCTTGGATCTGCTGCAGAAAATGGCCAATACCACTGCGGATTTTATGGAAGTCACCAGCAATTATGTCCCCCGCCAGTTGCGCGAGATATACCGGGAACTGCCGGCCTTACCGGCGGCGGCCCACCGCATCCTGGAACTGCGGGCGAACCCGAAGATAGGACAGGCAGGGCTTGCCAATTTTATTCGAGATAACCCTACACTGATGACCGCTACGCTTCACTACGCCGGTTCACCTTTATATGCCAGGCAAGCGAGCAACAAGGTGAATTCGGTGGATGAGGCTATTGCCGTGCTGGGCATGGATGTGACCGCGGGGTTGGGATTTGCCGCCAGTCTGGGACGGACTTTTACCATTCCCCCCGATGGCCCCCTGGGGCGCCGGGCTTTCTGGCGCCATGCGGTTTATTGCGCGGCGCTGGTGCGGGAATTGGGCCGATCCCTGCCGGATACGCTGTATTTGCAACCGGGATTGGTCTATTGGAGCGGACTGCTGCATAAATTCGGTTACCTGGTGCTGGCGCAATTGTTTCCGGCCCAATTCTTCTTGCTGAACCATTTCCTGTCGGCAAACCATCATATACCCGTCGAGCAATTGGAAGATCGTCTGCTGGGCGCCGATCACAGCCAGATCGGCGCCTGGCTGATGCGGGCCTGGAATATGCCCAAGGAATTTACCGCTGCGATTCGCTGGCATAAGATGGAGGATTATTCTCAACCCTATGCCGAGTACGCCAATCTGATCCTGATCGCCAATCGCCTGCTGTATAGTCTGGGTATTGGCGATGCCGGCACCGATCGTCTGCCGGTCGCCATCATGTCTTCATTGGGACTGAATAAGGAACAGGTCCTGACGGCGTTCGCCAGAGTTCAGGAGGGCCACGATGCACTGGAAGAAATGTCCAGGGCGCTGGCCGCCTGAAGCCAGGAACGGCAAAGGCGGCTGGCAAAGCGTCTGCCGTCCACCGGGAATGTCTGCGGTTCCCCCAGGACCGGTTCTCCGCAGGGAGCACCCATACTCCCGGTACTAAACCGGGGGCTGTAGGAGCGAACTGGT
Organism: uncultured Pseudomonadota bacterium; assembly: GCA_903844665.1. Lineage (GTDB taxonomy): Bacteria > Pseudomonadota > Gammaproteobacteria > Competibacterales > Competibacteraceae > CAIMUS01. The sequence goes on from CAIMUS010000240.1 coordinate 15,036, forward strand.
TAGGCCCCTTTCCAAATAAGCCTTGCTGATGGTTTCCCGCAAACCCGACCGCACCAATTATGGAATACCATGGCCTGGACGATATTATCAGGCTGCTCGGTAGCGCGGTGGTCGTCGTCGCCATCTTCCGCCGTCTTACCCTGCCGCCCATATTGGGTTATCTGGTCGTCGGCGTGATGACTGGACCGCATGCGTTGGGCTGGCTGCGCGACAGCACGATCACCCACTCGCTGGGGGAGATCGGCGTGGTGTTTCTGCTGTTTACGCTGGGATTGGAGGTTTCCATACCACAGTTCCTCGCGATGCGCAGAACCCTGTTGGGCCTGGGAGGCGCCCAAATGCTGGTGGGGACTGTCACGGGCGGCCTGATCGCCTGGGAGCTGGACATTCCCTGGCAGGCGGCGCTGATCGTGGCAGGCGCGCTCGCCATGTCTTCGACCGCCATGGTCGCCAAGCAACTGACCGAGCAACTGGAATTGCAATCCCTGCACGGCCGGCTGGCGCTGGGAATTCTGCTGTTCCAGGACCTGGCGGCGGTTCCGTTCCTGGTCATCATCCCCATTCTGGCGGGCGATCAGGGCGGGTCTATCGGGCTGCCCTTGCTCGCCGCCCTCGGCAAGGGCATTGTGGCCTTCGTCAGCATGCTGGCGCTGGGTCGCTGGTTGCTGCGGCCGCTGTTCCGCGAAGTCGCCGCGGCCCGCTCGGCGGAGCTGTTTACCCTGACTGTCCTGCTGGTTTCACTGACCGCGGCCTGGATCACCAGCCTGATGGGCCTGTCACTGGCATTGGGCGCTTTTCTCGCCGGCATGATGCTCGGCGAAACCGAATTCCGCCATCAGATAGCCGCCGATATCCGCCCGTTTCAGGATGTTCTGCTGGGGCTGTTTTTTATCACCGTCGGCATGCAGCTCAATCTGGGGCTGTTGCCGCCCTTATGGCCCTGGATTCTGTTAATCGTGTTAGGACTGGTGGTGGGTAAAGGTCCCCTGGTCGCACTGCTGACCCGCCTGGCGGGGTACGACAACGAAGTGGCTCTGCGTACCGGCATGATCCTGGCGCACGGCGGCGAATTCGGCTTTGCCCTGCTGGCGCTGGCGCTGAGCAACGGGCTGCTGACCCGGACCGACAGCCAACCGATCCTGGCGGCGATTGTCATCTCCATGGCGCTGACGCCGCTGTTGATCCGCTACAACGGTCCTGTAGCCCGGATCGTATTCGCCAACACCCGTCTGGGTGGAGCCACCCGACGGGTGCGCGATATCGCCGCGGCCATGGAGGCGGCCAGGGATCATGTGATCATCTGCGGTTTCGGCCGGATCGGGCAGAATATGGCCGGCTTTCTGCGTGAGGAAGGTTTCGATTATGTGGCGCTGGATCTGGAGCCGGTGCGGATCAAGGAAGCCTGGAAGGCGGGTGAACCGGTATTTTTCGGCGACGCCACCCATTACAAAATTCTGGAAGCGGTCGGAGTGGCGAGGGCCCGGGCGTTGATCATCAGCTTTAACGATGAACAAAGCGCGCTCAAGATTCTGCATATCGTGCGGGCGCGGCGCCAGGATCTGCCGATTCTGGTGCGCATCCGCGATGACGCCAGCCTGGATAAATTTCTCGATGCCGGCGCCACCGAGGTGGTGCCTGAGACCCTGGAAGCCAGCCTGATGCTGGCGATCCAACTGCTGTTGTTGCTGGAAGTGCCCCTGGGCAAGGTGATCGACCGGGTCAGGACGGTGCGCAGCGACCGCTATCAGGTGCTGCGGGTGTTCTTCCGTCGGGCGGAGGCGGAACGGCGACGGGAGGCCGGCCGGGACCACGAACGCCTGGCCAGCGTTTACCTGCCGCCCGGCGCCTACGCCGCCGGCTCCCGGTTGGGAGACCTAAAGCTGCAACAACTCGGCGTTAGGATTACCGCCGTGCGTAGCGGCAATGAACGTTATGATGCGCCTGGTCCCGACCTGACCCTTAAGCCCGGTGATGTGGTCGTGCTGGGGGGCACACCGGAACAGCTTGCCCATGCGGAAGAGATTCTGCTGATGGGTTAGATTTAAGGATGGTTGTTCACCTTCCGAAATAACCGCTAAACTGAATAGAAATTAAATGAGTATTCTGTTACTAAAGTGCTCTCATGAACGAAGCTACCCGGATCAGCCTGCTTAACCGTACCGTTCAAAATCTCCGCGAAGTGTGGCGTGAGGTAGCCGACAGGACCAGTGGCGTCTTCTCGGTGTCTCCCGCCCCCAACCTGGGGGATAAGGATGTCGATCCCATCAAGGCCCAGATGCGCGATTGTCTGGAAGCGCGCGGTGGCGAGGTCTCGGCGCACGCCCGCGCGGCTAACCTGGGACGCACCTATCTATCTTTGAATCCACAAGGTCGCCGGCGTTTCCTGCAGATTCTGGTCGATGAATTCGGGCCGAACCGCAAGGCGGTCGATCGGGCGGTGGCCAACCTGCAAAAGGCCGGCGCCGATCCGCTGGAAACCATCAAGGCGGAGCAGGACCTGCGGCAGATTCTCCGCCCGCCCTGGCTGCGCCTGCTTACCCAGTTCAACGGCCTGCCGGAGGGGGTGCATTTTCTGGTGGATTTGCGGGCGGAACTGCTGGACTTCTGCAAGGGCGATCCGAAATTGGCCGTACTGGAAAAAGAACTGAAGACGCTGCTGGCGTCCTGGTTCGATGTCGGCTTTTTGGAGATGCGGCAGATCAAGTGGGAATCGCCGGCTTCCCTGCTGGAAAAACTGATCGCCTATGAAGCGGTACACGCCATCCAGAGCTGGGACGATCTGAAAAACCGCCTGGATGCGGACCGACGCTGTTTTGCCTTCTTCCATCCGCGGATGCCGAACGAACCGCTGATTTTCGTGGAGGTCGCTCTGGTCAACGGAATCGCGGACAATATCCAGAACCTGCTGGACCAGCAGGCGCCGGTCATGGATCCCCACCGGGTCGATACGGCGATCTTTTATTCCATTTCCAACGCTCAGACGGGACTGGCCGGCATCAGCTTTGGCAGTTTCCTGATCAAGCGGGTGGTCGATGTACTGGCGGACGAATTCAGGAACTTGAAGCTTTTTGCCACGCTATCGCCTATTCCCGGCTTCTGTTCCTGGCTGAACGGCCGGCTCAAGGCGCCCGTGGAGGAGGCCGAGAATAGACTGTTGACCCCTTCCGAGCGCAAGGCCTTGTACGCCCTGGATTTGGAGCCGGGTAAAAAAGGAATCGTCAAAACCCTGCTGGAGCGGCCCGACTGGCATAAGAAAGCGGAATTCGCCAAGGCCCTGAAGGCGCCCTTGATGCGCTTGGGTACGCATTATCTGGCCGAGGAAAAGCGGCCCGACGGCATCGCGCTGGATCGGGTGGCCCATTTCCATTTATCGAACGGGGCGCGGATCGAACGGCTGGACTGGCTGGGTAATACTTCGCCCGAGGGTTTTCGTCAGTCCGCCGGGATGATGGTCAACTACCGCTACAAGCTCGATGATATCGAAGCCAATCATGAGGCTTACACCGGCGAGAAGCGAGTCAAGGTCTCTTCCGCCATGCGGGGATTGCTGCGGTCCTAAGCAAGGGCAGGGCTTGATAGAAGCGTATGCGGTTCAGCCTGTTACAAACCGACGGTTGCGCCCGTCGCGGGCGCCTGAGTTTCCGCCGCGGCACGGTGGAAACCCCGGCCTTCATGCCGGTCGGCACCTACGGTACGGTCAAGGCCATGACGCCGGAAGAGTTGCGCGCCGGCGGCGCCGAAATCATCCTGGGCAACACCTTCCATCTGCTGCTGCGCCCCGGCGTGGATATCATCGCCCGCCATGGCGATCTGCACGACTTTATGCACTGGGATGGTCCGATCCTGACCGACTCAGGCGGCTTCCAAATATTCAGCCTGGCCGCCATGCGCAAGCTAAGCGAGGAAGGAGTCTGGTTTCAGTCGCCGGTGGATGGTGATCGGGTGTTTCTGGGACCGGAAGAATCCATGGCGATCCAGCGCGCCCTGGGCGCGGACATCGTCATGGTGCTGGATGATTGCACCGCCTATCCCGCCACCGCGGAACAGGCGCGGCGGTCGATGGAACTGTCGCTGCGCTGGGCGGAGCGCAGCAAGCGCGCCCATGAAGGCAATCCAGCCGCGCTGTTCGGGATTGTCCAGGGTGGCGTCTATCCGGCCCTGCGGCGGCAATCCGCGCTCGAACTACAGCAGCTCGGTTTCGACGGCTATGCCGTCGGCGGCCTGGCGGTCGGGGAAAGCCTGGAGGAACGCCTGCAGATACTGGAGATCACCGTGCCCCTGCTGCCGGCCGACTCACCCCGTTATCTGATGGGCGTGGGCAAACCGGAAGACTTGGTGGAAGCGGTGCGCCGGGGCATCGATCTGTTCGATTGCGTGCTGCCCACCCGCAACGCCCGCAACGGCTGTCTGTTCACCCAGTGGGGCGATATCCACATCCGCAACAGCCGGCACCAGTCCGACACCGATCCCCTGGACCTGGAATGCGGCTGTTACACCTGTCGCCACTACAGCCGCGCCTATCTGCGCCATCTGGACAAATGCAAGGAAATCCTGGGTTCCCGCCTGAACACCATCCATAATCTGTACTACTATCAACAACTCATGGCCGACCTGCGCGGCGCCATCGCCGCCGGGCGGCTGGCGGAGTTTAGCGCGGAGTTCTATGAAAAACGCGGACAGTTTGCCGCCACGCCGGCGTGACGGTATGAATAGTGATTTCTGGCAAAGGGTATACCGGAAAGTCGGGCATGGATAGGTATGGATTCCCCTCCTTGGATAAGGAGGGGTGGCGCGCAGCGCCGGGGTGGTTCGATCTTGCGGACTAACCCCCTCGCCCTTCGGGCCCCCCTTGGCAGGAGGGAATAAAGCTCGTAGCTCGTAGGTTGGGTTGAGGAACGAAACCCAACATTGCCAAGGTGGGTTTACCGCTGAGGTTTCTTCGTCATCCTAACCTACGTGCTAGTGGGCTGCCGCAATGATTTTGATAGGTAACTTCCATGAAAAATTATTATTTATCAGATACATGGACATCAATCTACGGCTACCAACTTAAGGCGGGACAATCCGACCCTGGGAGCGCCGGCGTCCTCGCCGGCCCCAGGGCATCGACGCCAGTCAACAGCCGGCAAAATGCCGGCGCTCCTAGGGAATCCCCGTAGGGGCGGTTCGCGAACCGCCCC